>NZ_JBMKKT010000100.1:0-217585 GCF_049239625.1 Tenacibaculum sp. MEBiC06402
CAGGATGGAGTGGAGATGCTAGTGGAACAACAAATCCGTTAAATATTACTATGGACGCCGATAAAACTGTTACTGCCAACTTCAGCCCGATTCAAAGAACGTTAACTGTTAATGCAGCCAATGGGTCAGTAACAGCAAGTCCAAATCCAGTTAATGGAACTTATGATGACGGAACTGTAGTTACTTTAACCGCTGTACCAGATTCTGGTTACCAATTTGATAGTTGGAGTGGAGATGCTACGGGAAATACCACTCAAATTACAGTAACAATGGATGGAGATAAAACAGTTACCGCGTCATTTTCTGTTACTTTAGGTATCAATGATGAGAAATTTAAAGTGCCATTCAAATTATATCCAAATCCAGTTGAAGATATTATTCATATTGAATCAAAAGAGATTGTTGAAAAGATTAAAATTTACAATGTCCTTGGTAAAGAAGTAGTTTCTAGTACAATGTCAAACGAATCTATAAATGTATCTAGTCTATCAAAAGGATTGTATTTTATGATTATTGAAACAACTTCTGGTAAAGGTGTTCGTAGATTTATTAAAAAATAAAGATAAATGAAGAAGAGTAAAGATAATTACCGGTTTGAAATGACCTTAATAGTTATGTATGGACTCATTTTTTACCTAATAGCTTTGCTATAAATCAAGTAAAGGCCTTTCAAATAAGTTTGAAAGGCTTTTTTTTAACTCAAAAAGTAGGGTAAAAGATAGGGATAACTGTTTTATGCGGTGGAGAGGATAATTTTCTCAAATCTATTGTGGATTATTTATTTAAAATAACTCTTGCCGTTATCAATGTAGTGATAATTGTAAGGTTTATTTCATAAAAGCAACAAATGACTAAGAGTAAAGATAATTATAGGTTTGAAATAACATTGGGGATAATGTATAGTTTCATTTTCTTAATCATCATTTTTTTATAATTAAAAAGAAAGCCCTTCAATCGAATTGAAGAGCTCTTTAATTATGTGAAAATCCCGAGTGGATTAACGTGGGAATGCCCTTAAAGTTAATATTTTCAAATGTTAAGAAAATATTAAAAAGGGAATAGAGGGAGTTAAATTTTACGGTTTTTCATTGAGTAATGAGAGATTAAATATTTAAAATGAAGGTTTTAAAGGAGTTAACATCAGGAGTGAAAGTGTAAATAATTTGCGAGTTAACGAGATTGACCGTTTTTTTGATGTAACAAAATTCGAGTTAATGTAGTTTTAAGTATTTGTTTCATACGTTTAACCTAATCGTACTATCTTCTTTAACACTTAATATTAGTAAGTTGAAATTAAATGAAATATATTTGTCGGCTTAAAGTAAACGTTATTAAATGAAGTTTTTAATTAAAATTAGCTTTTTGGTTTTAGCTGCGATTGGGGTACAGGCGCAAGAAACCTTACCAATATACCAAGATTATTTATCGGATAATGTTTACTTAATTCATCCTGCTGCTGCCGGAATTGGAGATTGTGGAAAAATTCGTTTAACGGCAAGAACGCAGTGGTTAGGTGTGGATAATGCTCCTGAACTTCAAACGCTAAGTTTTCATGCTAAGTTAAATGCTGATTCTAAAGCGGCATACGGAGCTGTTTTTTTTAATGATAAAAATGGTTTTCATTCTCAGCAAGCCTTTCAAGCTACCTATGCTTATCATCTAGAAATGGATAGAGGTAATGTTTTTAATCAATTATCGTTTGGTTTATCATTATCTGGAGTGCAAAATCAAGTAGATCAAACCACATTTGCTGGTGATCCTACAGTAAGGCAGTTAATTGAAAGTGAACTTTATGTAAATGCAGATTTTGGCTTGGGTTATCACTATAAAGGGTTATCAAGTTATTTAACAATTAAAAACATCTTTTTAACAGCAAAAGATAATTTAAGAAATGAGTTTGATGCCTTAAACTTAAGAAACTATATTTTGGGAGCTGGATATTTTTTTGGGGATGAAACGCGACTTCAATATGAACCTTCTTTTATGTTCCAGTTTAAAGAGCAAACTCAAGAGAAAATCTTAGATCTTAATGTAAAGGTTTACAAGAACTTTAAGAAAACGAAACTATGGTTAGCGGCTTCTTTTAGAAGTTCTTTTGGTGGTAATACCTTCGGTAACTCTCAATATATTTCACCTATTTTCGGTGTTAATTTTAACCGATTTATGGTTTCTTATACTTACACCAAACAATTTGGAGATATATTATTCTCTGATGCAGGATTTCACCAAATATCCTTAGGTTTAAATGTGTTATGTAGAAAGAAAAGATTAGCAGCTTGTCCAAATATCAATGGACAGTTGTTTTAAAAGTCTTTTTCATTAATTATTACCTCTGGATAATCAAGTAAAATTTGCTCTAGAATTTGCTTTTCTTTATTGATATAGAAAATGTTTTCTTTTTTATAAGTAGACGTATTCAATAAACTCTGCTTGGTTAAAACGTTTTTTGTTTGTCGAGCAACTGCTTCACCAGAATCAATAATTTGTAGATTTTCACCAACTATTTCCTTTATTTTTGGAATTAAATATGGGTAATGAGTACATCCAAGAACTAAACAATCTACATTTTCCTTCAACATTGGTTCTAAGTATTTTAGTAGTAGTTGATGCATCTCGTTAGAGTTAATTTGATTATTTTCAATTAGTTCAACCAAACCTTCTCCGATTTGTTCTATAATTTGAACTTCCTGATTAATCTTAGATGAAGTTTTTTCAAACAAGGAACTATTTAAAGTTCCTTTGGTAGCTAGAATACCAATTTTTTTTGATTTTGTTAAAATAGAAGCTGGTTTTATGGCAGGTTCTATACCAATAAAAGGAATGGGATAATGTTGTCTTAAATAATGTATTGCATTTGTCGTTGCTGTATTACAAGCTACTACTATCAGTTTACAATTATGTTGAATTAGAAATTCGGTATTCTTTATGGATAAGTTTAGAATCTCCTGTCGAGATTTTTGTCCATACGGAGCATTCTTGCTGTCTGATAGATATATGGTCTGTTCATTTGGCAAGAGAGAATGAATTTCTTTCCAAATAGAAGTTCCCCCAATACCAGAATCAAAAATTCCTATAGGCTGTTTTGCTGATGCATTCATTATTATTACAAAAATAAAAATCCTGCCTTTTAAGAGCAGGATTTTTAAAAATATTATTTTCTATGTTCTTAGAAACCTAATTTAGCTTTTACAGCAGCAAAAATATCATCTCCTTTTTCGTAAACGATTAACCCTTTACCTGGAGAAGCATCCATTACATAAACAAAACCTTTCTCAGCAGCCACAGCCTTAATAGCATCTTCAGCTTTCTTTAAAATAGGTAAAGTTTTTTCTTGGTATCTTTTCGCCATTTCTTGGTTCATAGTTTGCTCAGCTTGAGCAATTTTTTGACGGTCTAATTGAACTTCTTGAGCTCTTTTTACATTTACCTCTTGTGTTTGAGTTTTACCTTCAGCTTCGTACTTTTTTACTTTCGCTTCAAGTTTCTTAAACATTCCTTCAATATCGTTTCTATATGTAGTTCTTAATTTTTCAAGCTCAGCCTTCAATGCTTTAGTTTCTGGCATTTCAGCTAATAATTTGTCGGTATTAATGTGTGCAATTTTTTGAGCATTTGCCACACCACCTAATCCTATCGTAAAAATCGCAACTAATAATAACGTCTTTAAATGTTTCATGTTTGTTATAATTTTAATTTTATGTTCTTTTTTCTTGTTATTTACCTGTTTTTTGGTCACTATCTTCTATTTTCTTTTCCTCAGCTTTTTTCTTAGCCTCTTCTTTAGCCTTTTTAAGAGCGTCCTTTTTTTCTTTTAATAATCTTCTCTTTTCTTCTCGAGCTTTTAAACGCGCTTGTCTTTTCTCTTCAATTTCTTTTAACTTAGCTTCTCTCTCTGATAATTTCTTTTGCTTTAATGCTGCTTTTTTAGCTTCTCTTTGCTTTGCCTCTTCAGAGAGTTCGTTATTGCTTAATAACTTCTTTTTCTCAGCGATTTTATCAAGCTTATCCTGTTTTTTCTGGTCGATATTTATCAGCTTTAAAACAGTCGCGCTAATATCGTGTTTTTTATTAGAATACAGCATTATTAATTCGCTTGATTTATCAAAAACGAAATCGTATTTTTTTCTGGCAGCAATCGTTTGAACAGCATTGTAAACTTGATCTTGAATAGGCTGAATTAACTTTTTTCTGAGAATGTACATATCACCGTCTGTACCGAAGTATAAAGATTCCAATCTTCTTAAAGCTTCTTGCTTCACAGAAATATCTTCTTCACGCTCTTCTATTAGCTCAGGAGTTAGTATAGCCTTTTCATTTGCTAAATCAGTTTTTAATACTTCAATAGCTCTAGCTTCTCTGTCTAGATTTGCCCTCCACTTCGCAACTTTATCATTCAAAGCATTTTGAGCTTCTATGTATTGTGGAATATTTTGTAAAATATAATCCATATCAATATAAGCTATCCTTTGATTTTTTTGCGCAGTAGTACTGCATACAATAAGTAAAAGAACGAATGTTAAAATGTTTTTTTTCATCTTTATAATGTGTTTAGAAAAAACCGTGCCAAAAAGCAATACACATCACAAATGTAAGTTTTTAGAACTGTCTTCCAATAATAAAATGAGTTTGCCACCCTGATTTTTCTGTGAATCCTGGTAAAGGATCAAATCCGTGGGCAAAATCAATACCTAATAATCCGAATGCTGGCATAAATATACGAACACCTAGTCCAGCAGATCGCTTCAATTCAAACGGATTAAAAGTACTAAAATTGTCATAAGCATTACCTGCTTCTAAAAATCCTAGTGTATATATGGATGCAGATGGTTTATCTGTGATTGAATAACGTAATTCTAATTGGAATTTATTGTAAATAGACCCTCCTTCAATAGATGAAATTCTATTATTGGCGTAACCTCTTAAACCTACAATCTCTCGTCCATCTAATTGTCCTTGTGCAATTCCATCACCACCAACAAAATATCTTTCAACGGGAGTTAAACCAAGATCATTATTATAAGTTCCTAAGTAACCTAATTCAAAATTAGACATTAATACTAACTTGTTTGCTAATGCTGTATACCATTTACCCTTAGCAGATAACTTATAATATTCTAACCATTTATATCTGTCCGCTAAGAAAGCTTGTCGCTCGTCATTTGTTAAGTTATCAGGCTCAGTTAAATCTTTTCCGTTTACAAGAGAGTAAGGGAAAGTGGCTTTTGCTCTTAAAGAGAATTCTGAACCATAAGTTGGGAAAATTAAACTAGGTCCTGCTGAATTTCGTGTTAGAGCAACTGTGTAAGAAAGGTTATTTAAATCACCATTATTTAAAATAGCGTTGGAGTTACCAACACGGTAAGGGAAACTCTCTAGACCAATTCTTTGATAACTTATGTTTTGTGAAAGTGTAAAGAAATCATCTGGCCATTGTAATCTTTTTGCTAAACCTACTGATGCTCCAAAGATTCCTAAGCTTTGACTTCTATCTACAGTGTTTGTTCTAAAATCAAAACGATATTGATTAGAGAAATACACAGAGAATGATAAAGACTGCGGCTTTTTACCACCTAACCAAGGCTCTGTAAAAGATAAACTATAGGTATTATTTGTTCTACTTGCTTGTAATCGTAAAGATAAACTTTGACCGTCTCCCATCGGAAGAGGAGTGTATGCGTCTTTGTTGAAAATATTTCTTACAGAGAAATTGTTGAATGATAAACCAAGAGTTCCTATGAAAGAACCTCCCCCAAATCCTCCTTGTAATTCGATTTGGCTTCCTCCTTTTTCTACAACAGAAAACTCGATATCAGCAGTTTTATTTTGATAATCAGGTTTTACATCAGGAACAACATTTGTGTCAAAGAAACCTAATTGCCCAATTTCACGAATCGAACGTATAATATTTTGTCTACTAAATAAATCACCTGGTTTTACTCTTAATTCTCTGTAAATTACATGATCATTAGTTTTATCGTTTCCTACTACCGTTACTTTACGAATAGTTGCAGGCTCATCTTCACGGATACGAATTTCTACAGTAATAGAATCATTTTTTACTTTGGTTTCTACTGCATTTACAGATGAGAATAAGTAACCGTTATTGTGGTACAACGTCTGAATATCTTGTGAATCAGGAGTTCCATCACCTGAGATACGCTCTTTTAGAACTTTTCCATTATACACATCACCTTTTTCAATTCTTAAGAATTGATTTAAAAAGTCGTCCGTGTACTTTTTGTTTCCAACAAATAGAATATCTCCAAAACGGTATTGTCTACCTTCTTCTAATTCGATTTCTATATTGATCGTGTTATCTTCGTTCCAAGTTAATTGATTATCTAAGATTCTTGCATCTCTAAAACCTAACTCACTGTAGCGTTCAAGGATACTTTCTAAATCTTCTTTAAAGTCATCTTCAATATATTTAGAAGACTTCCAAAAACGACCTAGAAATTTTCTCTTGGTGTTCGACATTAACCCTCTTAATTTACCTTCAGATAAAGCCTTGTTTCCAACAAAATCAATATTTTTAATTTTAATACGATCTCCTTTGTCAATATGAATGTACATATTTACGGTATTCGTATCGGTGGTATCTTTTTTCGTTGTTAGAGAAACTTTCGTTTTTAAGAATCCTTTGTCGGTGTATTTTTTCGTTATATAGTTTCTAGTAGTAACAATTAAGTTATCTGTTACTTGAACACCTCTTTTTAATTCAGTTTCTTTAATTAACTCCTTAGATTTCGATTTACTTACTCCAGTAATCTGAGTGTTGTTTAATTTAGGAAGTTCAACAACATCGAATTGTAAGTACACTGTAGTTCCTTCAATTTTCGACAAATAAACATCAACGGCACTAAACTGCTTACTTTCGTATAGCTTTTTAATGGCACTTGTTAATTTATCCCCAGGGAGTTTTATTGGTTGTCCTTCAACTAATCCAGTATAAACTTTTACTGTAGATTCAGTAAATTTTTGAAGACCGGTAACCGTAAAACCTCCTAAAATATATTCTTTCCCTTTTTCGTAATTTATTTTACTCGTTACATTAGTATTAGGACTTATACTGTCTTTTGGTGTTTCTTGAGCTCTAGAAATCGCAGTCACTGCGAAAAATATTACTACTAAAAATAACTTATTATACATCTGTATCAATCTGTTCACTTGTCTTTCCAAATCTACGTTCTCTGTTTTGATAGTTTATTACTGCGTCAAAAAGATCTTCTTTTCTAAAGTCTGGCCATAATACCTCCGTAAAATACAGTTCTGCATAGGCCATTTGCCACAATAAAAAATTGCTGATTCTTTGTTCCCCACTTGTTCGAATCATTAAATCAACGTCGGGCAAATTAAATGTATATAAATGATTATTTATAATTTTTTCATCAATTTTTTTAACGTCAATTTCGTTATTAACAACTTTTTTAGATATGTTTTTGATAGCATTAACAATTTCTTCTCTGCTTCCATAACTTAAAGCAAATGTTAGTGTTATGGTAGTGTTGTTGCGAGTTTCATGAATAACTTCTTGAAGGACTTTTTGAGCTCTTTTAGGTAGGTTTTCTATAGCTCCAATGCTATTTACTTTTATTCCATTTTTATGAAAATCTGGAAGTTCTTTTTTCAATGAATTAATTAATAAGCTCATTAGAGCATCTACTTCTAATTTGGGTCTATTCCAATTTTCAGTAGAAAAAGCATAAAGAGTAATGAATTTAGCACCGATATCAGCAGCACCCTCAACGGATTGTCTTACTGCAGTTAAGGCATTCCTGTGTCCAAAAACACGTTGCATTCCTTGCTTTTTGGCCCATCTACCATTACCATCCATGATAATAGCAATATGATTTGGAACATTGTTTAAGTTTATACTTTGTAGTTTTTCATTCATAAATCATTCAGTATCAGCATAACAGGCCGGTCTTCCGAAAGTGTATACTATTGAAAATCCGGTAAAAGTATAAAAATCATTCCCATTACCTCCAAAATTAAGTGAGGTAATTTTATCCGTTGTGTAATCAAGATTGTCTTTGAAAGTAAGACGCACAGCTGATTCAAAAGCAAAAGCTAGATGGTCGGAAATTCTTCCTTTTATTCCAATACCTAGAGGAATAGAAAGAGAAAAATCACTTGTAAATTGAACGTTACCCCCAACAACAGACTCTGGAACGTTGTAATTGAAAGCTCCAATTTGCGCTAAAATATAAGGGGTAAAAGTATGTCCTAATGAACGAACATTATATTCGAAGAAATTAAATTCTAAACCTGCAGCAATCTCGTTAATGGTATTGTTGAAACTAAAATTTCTTTGTTCGCGAAAAAGATTATCAGAATCATTATCGTCTCCGCTTATAGGAAGAGCTGTGTAATTACCTCTAATCGCTATTCTCGGGTTTAAATTATACTTATAAACAAGTCCTCCTGCTATTTTATTTGGGAAGACATAATTAGTTCTTCCAATATCTCCTATAAAGTTAGATCCTCCTAAGAAAATACCAACCTCATGGATTTGAGAGTACGAACTAGTAGTTAAAATTGTAAATAATATTAATATAAACCTCCTCATTGTAAGAAATAGCGTGCAAATATATGGAATTGAATTTGCTTTAAAAAGTTAATAATCTGTCTTTTTGATTAACTTTCTTTTTAAAGAATTATTGTAACGATTTATGGTTTTAAGAAGAAGCTTGATTTCGGATGTCTTCTCCCCATAATAATTTTTCTCGCAATGTTTTTAAATACGATTGTTCTTTTAGAAGAATTGTCTTAATGGTAAAAGGAGCTTTTTCTATAAAAACCTTGGTTTCTTGCGGTACTGTGGTTATTCTTGAGTCTAATGATATTAGAAAATCTTTTTCTCGAGCGCTTATTTCAAGTTGAATAGTTGTTTCCTCTGGAATTACTATCGGTCTTGCATTTAAATTATGTGGAGCAATTGGAGTTATAATTAAACTAGTTGAGTTGGGTAAAATTACAGGACCATTACAACTTAAAGAGTAACCTGTTGAACCAGTCGGCGTCGCGATAATTAATCCATCAGCCCAATAGTTAGTCAAATACTCTTCGTTTAAATAGGTTTTAACACCAATCATAGAAGTAGTGTTTCTTCTTGCAATTGTGATTTCGTTTAGTGCAAAGTTTAAATCCGAAAAAGCATTAGTTTCAGGATTTGTTTTTAATTGCAATAATGTTCGTTCTTGAACTGTGTATTCACCTTTTACAAGAAGTTCAATAGCTTCTTTTATCTCTTGTTTTTGAACGGTAGCCAAAAATCCTAATCTACCAGAATTAATTCCCAAGATAGGAATGTTTAAATCTCTAATGTAGGTAACAGCTCTTAAAATTGTACCGTCTCCACCTACAGAAAATAAAACATCAAAAGAATCTGAAAGATCATCAAAATTACCAAAAACAGGATATTTTTTCTTTAATAAATTATGATTTGAAAGAAGATTGTAAAAGTCTTTTTCAATAAATATAACAGTGTTGTGTTCTTCTAAAATTTCAATTAAGGTTTTTATTTCCTCTTGGCTTGATACAGAATAAGATTGCGCGTATATGGCTACTTTTTTCAATGTTTTCTGTTTTTTAATTTACATATTACATGTCAAGATATTTCTTGAAGTAATTAGCTCTGTCTTTTAATTCTTCTAAATACATGTCGTCTTCTAGCTGAGAAATAACATTGTAATCGTATCGTCTAAAAGTTTGAATAATTTCATTCATTTCTTCAGATGATATTTTTAGAGTAACTTCAATATCATCAACTGTTTCTCGAGAAACATATAATCCTAATAGTTTAGCTTTATTACTCTCTACAATTTGAGAGATTTGACTCATAGAAAAATCAGCTTTCGATTTTGCAACTATTAGTGTTGCATTATCATTATGCATAAAGGGACTATCAGCGAATAAATCCAAAATGTCTCTTAAATCATAATATCCAACATAATTTTGTTTTTCATCTAAAACTGGAATGATATTACAATCGTTTTCAGCAAAAAGAGAAATTAATTCGAGTAATGAAGATTTTTTGTTTGCATGAAAATGTTGAATTAAATGAAGGTATTCGTTTAATTCTGCATGTTCTTTTTCTATGGTTTGAATATCATCTTCAGCAAAACAACCAATCAATTTATTGTCTTTAACAATAGGAATATGTGTAATCGGAAAATGTTCGCAGATATTAAGTGCATTACTCACAGAACTTTCCGGAGTGAGTGCTTTAATTTCCTTTAAAATGTAGTCGTTAATATTCATAAATACGAACGTAAATATTCATTGATACGAATATAGTTTAAAAAGTTTTAATAGGTTATTTTTGTAATCTTAAAATATAATGATGACAAAATTAAGTGTAAATATTAATAAAATAGCTACGCTAAGAAATTCTAGAGGAGGAAATGTGCCCAATTTATTGCAAGTAGCAAAAGATATTCAAAGCTTTGGAGCTGATGGAATTACAATCCACCCGAGACCAGATGAACGCCATATACGTTATCAAGATGCATACGATTTAAAACCTGTTGTTACTACAGAGTATAATATAGAAGGTAATCCGATACAAAAATTTACGGATTTAGTTTTAGCTATAAAACCAACGCAAGTTACGTTGGTTCCTGATGGAGAAGAAGTGCTTACTTCAAATGCAGGTTGGGATACTGTAAAGCATCAATCTTATTTGAAAGAAGTGGTTTCCGAATTTAAGGAAGCCGGAATTAGAACTTCTATTTTTATAGAAACCGATTTAAAATTAATTGAAGCAGCAGCTAAGACAGGAGTTGACAGAATTGAACTGTATACAGAAGATTTTGCTAGAGAATATGAAAAAGGAAATAGGGAAGCTGTAAAGCCTTACACGGAAGCTGCAATTTTAGCTCATAAATTAGGCTTAGGTATTAATGCTGGTCATGATTTAAATTTGGAGAATATCGAATTCTTTAAAAATAATATTCCTAACCTGGCTGAAGTGTCTATCGGTCATGCGTTAATTTCTGAAAGTATTTATTTAGGAATTGAAAATGTAATTAACATGTACTTACATCGACTTCAATAATTATGGAGAGTATTTTACATTCTAGAATAGTAGGAGAGGGAAAGCCGTTTTTAATTTTACATGGTTTTTTTGGAATGGGTGATAATTGGAAAAGCTTAGCAAATAAGTTTGCTGAAGAACAATTAGAAGTTCATCTTATTGATCAGCGTAATCATGGGAGAAGTTTTCATTCAGAAGCATTTTCTTACGAGTTATTGGTGGAAGACCTTTACAGATACATCAAGCATCATGAATTGAAAAAGGTGTATTTGTTAGGGCATTCAATGGGAGGAAAAACAGCCATGTTGTTCTCTACAAAGTATCCTGAATTAATAGATAAATTAATTGTTGCTGATATCGCTCCAAAAGAATATCCTCCACATCATCAAGATATAATTAGAGCTCTAAATTCAATTGATTTTAAAATACATAAAACTCGAAAATTAATTGATGAGAAATTGTCTGAGTTAATTCCTCAAGTAGGTGTGCGTCAGTTTATACTTAAAAATACTTATTGGGTAGAAAAAGGACAGTTAGGTTTTCGTTTTAATTTAGAAGCACTTACAGATAATTACAGTGAGGTTGTTAAAGGCTTGTCTGCTGAATTAACGTATGACGGAGATACTTTGTTTTTGAGAGGAGGGAAATCACAGTACATACTTGATGAAGATGCTTATTTGCTGAGTTCACATTTTCCTAATTACAGTTTAGAGACTGTCCCAAATGCAGGTCATTGGTTACATGCTGAAAATCCACAATACTTTTTTAATTCAGTAATGAGTTTTCTAAAATAAAAAGCATCTTGTACTAAGACAAGATGCTTTCAAAATCAGGGAATGCCGAGAATCTATCCTCTTCTATCTTCTCTTCTTTCTCTTCTATCTTCTCGAATTTCTTTTTTATCCTCTATAATTTCCCTCTTAGTTTCTATAATATCTGCTTCCATTGTTTGAGCAAACTCCTTTAATAACTTTGAGTTTGTCATAAGTTTATTTTTTCCTGGAGCTTTTTTAGCTAAAAAGTTATACGCTTTTATGGCTTTCATAATTTCTTTTTGACGATCTGTTCTTTTGATTTGTCTTTTTAAATCGCGAACATCATCTTTTTTGTCTCTTCTGTCATCTCTTCTATCTCTTCTATCGTCTCTTTGGGCTCTTCTATTACCAAATGAAGAATGATTTCTTGCTTCTCTTCGTGATCTTCCAAGTTCTCTTTTACTTCGTTGAAGTTCTTTTTGATCTTGTCTGATTTTTCGTTTACTTTCCCTTATTTCACGCTTCATGTCAGCTAAAATATCAGCTTTTAAAACTTTCACAAGTTTTGTGTCGTGTGCTATAAACGCTTCTTCAAAAGCATTAATTTTCGTATTAAAACTTTTTAGTTGAGCAATGTCTCTGTTTAATTGCTCATGATTAATAAACATGTCTTTGTTATTGTCGAAAGCTTCTTTGGTATTACCTAAGTTTTGTCCATGGATTGGGCTAATTGACAACGTTAGGGTAGCGATAAAAAGTGTTTTAAATATCTTCATAATCTCATTGTTTTTATCTAAGACATCAAAACCCGAGAAAGGTTTAAAAGGAAAAAGAAAAACCAGCACTTTTGTGCTGGTTTTTAAAATATATCTTAAGAAAAATTATATTATCTAATTATCTTTTTTTTGATCTTCTAACTCTGCTAATATTTTTTTCTGATATCTACCCTGAACAATATCGGTAACAACTAAAACTGCAATAACAAAATAGAAAGTTGTTTTACTCATTGGCTCAATAGGGTTTCCAAATAACTTAATGTGTGCTAAATGACCACCTTCAGTAACCAACATTATTCCTACAACTAGTAAAATAAATAAACCAAGTACTTCATACATTCTGTTTTTAGCTAAAAAAGCTGAAATTCTATCCGCCAGAAATAACATTAGTAAACCACTAATAACAATTGCAATAGCCATAACAATAAATGCTGTTGTAGAACTTTCAATTTCACTTGTTAGTCCAATCGCTGCTAAGATAGAGTCAAAAGAAAATACTAGGTTCATTATTACTATGCTTATAATTGCTGCATTTGCCGATTTTTTTCCTTTGCCACCATCTTCGACATCGTGGTCTAGATTTTTTATAGAAATCATATGCCAGATTTCTTTAATGGCAGTGTATATAATAAATCCACCTCCAGCTAACACAATTAAACTATGTCCGTTAAAAGCGAATTTGACAACGTTATCAACTCCTCCAGTTAACCAAGAAAAAGGTTCTTGAAAGAAATCAATAATCGAAACCAAAACAAATAATAATACAATACGTAAAGCGATTGCTATTAAAATCCCAGTTTTACGAACACGTTTTTGTTCTGCTGCAGGAGCTTTTTTAGATTCTAAAGAAATATAAAGTAAGTTATCAAAACCTAGTACAGCCTGCAACATCACAAGCATTAAAAGTGTAAAAATGATTCCAACCATTGGTGAATATATTTAATTTTTTGTGCGCAAATTTAGATGAAATAAAATAAAGTATCAAAGTAATTTATTTCAGACATTTTGTTTGAAAATTATGACTAAAACAAATAATTAATTCTTATTTCCATTTGATTTAATTAAAGCTGAATTATACTAAAGCTTTACTAATTCAAAGGTTTAGGTTAAATTTTCATGAAGCTCATTGTGTGTCATTAAAATTAATCCAATACTCTTTTGTTCTAGTCTTTGTAAATGAGAAGTTGCCATTTCTAAATTGTTCATAATCTGGTTAAATTCACCAGTTTCAAATATGTTTCCAACACCTCTTTCAAACTTTCCATTATCTATAATTGCTTCTTTAAATTCTTGTGCATCATCGATGTTAGACATAGGAATAAATTCAATTTCATCTATTTTATTAATTGATGTGTTTAAATCTACTACCAAATCTTTAACACGAGTGCTGAATGATATTACCTGACTTTGTTCTAATTCACTATCCTCTTGAAGTTTTTGAAGTTGTTCTAAAATGTAATTCTTTGTGTTTAAAATAGTTTTAAATATTTCAATAATAGTATTATGTTGTTTGTAAATTTTAATCAACTCATTTTCTTTTCCTTGCGTTCTTGCTATGGCCAAATGAGTTGCGCAAAATTGTGTGTCCCATTCCTTAAAACTTTCATTGAATAATTTTTCACGTTCATCAAATAATAGTTGATAGCCTTGTTGAATGTTTTTTTTCTTAAAATTTTGACCGTTAAATTCAAATGTAAGGTCTTTTGTTTCTCCATTAGCTACAGCGACAGCTTTATGCATTAAATCCTCTATGTTCTTGACAGGAAGCATTAACTCTTTTAGAGATTCTTTTAGATTTGATATAGTTGCTTTGTTGATATTAGTTAAAGCTTGTGAAGCTGCCAATAACTCATTTTCTTTATCAATAAATAAAAATCTATTTAAGAAAGTGTTATCATATTCTTCAAGTAATTCTTTTCCTTGAGTTTCTTGTTTTATAAAATTTTCAAACACTTCAATGTTCGAGAACTCTTCAGGTTTCTTTTGTAAGTAGGTTTCATAAATGAGAGAACTCATTTGCTGCTGTAGTTCATCTTTTCTGTTGAAAAGAATCCATGGAGTTCTAGTATCTTCATTACAAGATATAAAGGGAGTCTTTGCATTATTCTCTCTTAAATTATTCGGTGGATGACTAGCATACATTCCAACTTTAGAATTTTCCGATGAAGAAAAATATATTTTGTATCCATCTTTATCAGAATTCAATTGGTCTAGTTTGCTGGTTTGAAGTTTAGTGTTTTTATCGTGCGCAATTTTATTATGTGTGTAGAGGTTTTCTGCATACACTTTCTTTTTCGCTGCTAAATAAGCATGATTCACAGTAGAATTCCACGTTTCAAACCCATCATCTAACTTCCAAAGAGCAGAAACAATTGCTTGACTTCCACTGGTACTAACCGCCACTTTGTCTGCATTAAACTCCATTTCTCTCGAGAGAGAAGAATACATAATGTTAAGAAATTGATAGAAAAGAGATAATATTTGACGTATTATCCAAATGATTGGGGTTATTACCCACGCAGCTGCCGAAAGTCGAATATCAGAAGCTCTCCACTGATCTAAAACATCATCCCATTTATCGCGCTCAAAAATCATATTATGAATAATCGTATTGGCAGAATTAATATAACTACCTATTTTCATTGCGCGTTGTGCAAAGTGACCGAATTCATGAGTTATTACAGCTTTAAATTCAGAAAGATTTAAACTGTCTACTAATCCTAAACCAATTGTTAATTCTTTTTTTATGGGTAAGAACAAACTTAACCACATATTACTATAAGAAACGTAAGCATTAACATCAGGGTCCACATAGATATTTTTAGGTTTTGGAGCACCAGTTTCTTCACAGATTTTATCTACAAAAGCCCATAGATTTTTATGTTCTTGTTTGTTTAATTTAATTCTGTTAGTAGGCTTATGATTTTTTAATTTAAAGATAAATTTGAGTGTAAACACAAATAACATAATACTACCACCAATGGCACCAATTTTTAATAAAATAGTAATTTTATTCACAGAACCCATGTCGTACGTGAAAGCATATTTTACCAAATAACCAAGTGAAACTACTAAACCAACATAGAGAATAAAAAATAAGAGTATCGCAACAACAGCTAATGATGCTCTTAACTTATACGAAGAAGGAAGTTGTGTGAAATTTTTAGAAATGTTTTCAGGACTTTTTGGATAAAAGTCTAAAGCTTGAGTATTCATTTTAACAATTTTTGGTAAACATAATAAAAAGTGAAAAACTGACAAAACTTCCTGTTTACTAGTTTGGTACAGTTATAGTACATTAGAGAATAAAAAAATAGAGGATGAAATTTATAGTGAAATTATTACTAACTGCATTTGCAGTATTGGTATTGTCGAATTTATTAAGCGGAATAGTAGTTGAGAATTATGTTACGGCTGTTATTATCGCATTTGTTATTGCTGTGTTGAACATGTTTGTCCGTCCAATTCTTGTGATACTAACATTGCCAGTTACTATTTTAACCTTAGGATTGTTTCTATTTGTTATTAACGCAATCATTATTTTAATAGCAGGAAATTTAGTGTCTGGTTTTTACGTAAATGGATTTCTCACGGCACTTGTATTTAGTATTTTGCTATCAATATTTAGGTCGTTTTTATTTGGATTGATCAAAGAAGAAAAAAAGAATCAGTAAGTTTTATATAAGTATCTTTATTTCAATTGTATAAAATGCTTGTTAGACTAATTTAAAAATAGTAATTTTGCACCCAATTTTTTAAGAAGATAATAGTCAAATGAATATTACAAAAGAAAACGTAGACGCATTAAATGCCATTGTGAAGGTTGATATTGTTGCTGAAGATTATAAAGACAAAGTAACAGAGGTTTTAAATGATTACCGTAAAAAAGCAAATATTCCTGGATTTAGAAAAGGAAATGTTCCTATGGGAATGGTAAGAAAGCAATATGGTAAAGCAGTAATGATTGATGAAGTAAATAAGCTTTTACAAGAGAATTTAAATAAGTTCTTGGTAGAGGAGAAATTAGATATCTTAGGAAATCCGTTACCAGTTGTAAAAGATGATTTTTCTTGGGATACTGATAAGTTTTCTTTTGAGTTTGAATTGGGATTAGCTCCTGAATTTGACGTTGATTTAAAAGGTAAGAACAAGATTACAGAATACAAAATTGTTGCTACTGACGAATTAATCGATAAAGAAGTAGAAAACATTCAAAACCGTTACGGAAAGTTAATCACTTTAGAAGAAGGTGAAGAGCACGCAAATGTAACTGGTACTTTTGTAAACGAAGAAAAAGAGATTAACAAAAAGTCTACTTTCTTAGTAAACGATTTGAAAGGTAAGAAGAACGAAAAGAAATTTATCGGAGCGAAAGTTGGAGATGTTATTGAATTAGATACAAAGAAACTTTTCGAAGAGGAAACAAAATTAGCTCAAGCTTTAGGTGTTACTAAAGAAGTTGCTGAGGAGTTAGATGTAAAAGTAACTTTTACAATTGAGGAAATTAGCAAAACTGAACCAGCTGATTTAGATCAAGAATTATTTGGAAAGATTTTCCCTGACGGAAGCGTTACGACTGTAACTGAGTTAAAGGAAAAAATCAAGCAAGATGCAGAAGGACAGTTCCAACAGCAAGCTGATCAACAATTATTAAACGCAGTAACTGAGCATTTCATTGAAAGTACTGAGTTTGACTTACCAGCTGAATTCTTACAAAAGTGGTTACAAACTGCTGGAGAAAAAGAATTATCTGAAGATGAAGCTAAAGAAGAGTATACTAAATCTGAGAAAGGATTACGTTACCAATTAATCGAAGGAAAGATTATGAAGGATAACGATATCAAATTAGAGTACGCTGAGTTATTAGATTATACAAAAGGATTTATTAAAGCTCAAATGGCTCAATTTGGTAACATGAATCCAGAGGAAGAGGAGTTAAACAACATCGCTGGTAGAGTTTTATCTAACCAAGACGAGGCGCAACGTTTACAATCTCAATTAATTTCTCAGAAATTATTGACTTTTTTTAAAGAAAACATGAAGTTCAAGAGTAAAGAAGTAAGCTACGAAGATTTTATCAAAGAAGTTTATAAATAATCTTTACAATAATTGATATTGAAAAAGCCGATGCATTTGCATCGGCTTTTTTTATGTTGTAATAAAGTACTATTCATAAATTATATCAAATCGATAAACAGGATCTTCATTTTCAAATTCAAATATTTTAGAATAATCCATCACATTATGTATTCCTTCTAACTCACATAAATATCCTACGACAGCATTTAAACCATTAAAAAGAATGTCCTTATCTGTACTGTTTTTAGGTTTCGGATTATAATGACAAAGCGGAACTACAAATCCGCAAGCTTCCAAAAAAGTTTTTTCAATTTGAAGTAATTCCAAAGGAGTATAACCATTAAAACGTCTTCCCAATCTTTGATGAACTTTTCCAACATAACTCAATTCCGTTGATCCATGCTCATCAGATAAATGTTTCCAACTATCATGATTGTCCAAAATATTTCCAACTGCACAAGCGAAACAACATTCAGGATTTAGTTGGTTATTATGAAAAGCGTTGTAAAGTTTAATCAGGGCTTGTTCTAAACGTTTGGGTGTCTTCATATCTTCATCATTTATCACTTTAAATATACAAAATAATGGTTGTACCTTTGCGGAAATTAAGTTAAATGACAACTTTCGAAGAATTAGATTTATCGAACCCATTAAGAAATGCAATTCTTGATTTAGGTTTCGAACATCCAACACCAATTCAAGAACAAGCTTTTCCAATTGTAAGATCAGGAAAAGATATTGTTGGTATAGCACAAACAGGTACAGGTAAAACTTTTGCATACGTGTTGCCTATTTTACGTGATTTAAAATTTTCAAAACAGCTTAACCCGAGAGTGCTTATTTTGGTTCCAACGCGTGAATTGGTTTTACAGGTTGTAGATGAAATCGAAAAATTGTCAAAATACATGACCTTACGTGTACTTGGAGTATATGGAGGTGTAAACTTAAATCGTCATAAACAAGCTGTGGCCGAAGGATGTGATGTTATTGTGGCAACTCCAGGTAGATTATATGATTTAGCTTTAAGTAGAGTTTTAAAAATGAAATCTATTCAAAAGTTAGTGATTGATGAAGTTGATGTGATGTTGGATTTAGGTTTCAGGTTTCAGCTTTTAAATATTTTTGATTTACTACCAGATAGAAGACAAAATATTATGTTTTCTGCTACAATGACGGAAGATGTAGAGGCGCTAATTGATGATTTCTTTATTGCTCCTAAAAAGATTGCTATTGCTGTGAGTGGAACGCCATTGTATAATATTGAACAAACCTGTTACAATGTTCCCAATTTTTACACAAAAATGAATCTTTTAAATTTCTTATTGTTTGATAAAAGTGAGTTTGAAAAAGTATTGATTTTTGCTCCGAACAAAAGAAATGCAGATCGTATTTTTAATTTATTGGAAGAAGAATTTCCGGGTCAAAACTGTGTAATTCATTCTAATAAAACTCAGAATTACCGTATAAAATCTATTGAGAATTTTAACGAAGGGAAACATAGAATACTAATTGCTACCGACGTTATTGCCCGTGGATTAGATTTACAGGAAATTTCACATGTTATTAATTTCAATCCTACACATTATCCTGAAAACTACATGCACCGTATTGGTAGAACAGGTAGGGCAGAGCACAAAGGAAAATCAATCCTTTTAGCAACAGATAAAGAGCAAGAAGCTAAGAAGCGAATTGAAGAGTTAATGAATTATGAAATCCCATTACTTAAAATTCCTGAGCCTGTTGAAATTTCGAAGCAATTAACAGAAGAAGAACGTCCTAAAGAAGATCAAGCTCAATCAAAAAATAGAACTTCGCAAGAGTATGTTCCAGGACCTGCTTTTCATGAAAAGAAGGAAAAGAATAAAAAGGTAAACCTTGGAGGAAGTTACAGAAGAGAGATTGCAAAAAAATACAAGAAACCGAAAACAAAAGGAGATAAAAATTACAATAAACGCAATAAAAAGAGAAAATGAGAATCCTTACAGAGCAAGAGCTACACAATTTAGCTATGAATATTGTTGGTAAGAAGTTGCAAGAAATGGGGTATGAGTTTGTGGCCATTAATAGTGAATTGAAAAAGCATCCGCAGTTTGTACTTTTTAAAAAAGGAGAACCAACAATATTTGTTTTGGTAAAAGCTTCAAATAACCTTCAAAATCCAAATCAATACGATACTGTTTGGATGGAAACGTTTAAAGAACATGCACAAAAACAAGGGGCAAAAGTCTGGTTTGCAGGTGTTGGACTAGCAAATGCTGAAAGTATAGATTTGCCAGTTTTAAAGGATCAACCCTACTATATAGCTTTTGAAAACTTCTTAAAATTAACTAATTAGCAACTTTTTCCATGTAATCTATGTGAATTTAGCAGCCAATTATGAAGTTTTTTATGCTTTTGATACAAAAAGGGGGAAAATCCTGTGGAAATCAGCTAATTGTGTCGTATATTTGTATTGGGATTATTTTAAATTATTAACATCATGGGGAAATTATTACTTAAAAGGGTTAATAGTTTTTTTAGAAGTTTATTTACAACTTTAGCTGAATTCGGAAGCGGAGCAAGCTACGCGATTAGACACTAAGAAATAAAAAACTATTAAACAGAATACACCTACTATTAGTAAAATAGTAGGTGTTTTTTTTGTTTCTTAGTACAATGAAAGAATTACTTTCTAAAATATATACTTGTAAGTTGTGCGAGCAATTTATTGAACCGAGACCTGTTGTTAAGGCTTCAAACTCGTCTAAAATTATAATTATCGGTCAGGCACCTGGAACAAAAGTTCATGCTTCTGGAATTCCTTGGGATGACGCCAGTGGAAGACAACTAAGAAAATGGTTGGCTGTTTCAGACGAACAATTTTACAATATAGATTTATTCGGGATAATCCCAATGGGATTTTGTTATCCAGGAAGAGGGAAATCAGGAGATTTGCCACCAAGGAAAGAATGTGCTCCTAAATGGCACCAATTATTATTTGATGAACTAGAAAAAGTAGAACTGATATTGTTAATCGGTCAATATGCGCAAAAATATTATTTGAAAGAAAAGGCTAAACGAACGCTTACGGAAACGGTAGGTCATTATGAAGATTATCTTCCGAAGTATTTTACATTACCACATCCTTTACCAAGAAATAGATTTTGGTTATCTAAAAATCCATGGTTTGAAAAACATGTAATTCCAGAATTGCAAAAGAGAGTAAGTTATGTAATACAATAAAAATAAAAAAGGCTTAAGCTTTTTAACTTAAACCTTGTTTTATAAGTTGTTGGAATTTATTTTCTGTTGTCGGTTGACGTATCTATGATGTCTTTATCAGATTTTATCATTCTAGTTTCATCAAATTTTTCATCTATCTTAAAATCATAAATAACATGATCTCCATATTGATCTTTTAAATCTAGACTATTTGTTGTCATGAGCATAGGGAATTTTAATCCTTTCACATCACCTGTATAATTATTAATTCTTAATACAGGCCCAAAAAAGGTTTTGTTTTTCGCTAGTTTCAAAATATCTAAAAGTGGTCCATATCCAACAGTGTATTCATATCCATTTAGTAAGTAAGATTTACTATCGATATATAATGTATAGCTGTCTTTAACTGATTTTCCTACAGTCGGAGCTTTTGAGAAACTCATTTTGATTTTATACACTTCATTTTTAAACGCTTGATGTTTAATTTTCTCTACATCGCCAAGTTTAACATTACTATCTTGAGTTAACCAAGGTAAGTTTACGTAGTAATAATACACCGAATGTTGATGGTTTGGAGGATTTCCAACTCGCCAATCTGTAGTCCATACTTTTTGACCATCATAAGATAATTTTGAACCAACTATAGGCCAATCTTGATACGATCTTCTTGATTGCATATCTATGGTTTGAGACTTAATCCAAAACCTTAAAAAACCTAAAGATTTGCTATGCATTGCAGAAGTAAAAGTGAGAGTTTTTAAGTCTTTCCATTTTTTCATTCCGCCGTGAGCGGTTATCATTTTTTCAATTACCTCTTTTGTTTCTGAGGAAGCATATTGAGGTTGTGCATATAATATTTTTGCACAGAAGAAAGTTAGGCATGTTAAATAGAATATTTTTTTCATTGTCAGATATTTTAAAATTCACTTCAAAACTATCTCTAAACAAGTTCTGTTAAAAGAAAGATGTTGTGACTGACAAATAATGTTTTTAATGACAATGTAGAATTGGGATGGAAGTTAAATTATTCTGTACTTTTAACTTATGCAAATTATTAGGAGAAAAGAATTACCAATTCAAAAGAAGTATGTCTATGTAGTAGCAGCTATAATCAGTCTATTGATATTACTTCAAGCAAGTATAAATAAAGGAGGGAAGTTTATGGTAATTCTTGGAGATGCTGTTTATTATTTTTCCAATTACTTTGTTTGGGCTTTTTTAATTGAATATATCAATGGTTTTTATGAAAGATTAAGTCTTACAAATATTAAAAAGCGTTTACTGACTTTCTTTCTCGAACTATCTGTATTAGTATTCATTCATTTAATATGTACGAATTTAATTTTTTATGGGTATAAAATTCTAGTTAATGGTCAAACTATACAAGAAGCTTTAAATAGTTTTAGGCCGTACATTGTAAAATCTTTTTTTAGTAGGTTTTTTGAATTCATAATTATAATCGCTCTATTAAGGTTTTTAGACACTTATAAGGCTGTTCAATCACAAAAACTTCGAGTATTATCATTAGAAAAGGATTTAAATCAAACGCAATTGCTGGCATTACAATCTCAATTAAATCCTCACTTTTTATTTAATTCTTTACATACTTTAAACACGCTTATAGGTTATGATGATGATAAAGCAAGGTCAATGCTTATAAAACTAACACATCTTTTACGGAAGATTTTAAAAAATAACGATACACCAAATATTACATTTAAAGAAGAATTAGAATATTTTAAAAACTACTTGGAAATTGAAGAAGAAAGATTTAATGATCGATTAAAGGTTATATATGATATAGACATAAATACCTATGATATAAAAGTTCCCACTTTATTTCTTCAGCCATTAATAGAAAATGCATTTAAACACGGTGTGTCATTAGTTGATGGTCATTCAGAAATTCACTTAGAAGCGAAGTTAAAAGGAGAGGAATTATTTATTTGTTTAAAAAATACAATACCAGAAGAGGAGTTTGTCCAAGTAGAATATTCCAATAAAATAGGATTAAAAAACCTAGAAGAAAGGTTGAGTGTTTTTTTTGGTAATGACTTTGAATTTAAAACCTCTAGTGAAAAAGGTAAATACATAGTAACGTTAATAATAAAAAATATAAAGTAAATGGTTATTTCAGTATTAATAGTTGATGACGAACCACATGCTAGGAGATATTTACGTGACTTATTAAAGAAAGATGATCAAGTAGGTTTAATACACGAATGTAAGAACGGGAAAGAGGTAGTTGAGGTATTAAAACATACTGAACCAGATATTATTTTTTTAGATATTAACATGCCAGCGATGAATGGAATAGAGGTAGCTGCCAAATTAAATGATATTTCATCTTTAATTATCTTTTCCACTGCTTATGATCAATATGCGTTAAAAGCATTTGAACTAAAAGCGTTTGATTATCTTTTAAAACCTTATGATGAAAACCGGTTTAATGATGTGTTATCTAGTGCAAAACATACGATTGAAATAGGAAAACAAGCCGATTTTGCTAAGAAGTTTTCTAGTTTGTATAATGAATATAACCAGACACTAACTCCACACTTAACTGAGTTTGAAGTAAAAGAAAAAGGATATGTAAAAAAAGTCAAAACACAAGAAATAGTATATATCGAAGCCAGCTCAGTTTATGTAATATTGCATGTTAATAATTCAAAAATACTTTATAGAGTTTCTTTGAATTTATTAGAACAACAACTACCTCCAAACTTTATAAGAGTTCATCGCTCTTTTATTATTAATAAAGATTATGTTAAGGATTGTAAGTATTTAAATAACAATACCTTTATGCTGAAACTCTCATCTGGAGATGTTTTGATTTCTAGCAGAAAATATAAACATGAGATTGCAGAGAAAATAGCAAACCCTGATTTATAGCTGTTTAATGTGCTTCAAGCCAATTTGTACCCATACCAATTTCTACATCTAAAGGAACAGAAAGTTTAAATGCATTTTCCATTTCTTCTTTAATAATTGGTTTAATAGTTTCTAATTCATCGTTATGAGCGTCAAAAACTAATTCATCATGTACTTGCAATAACATTTTCGATTTGAACTGTTCTTTCTCAAATCGTTTATGAATATTAATCATTGCTAGTTTTATAACGTCAGCAGCACTACCTTGAATTGGTGCATTTACCGCATTTCGTTCTGCAGCTCCTCTAACAATTGCATTTCTTGAGTTAATATCTTTTAAATAACGTTTTCTTCCTAAAATCGTTTCAACATAACCGTTCTCTCTAGCAAAATCAATTTGTTTTGCGATAAAGTTCTTTAGTTTTGGATATGTTTTGTAATACGTGTCAATTAATTCTTTAGCTTCTGATCTATTCAAGTTAGTTTGATTACTTAAACCAAAAGCAGATACACCATATATAATTCCGAAGTTTACGGTTTTAGCATTACTACGTTGTTCGCGAGTAACTTCATCTAAAGCTACATTGAAAACCTTGGCTGCTGTAGAAGCATGAATATCTTCCCCGTCTTGAAAAGCTTTAATCATGGTTTCTTCATCACTTAAAGCAGCAATAATTCGTAATTCAATTTGTGAATAATCCGCTGCTAATAATGTGTAATTTTCATCTCTTGGAATGAAAGCTTTCCTAACTTCCTGTCCTCGAATAGTCCTAATAGGAATATTTTGCAGGTTTGGATTATTTGAACTTAGACGTCCAGTTGCAGCTACAGCCTGTGCATAAACGGTATGAATACGATTCGTTTTTGGATTTAATTCATTTGGTAAAGCATCTACATAAGTACTAAGTAGTTTTTTGCATTGGCGATATTCTAAAATATCAGCAACAATTTGATGCTCTTTTAACGAGGATAATACATCTTCTGCAGTAGAATATTGTCCTGTTTTAGTTTTCTTAGGTTTGTCAACAAGCTTAAGTTTTTCAAATAAAATTGGTCCCAATTGTTTTGGAGAAGCAATATTG
This sequence comes from Tenacibaculum sp. MEBiC06402, assembly GCF_049239625.1. NCBI lineage: Bacteria > Pseudomonadati > Bacteroidota > Flavobacteriia > Flavobacteriales > Flavobacteriaceae > Tenacibaculum > Tenacibaculum sp. MEBiC06402. Next base: position 24,803 of record NZ_JBMKKT010000100.1, read on the forward strand.
AATTCTTCACCAGCTTGTTCATAAATCTTTTTTTCTAATGATGTGATTTCTGAGGATAATTCTTTAGAAAATTTACCTAAGAAGACTGTGTTTAAATTGATTCCCTCAATTTCCATAGCTGTTAGTACAGAAACTAATGGAGTTTCTACTTTTTCAAATAACTCAGTTAAATTACTCGAAGCTAACTCTTTTTCGAAATGATATTTTAATTGAAGCGTAACATCAGCATCTTCAACAGCATATTCAGTTTGCTTATCTAAATCAACAGTCCTCATAGAAAGTTGGTTCTTTCCTTTTTTACCGATTAATTCAGTAATTGGAACGGGTTGATAGTTCAAGTATGTCTCAGAAAGAATATCCATATTATGACGCATATCTGGATTAATCAAATAATGAGCAATCATCGTATCAAATAACTTTCCTTTAACGGGCATATTATAGTTAGATAATACTTTAATATCGTACTTTATGTTATGTCCTACTTTCTCAATATTCTGAGATTCAAAGAAAGGTCTAAATGTTTCTAATATCTGTTTAGTTTCATTTTGGTCTTCTGGAAAAGCAACATAATATCCTTTACCAATTTCCCATGAAAAAGCAATTCCTATAAGTTCTACTTCTAAAGCTTTTAATCCCGTAGTTTCGGTATCAAAACAAACAGATTTCTGCAAAAGTAACTTGTCTAAAAGAAGCTTTCTTGCTACAGGTGTGTTTACTAACTGGTAAAAATGATTTGTATTTTGAATAGTTTTAAAACCGTTTATACTTTCAGTGGTTTTGTTTCCAGAACCTGGTGTACTAAATAAATCAAACTGACCAGAAGTTTCTTTTTGTTTAGAACTTTGTTGTTTTGTTTCGCTTAGTTCTTCTGATGAAAATGTTTTTACAAAGTTATCGGTTAACCTTCTAAACTCTAATTCAGAAAAAATAGCTTTTGTTTTTTCAATATCAGGTTGTTCAAAAATGAGTTTATCTTGTTCTAATTCAACAGGAACATCTAACATTATAGTAGCAAGTTTTTTCGAAAGTAATCCTAACTCTTGATTTGCTTCTACTTTTTCTTTCATTTTACCTTTTAGTTCATGAATGTTTTCAAACAAACCTTCCATAGAACCGTAAGCAGCAATAAACTTTTTAGCAGTTTTTTCTCCAACTCCAGGTAAACCAGGAATGTTGTCTACAGAATCTCCCATCATTCCTAGAAAGTCAATTACTTGCTCTGGACGTTCTACTTCAAATTTTTTCTGAACTTCTTCAACTCCCCATTTTTCATATCCATTTCCCATTCTAGGAGGGCGATACATGAATATGCTATCAGAAACTAGTTGCGCATAATCTTTATCAGGTGTTACCATATAGGTTTCTAAACCTTCTTTTTCTGCTTTCTTTGCTAATGTTCCAATAATATCATCAGCTTCATATCCTTCCTTAACAATTGCAGGAATATTCATTGCTTCCAAAATCTTTTCGATATAAGGAACAGCTATTTTAATAGCTTCAGGAGTTTCTTGTCTGTTTGCCTTATATTCCGGAAAAACATCAACTCTATCTACACTACCACCTTTATCAAAACAAACAGCTAAATAATCAGGTTTTTCTTTTTTTATAACATCTAACAAAGAATTAGTGAAACCAAGGATGGCCGAAGTATCCATTCCTTTAGAGTTAATTCTTGGGTTTTTGATGAATGCATAATATCCTCTAAATATTAACGCATAAGCATCTAATAAAAAAAGTCTTTTTTTGGTAGTCATATTTTTGTCTGAATTGAAGAATGTAAAACTACAAAATAATACTGCCGTTCGAAAAAAAATAGTCAAGATTGAAACAATCTTCTGTAAATTACGACAGATAATAAAGCTTATAAAACTATACTGATGAAACTTATATGGAAAATTTTAATCGCGGGAGTTGTACTTGCTATTCTTGTGTTTGGAGCTATTAGTGTTTGGGCATTTAATAAAATGGCGAATATTGATGAGTTGGAAATTAATAGTAAGGATACTCCAACAGAAAAATTAGAGAAAGTAGATAAATGGTTGTCAAATCTTCAAAAGGATAATAAGTTTAATGGTGCGGTTTTGTTGATTAAAAATGATAGCGTTCTTTTAAAAAAGACATATGGATTTACCGATTACACGAGAAAAGAAAAATTAAGTACCAAATCTTCTTTTCGTTTAGCATCAGTTTCCAAACAGTTTACAGGTGTCGGAATCATGATATTAAAAGAACAAGGTAAATTAAATTTTGATGATTCTATCACAAAGTTTTTACCATCTCTTCCTTATAAAAATGTAACTGTTAGAAATCTATTAAATCATACCTCAGGAATTCCGGATGCTTATATGGGGTTTCCCAATAAATATGAAAAGGAAATTGGTGATGCTTTAACCATTACTAAAATGGTGGAGTTATTGGCAAAAGAAAACTTGCCTTTAGTAAAAGAACCTAATGAGGTTTATTCATATAATAATACAGGATATGTTTTGTTAGCTGCAATCATTGAAAGTATTTCGGGAAAATCTTTCGAAGAATTTATGCAAGCCGAATTGTTTGATAAATTAGAAATGAAAAATACGAGAGTATGGAACTTAGTGTCTGCCGACTCTACTTTTCCTAACAAAACCTGGTCATTTGAAAACGTTTTAGGAGAAACAGAAGAGTTGAGGCCAGGTGTTTTAGATGGAATTGCAGGAGATGGAGGAGTATTTTGTAGCATTGATGATTTCGTAAAATGGAATCAGTTTTGGTACGATAATAATCTGCTATCTGAGTCAACAATGCAAGAAGCCTTTAAAGTGACAAGGTTAAATAATGGAACTGAAGTAAAGTATGGTTTTGGATGGTCTATTTTTAATGAAAATGCACATGCACACAATGGTTCTTGGTTAGGAGCTAGAACTAGTTTTTTAAGGAATATAAAATTAAAGAATGCTATTGTAGTTTTAGATAATTCAGCAAGTATGAATGTTGATGGTATTGTAAATCAATTAGTGAAAGTTTTGAAGTAGAAGAATACCGAAAAGAATGAATGTAAAATGAAGAGTTCATTAACATTTTTTTATAATATTCTCATCTTTAATCATGTAAAAAATATTGATGGATAGCCGTATCTTTGTTCGGTTCAATTAAAATTAAAAATATGCCTCGTTGGGTAATCCCTGTTATCATTATTTCAACTCTCATCATAGTTTTGGAGTTGTATGCGTTTCAAGCAATTAAAACACTTACAAAAAATAAAATAATTAAATTGGTCTGGCTGGCTTTCGGAGTGTTGGCTTATGTTAACTTTTTCTATGTTATTTTTTCCTCGGATCGAACTTCTGGTCAAACAAGACAGTTCCAGTGGGCTGCTGCATTTATGATTTTAGCCTTATTACCAAAGTTGTTTATTTTGGTTGTGATGTTCGGTGAAGATGTTGTAAGGTATTTTCAAAAGACAATATCATATTTCTCTTCTGAAACTACAAAATCCGTTGCTGGCAGAAGGAAATTTATATCTCAGTTGGCATTAGGTATCGCTGCAATTCCATTTGCGAGTATGTTGTATGGTATTTTCAAGGGAAAGTTTAACTACAAAGTTTTAAAGTACCAATTGGCTTTTAAAGACTTACCAGAGGCTTTTGACGGATTTACAATCACTCAAATTACAGATATCCATTCGGGAAGTTTTGACAATAAAGAAAAGATTCAATATGGTGTGGATTTAATTAATGAACAGCAGTCAGATGTTATTTTATTTACAGGAGATATCGTCAATAATTTCGCGAAGGAAATGGATCCATGGTTAGAAATGTTCAGTAAGTTGGATGCGCCAAGTGGAAAGTACTCTATTTTAGGGAATCATGATTATGGTGATTATTCTCAATGGAATTCAGAAGAAGATAAGAAAGCTAACTTTGAAGCTATAAAAGAACTTCATCCCAAAATTGGTTTCGATTTATTATTGAATGAAAATCGCTACCTTGAGAAAGATGGGCAAAAAATAGCATTAGTAGGGGTTGAAAACTGGGGAAGAGGTTTTAAAAAGTCAGGTGATTTAAAGAAAGCATCCACAGGGATTAATCAAGAAGATTTTAAAATACTAATGACTCATGATCCTACACATTGGGATTTAAAAGTTAAAGAGGATGATTTTAATTATCATTTAACTTTGAGTGGTCATACACATGGATTGCAATTCGGAATTGAAATACCAGGTTTTTTTAGATGGAGTCCTTCTCAATATGTATATAAACAATGGGCGGGATTATATGAAGAATTTGGAAGATATATTAATGTAAATCGAGGATTTGGATACCACGCTTTTCCCGGTAGAGTTGGAATTTGGCCAGAAATTACTGTTATAGAGTTGAAAAAAGCATGATTTTAGCGTTTTTTCTCAGGTAAATCGTTGATGCTTAATAAAAAAATAGTAATTTTAGGCGTGTTTTTTAAACAAATTATTAAAAAAATGACAAAGTTTGGCGAAATCATCAACATCGATATCCCCGTATTAATCGATTTTTACTTTGATTGGGATGATGCTGAAAACAGTGTAGAAACATTAAGAGATGTAGCTGCAGCCTTAGGCGATAAAGCTAAAGTTATTAAGATAGATATCAAGAAAAATGAAATTTTAGCAGACGCTTTACGAGTAAAAGGTAATCCTACCTTTATGATTTATAAGAAAGGAGAAATGATGTGGAGGAAAACAGGAGAACAAGACGCGAATACCTTAATAGGTTTAGTACAACAATACGTTTAAAATTTATAATTATAATTTAAAAAAGGCTACCAAATGGTAGCCTTTTTATTTACGGTTTTATAGAGTCAAGTATTTGTTGAGGAATATCGGTTTCTTCCTCTGGAGTTTGGAATAAGCCCTTAAACAATTTTACTTTTTCGAAAAAGTCATTTTCAAGACTCTCAATATACTTTTTATCCTTATCAAATCTATTGATTTGACTCAATATGTTTCTATACATATAAAGATTAGTATCTAAATCATCAAAAATTTCGTTGATATCATCATAAGTACTAAAGTGCTCTAATTCTTGTTGAAACAAGTTAATAAGAGTTTCAGCAGTTTGTCTTGCTTTGTCTTTATCCCCGATTTTATAATACAATTCAGGATATCCTAATGAAATACTGTAGTGATCAAAATCTGGAATAGGCATCTTGTGTAAAGATAAATCTAGTACTTCTTTTGCAGTGGCTGTATCCCCTTTAATTAAAAACTCTTCAGATAGCCTCATTAAATTATTTCTAAGAGAAATAGCGTTTCTTTTTGCTTGTTCATCAAGATATATTTCCCCGTTATTAATTGTTTTCCATTCCCACTTTTTAATGTTATTATACATCTTTTCAGGGTCTATGCGTCCCATATCGAACATCGATTTATTCGCGATAGGAGTTTTTATAGGAACCAATTTAAAAGACATTCCATCTAATTGTAAATAATCTTTTAACCAAATATATTCTTCTGCAGCATTTGCTCCGCCTGTAAAGTATAGTGGACGCTTCCAATCAAAATTATTAAGAATATCCAACATTAAAACTCTATTTTTTGTAATTACATCGTCGATTTCAATGTCGATATAATCTACCATTTTGTCGGCATCTTTTGCTTCAACAATTCCATATTTCAGAGCGTTTTCTTTGTTAACTGGAATTCGAATCTTATTTGTTGGGAATATCTTTTCTTTTAATCCATTTTCAGTTTCATAATAAGTAGCGTCGTTACTACTTCCAATCCACTTCATAAAAGTACTCAATGAAATTACAGAATCTTTTAACTGTGGATGTGGCATATGATATGCTACATCTAGAGTTCCATATTTATACTGATGATGTTTTAATGTAGAAGGAATAGGATCTGCGTTATAAGTTTTTTTCTTCATCTGATCGATGTACCAATCAGTAGCAAATAAACTTGTATTAACGATTTTAATATCTCTACGCACACCTTCAATTTGTTGCATGTACCATAGAGGGAATGTGTCATTATCGCCAATCGTAAATAAGATGGCGTTAGGGTCGCAGCTTTCTAAATACGTCTGAGCATTTAATTGCGCTAGGTATCTATCACCTCTGTCGTGATCATCCCAGTTTTGGAATCCCATTAAGACAGGAACAGCAAGTAAGGAAATAATAGAAATTCCAAGCGCTACCATTTTTTTATCCATAATAGTTTTTAAACTATTATAAAGTGCTAGTACGCCGAAGCCTATCCAAATAGCAAAAACATAGAATGATCCTACCACGGCGTAATCTCGTTCTCTTGGCTCAAAAGGTTTAGGATTGGTGTAAAAAATGATAGCAAAACCGGTAAAAGCAAAAAATATAGCTAAGTTATACCAGTTGTTCTTGTCTTCTTTAACATGATAAAGCAGACCTATAATTCCAAGAATTAGAGGTAAAAAGAAATATGTGTTTCTTCCTTTATTATTCTTAATGTTATCCGGTAATTTTTCCTGTGAGCCTAGTCGAACTTCATCTATAAATTTTATTCCACTTAACCAATTACCGTTATTGTCTAAATGTCCTTGTATATCATTTTGTCTACCAACAAAATTCCACATAAAATAACGCCCATACATATAGCCAAACTGGAAGTTAATCATAAATTTAATATTCTCAAAAAATGTTGGACGCCTAGTACTTCTTTGAGGTATTCCAGCAATTTGTTTATAATATTGCTCGGAACCTGGATCAACCATTCTAGGTATAAAACCTTTGTGTTTACTAGACCATTCAGGTAATACGTTTTTATATTGATTTACAATTTCATATTTCCCATTAATCTTTTCATATTTTGGTTTGTCATCTCTATAAACATTTACGATGTTTCCATATTCATCTTTGACTTTTTCTTGCTCTTTCTTATACGCAAAAGAATAGTATTTATCGTAAAAAACGTTCGCATCTCCGTATTGTTCTCTGTTATAATAAGCTAATAATTCTCTCGCACTTGACGGATTGTTTTCGTTGATAATAGTATCGGCATTTGCTCTAATAGGAAGCATCAACCATGTTGAAAACCCTATCATTATAAACAATAGAGACAGAATTACTGTATTTGCTAGAACTAACTTTTTCTCTCTAGTACGTTTTAACCCAAAATAAAATAATGCGATTAATATGATGCCTGCAATAATAGTTCCCGAATTGTAAGGTAAGCCAATTGTATTGATGAAAAATAATTCAGAAACACTAAAGAATTTTAGAGTAAATGGGAATAAGAATTTAAAAACAAAGGCTAAAACAAAAATTGAAATTAACGTTGCTATTGCGGTGGTTTTAATTGTAATTTCTTTGTAGTTTTTGAAGAAATAAATCAAAACAATCGATGGAATTACCAAAAGGGATAAAATATGAACACCGAAAGATAATCCAACCACAAAACTGATAAGCAATAACCATCTATGACCTCTTGGAGTGTTCATTTCGCTTTCCCATTTAAGTCCAAGCCAAAATAAAATTGCCATTAAAAAAGAAGACATTGCGTAAACTTCTCCTTCCACAGCGCTAAACCAAAAGCTATCGGAAAAAGTATAGGCTAAGGAACCTACCAATCCACTTCCTAATACAGCAATTTTCTCTCCTGTAGAAAAAACACCATTCTTACTTACTACTTTTTTCGCTAGGTTGGTTACGGTCCAAAACATAAAAAGAATTGTAAATGCACTTGCTAGACCAGACATAAAGTTTACCATTAGAGCGAGGTTACTAGGGTCGCTAGTAAACATAGCAAAGAATGCGCCGAGCATTTGAAATAAAGGAGCTCCTGGTGGGTGTCCAACTTCAAGATTTACAGCGGTAGAAATATATTCTCCACAATCCCAAGAACTAACAGTTGGCTCTAAGGTTAAGGTGTAAGTTATCAAAGCAATACCAAATGAAACCCATCCTAAAATAATGTTCCATTTGTTGTAGTTAAAATCTTTCATAATAGAGTTAAAAAATCAATGCGAATGTACTATATTTTATTCTTAAATTTAAAGCAATGTGTTTTAAGGTTGTAGACAAAACTAATAGTTATCTGTTTTTATGAACTAATAGGGAGACTAAATTATTGTTAAAAAATAAAAATGTAAAAAATATTTTGGTATTTGTAAAAAAGTTATAAATTTGCATCCGCATTTGCAATTGGCCTATGGTGTAATGGTAACACACCGGTTTTTGGTACCGATATTCAAGGTTCGAGTCCTTGTAGGCCAACTTTAAAGCTTCAGTTTAATTTCTGAAGCTTTTTTTGTGCGGCTATCTAAGTGTTAAGTATTAGCAATTTGTTCGTTAAATTGCCAATAAGTTGTGTTTTTTTAGAAAAAATATTAAACAAAAACAGGTAAAGACAAATTTAACTTTTAGTAAAAGTTATATGAGGGGTAAAGGTAGGTGGAGAACAGAATGGATCCTTAGCAGAAATTTTAGTTTAAAAATAAATTTTGTTTTTTGTAATAAGTAACTTTGTTTTATATTTGTAGCTACAATTTTGGCCCATGGTGTAATGGTAACACACCGGTTTTTGGTGCCGTTATTCTAGGTTCGAGTCCTAGTGGGCCAACAAAGCTTCTAACATTTCTGTTAGAAGCTTTTTTTATATCATCAATTTTTATTTTCAAATTATTTTAACTATATATTTTTAACTTAAAATAGATGCAGAAGTCAAAAAATTAACATAAGAAATAAATATTATCTAAAAAATAAGTATCTTTGTTGAGCAGCATCCCCCCGAAAAAATAATTTTTTAATTTTTAATCCCTAGTCATATGAAAAAAATTATTCTTTCAATTGCACTGTTGTTCTTTGTTCATTTTTGTTATTCTCAAACAAAGGAAGACTACAGTTCTGTGTTGAATACACTTAAAGATGCATTTAATGCTAAAAATGTAGATCAGGTCTATAATTTGTTTTCTTCTGATCTGAAGTCTAGCCTCTCGAAAGAAAAGCTTTCTCAACTTTTTAAAGATACTCATGCCGATAAAGGAGCAATGGGTGATTCCGAATTAATTTTAGAAGAAGATTCGAGCAATCGTTATTTAACGGACTTCGAAAATGCTTCCATGTTAATTGTGCTAAAACTTACTTCAGAAGGCAAACTTTCAGTCTTCAGTATCGAGGAGTATTAAAATTTCAAACAACTATCATTTATACTAATTTAATTTAACAGTTATGAATAAAATTACATTATTCAAAGTAACTACTACATTTATTATTGTAGTGTTATTTATACAGCCAAGAGAAATTAAGGCTCAATCAAAATTCGGGGCATTAACTTATAATAAAGCGGTTAATATTTCCGGAAAACAAAGAATGTTAACTCAGAAAATGGCGAAAACATATTTGTATTTGCTTAGTAATCCCTCAGATGCAAAGGCAAAGCGTGATTTGTTGACTACGAAAATTATTTTTGAAAAACAGAATAAGATTTTGACGGCTAATTCGAAATCTACATTAACAAAGAATCTTATAAATAAAGTTAATAAAGGATGGGAGAAGTTTAATGCCTTAATGGAAGGATCGCCTAATATAAAAAAAGCAAAAGAAATTATAGATACTAACTCTATTCTTTTGAAAGATGTTAATGCTGTTGTTGAGGCAATTATTTTAGAATCAAAAAATGCGGCATCAAATAATTTATCTTCCGATGATGGCTTGTCTGAAGAAGATACAGAACTAAAACAAACCATAAACAAAGCTGGAAAACAGCGAATGCTTAGTCAAAGGTTAGCTCTCTATTATTTTGCTAATAGTGGAAATCTTAAGGATAAGAATAATGAAGCGAGATTAAGAGGTGTTTTTACAAGTTTAGATGATGCTATTACGGATTTGTTAATATCTAATTTTAATAATGCTAGAATTGATCAAGCGTTAGGTGCAGCAATGACGAAATGGGAACAAGTAAAAAATAATGAGGATAAACTTTTTAAAGGAGGTTTTAATGCAAGGGAAATGTATAATTTAAGTAACGATTTAACGAGAGCGTTTAATAAGGTTACCATTTTATATGAGAAAGTTAAACTGTAAACTTTCTATTAATAAGTATTTAATGATTTATTACTCGTTATTATGAAAAAATGGATTTTAATATTTGTTTTGTTCTTGTCAGAGTCATTGATGGCGCAAGAATTTAAAATAGGTTTAGATTTTAGGCCTCGTTTGGAATATTCAAATGGTTTTGGTAATCTCATTCCTGAAGGAACTGATGCTGGATTGTTTGTTCAGCAAAGGTCAAGGTTAAATATTGATTATAAGATTGAGAATTTTATAGCCTATTTCAGTGTTCAAGATGTTAGTGTTTGGGGAGATCATCCTCAAATTGCAGCATCCGATGGTAATAATAGTTTTTCTCTTGCACAAGCATGGGTGAAATTCAACTTTAACGATAGTTGGGCATTGAAAATAGGAAGGCAGGTGTTGTCTTACGATGATCAAAGGGTTTTTGGTGGTTTAGATTGGGCAATGCAAGGACGATTTCATGATGCCGCATTGTTTAATTATCAAAAGGATGGTTTTAAGTTAGATATCGGTCTTGCGTTTAATCAAAATGGTGTTAGTCGCCAAGGTACATTGTTTGATCCAAATAATGCTGGTGACGCGAGAGCGGTTTTTGATTACAAGGCAATGTTGTTTTTATGGGCTCACAAAAAGTGGGATTCTTTCTCGGGAAGCTTTTTGTTTTCAAATAACTCATATCAAAATTTAGCAGGTCAAACGCCAGAAGAAGGTGTTGTGAATAGACAAACTTTTGGTGTTCACTTGGTTTCAAAACCTTCGGGCTCATTTAATATTACAGGTAATTTTTATATGCAAACGGGAGAGTTCTTTGAAGGTGTTGATTTATCGGCATATAATGCATTGTTGGAATTTTCTTATAAGCCTAATAAAACTTTATTTGGATTGGGAGCGGAGCTTTTAAGTGGAGATGAAAATGGAACTTCCGATGGAGAGATCAATTCGTTCTTTCCGATTTTTGGTACCAATCATAAATTTAATGGTTATATGGATTATTTCTATGTTGGCAATCATGCTAATTCGGTTGGTCTGAATGATCTTTATGGTAAAGTTGTTTTTAAAACAGGAGACAAATCAAGTTTACTTACTAAAATCCATTATTTCATGTCGAATAAAGATATTAACGGAGATAATTACTTAGGTACGGAGTTGGATTTGGTTTACACGCATAAAGTGATGTCTTTTGCGACTTTAAAGGTCGGCTATTCTCAAATGTTCGCTTCAGATACAATGGAGGTTTTAAAAGGTGTTGCAAATCCTCAGGGAATGCAAAATTGGGGTTGGGTAATGCTAGTAGTAAAACCTGAGTTGTTTAATTGGAAAAATAAAGAGATATAATATTTTTATTGAAGTTTTAAGTATTGTATTTATTGTTATGTGAGTTTATAAAAGGAGGGTTTTTCCCTCCTTTTTTATGTGAACTCATGATTTTTTGTTTTGATGGAGGGTTCTTAATTTTCTAAAGTTCACCTCTTGTTTAGGTTAGTTTAGATCATAAAAAAAACAGCGAGCTGTAAAAGCTCACTGTTATGTGGTTTTTTCGCGCAAATTGCTTTAATTGATTCGACTAAGTTTAGCTTTTAACTCTTTGTTTTCTGCTTCAATTTTTACTAGCCAGTTTTCTGCTTTTTTAATCTCAGAAGAGAGTTTTGATATTTCAGAAACTGATTTATTGAAATCAAGACTCTTCATTTCTTCTTTCTTCTTTTTTAATTCTTCTTTACTTATCGTAATGATTCTTGAGTTTAGTTTAATTTTATTTTTTAAAATAATAACTTCCTTTTTTCTTTTTTTATGGCTTCGAAGTTTGTCTGTGGATTCAATTTTCGTAACGGTAGTTATAGTTTTTTTAGGTGTCTCGATTTTCTTAGGTGTTGCTTTAGTTTCAGCGATTAGAGTTTCTTTGTTTAGGGTCGCTGTTTTTCTTGCTTCTTCTAAAGATTCTTTCTTTGAAGCTATATTTCTATCTAAAACTATTAACTTGTTTTCAAGATTTAAGATTTCGTTTTGTTGTTTTTCTATTTCTTCTGCTGAAATTTCATCCTTTTCTTTGCTGGCGTTTAATTTGTCCGTAGCGCTTTGAAGTTTTTCAAATCCGCTCATTAATTTATCGAGATCGTTTTTTATCTCAGTTTCTAATTCTTGTATAGATTTACTAGTGTTTTGTGCGTTAATGGTGTTGATTGATAAAATGGCTATAAAAATTATAGCTAATCTGAATACTTTCATGGAAAATCATTTACTTTAAACTTACATTTACATTCTATAGTTTTAATAACACATATGTCTTGTTGACATTAAAATATCCAATTGGGGGTTGGGGTTAAAAACTATCTAGTTTCATTAGTTCTTGTAGATGGCGGGAGGAGTTTTAATTGGTTTCTTGATTGTTTAATCTATGATAAGAACAAAATAGAGCCAATTGAAAACAAAGATTGTATTAAACCTTAACTTTGTTTTAACAAATATAACAAAAAAACAATAAACTAATTCTTTTAAGTGTTGATATCTAGGTTGTTTGCTTTTTTTAAGTAATAAGGTGAAATAAGTTTAATTTTCAGAAAAGTTCATTTTTCGTTTTGATAATTGCTTCCACATGGTAATTTATTATTCGTTGTCTTCCTTCTTTAGTGTTTAGTATGTTGTTGAATTCTTCGAAATTATCCATAAAAAAGCTTTCAGTAAGTATAGCAGGCATTTTAGTTTTTGTAAACACGTAAAAATGTTGTTCTTTATCGAGGTCACCATCGCTAAAATCTGTTCGTAACTTCCTGTCAGGAAACTCTCTGATAAACTCATTTCCGAGAATAGTGGCTATCTGATCACTTTTTGTGTTACCCGGAGAGGTGAAAATTTCACTTCCATGACCACCTCCAGCATTCGAATGAATACTCAAATAAAAGCAATTATTTTTTGGGTATTTATTGGCTCTCTTAACTCTAGTTTCTAGTGTTACATCTCTGTATTCGGGAGCGATATTCACATAGCTAATATTTAGTTTAGTTAATTCTTCAATAATTCCATTTACAATGGCTCTGTTAAATTCGCCTTCGTAAATAATTCCATCATCACCCCAGTCTTTTCTTTTTCCATTGGTCTGATATTCTCCGTTTATGAGGCCACCATGTCCATTATCGAGTAGTACAATCATGTTATATAATTTGGTTGAAAACTAAAAATACAACTTTAATAAAATGGATAAAAGGGATAAATCATATTTAAATAGCGTTGTTTTCCTGTTTTTATTGACTTGAATATCATTTTCCTAAGCGATTTAGACTTGTTTAATACATAATTTGTTGTTATATTTGCACCGAATTTCTCAAATAAGATGTATGCAGGGGACGAAAGTCCCCTCTTTTTATACCTAAAATGAATCAAGATAAAGTAAAAGGATTGTTACAAGAAGCATTGGATGAAAATCCTTCATTGTTTCTTATTGATTTACAGTTTCTTGCAAACAGTAAGATTAAAGTAGTAGTTGACGGAGATTCAGGCGTACCGCTTAGTGAATGTGTTAGGATTAGTAGAAATATTGAACATAACTTAGATAGAGAAGAAGAGGATTTTTCTCTAGAGGTTACAACTCCAGACATATCGGATTCTCTAAAGGTAAGACGTCAGTATAATAAGAATTTGAATAGAATATTAAAAGTAAAAACAAACGATGCCGAGTTTGAAGGTAAGTTGATTGAAATTAATGAGGAGAATATAGTGCTAACTTGGAAATCAAGAGAGCCGAAACCAGTTGGTAAGGGAAAACATACGGTAGAAAAACAAGAAGAAATACCGTTTGATAGTATAAAAGAAGCAAAAGTGAAGATTATATTTTAATAGAACAGAAATGGAAAATATTGCATTAATTGAGTCGTTTTCAGATTTTAAAGACAATAAGAGTATAGATAGAGTAATGTTAATGTCTATCTTGGAAGAAGTATTTCGTTCTGCATTAAAAAGAAAGTACGGGTCAGATGATAATTTTGATATTATTATCAATCCAGATAAAGGAGATTTAGAGATTTGGAGGAATCGTGTTGTTGTTGCTGATGGAATGTCAGAAGATGACAATGAGGAAATCGAATTATCAGAAGCAAGAAAAATTGAGCCTGATTTTGAAATTGGAGAAGATGTATCAGAAGAAGTTAAGTTAATTGATTTAGGAAGAAGAGCTATTTTAGCGTTACGTCAAAACTTAATTTCAAAAATACATGAGCACGATAGTACGAATGTATTTAAGCAATTCAAAGATTTAGAAGGTGAGATTTATAGCGCTGAAGTTCATCATATTCGTCACAACGCTGTTATTTTACTTGATGATGAAGGAAATGAAATAGTATTGCCAAAAACAGAACAAATACGTTCTGATTTCTTTAGAAAAGGTGATTCGGTAAGAGGTGTTATTAAAAAGGTAGAATTAAGAGGAAATAAGCCTTCTATAATTTTATCTAGAACAGCACCTGCATTCTTAGTGAAATTATTTGAACAAGAAATTCCTGAAGTTTTTGATGGTTTAATTACTATTGAAGGAGTAGCAAGAATTCCTGGAGATAAAGCAAAGATTGCTGTTGATTCTTATGACGATAGAATTGATCCAGTAGGAGCTTGTGTTGGAGTTAAAGGATCTCGTATTCACGGAATCGTTCGTGAATTAGGAAACGAAAATATTGACGTAATTAATTATACTAAGAACGAACAGTTGTATATTGCAAGAGCGTTAAGCCCTGCTAAAGTAACTTCTGTAACTATCGAGAAGTTTGATGAGGAAAAAGATGGTAAAAAAGGTAGAGTAAATGTACTTTTAAAACCAGAGGAAGTTTCTAAAGCAATTGGTAGGTCTGGTGTGAATATTCGTCTGGCGAGTCAATTAACCGGGTACGATATTGATGTACAGCGTGAAGGTATAGAAGAGGAGGATGTAGAATTAACAGAATTCTCTGATGAAATAGAAGCATGGGTAATAGAAGAGTTTAGAAAAATTGGTTTAGATACGGCTAAAAGTGTTTTAGATAAAGACGTGTCTGAGTTAGTAAAAAGAACCGATTTAGAAGAAGAAACTATTATTGATGTTCAAAGAATTTTGAGAGAAGAATTCGAAGATTAATAACATAAGGTTTTTCGGTACCTTTATAACCGAAAATATGAGTAAGTAAATTGAATACTTGCTTATGAAATAAAAAGGATTAAACTATTTATGGCTGAAGCTAAAAAATTAAGACTAAACAGAGTTTTAAGAGAATTAAATATCTCTTTAGATAGAGCGGTGGAACATTTGGCAAAGAATGGTCACGAAATCGAGGCGCGTCCAACTACAAAGATTTCTGATACTGAATACCAAGTGTTGTTAGACGGTTTCCAAACGGATAAGTCTAAGCGTGTAGCGTCTAAAGAAGTAAGCGAAGAAAAGCGTAAGGAGAAAGAAGAAATACGCAAAAGAATCGAGGCTGAACAAGAGGCTAAACGTGTTGAAGAAGAAGCTAAGAAGCAAGAAGTTCTTAAGGCTAAGGCTGAAAAACCTAAGTTAAAAACTGTAGGTAAAATAGATATTAATGCTGGTAAAACTCCTGAAGTAAAAGAAGAACCTAAGGAAGACGTGAAGGAGGTTGAAAAACCAAAGGTAGAAGAGAAGAAACCAGAGGTTAAAAAAGAGGTTCAAGAACCTAAAAAGCAAGAACAACCTAAAGTGGCGCCAAAGGTTGTTAATAAGGAAGAAAAGAAAGTAGTTCTTACTCCTAAGCCTAAACAAAATAAGCCAGAGGCTAAGAAAGAGGCAGAGCCTAAAAAGGAAGTTACTCCTGAGAATGCTGAAAAAATTAAAACAAAGTATCAAAAGCTTGATGGTCCTAAAATGACCGGTCAAAAAATTGATTTAAAGCAATTTGAAAGGCCAAAGAAAAAGAAGCCAGATGCTAATAAAGGAGGCAATGACGCAGCTGATAAGAAGAAGCGTAAGAGAATAACTAAACCTGGAACAGGTAATCAAGGTCAACAAGGAAATAGAGGAGGTCAATCTCAAGGAAACAGAAATCAAGGAAACAGAAGAGGAAACCAGGGTAATAGAAGAGGTAGAAGACCAGAGGTTAAAAAAGAAGAATTAACAGAAGCTGAAATCCAAAAACAAGTTAGAGAAACACTTGAAAAACTTCAAGGTAAATCTAGTAAGGGTAAAGGAGCTAAATATAGAAGAGAGAAGAGAGATCAGCATAGACAGCAGGCAGAAGCAGAAATGCAAGCTGCTCAAGAAAATGTATTAAAGGTTACAGAGTTTGTTACGGTAAGTGAGGTAGCGACGATGATGGATAAACCTGTAACAGATATCATTTCAGCATGTATGATGTTAGGAATGATGGTAACTATGAACCAACGTTTAGATGCTGAAACACTTCAAATAGTTGCAGAGGAATTTAATTATAAAGTTGAGTTTGTAGGTGCTGAAGTGGAAGAGTCGATTGAAGAGGTTGAAGATAAGCCAGAAGATTTATCTCCTCGTGCTCCGATTATTACGGTTATGGGTCACGTTGATCACGGTAAAACATCTTTACTTGATTATGTTCGTAAGGCAAATGTAATTGCCGGAGAAAGTGGTGGAATTACACAGCATATTGGTGCCTATAGTGTTACTTTAGAAGGAGGTCAAAAAATCGCATTCTTAGATACACCAGGTCACGAGGCCTTTACTGCAATGCGTGCTCGTGGTGCTCAGGTTACGGATTTGGTGATTATTGTAATTGCTGCTGATGACGATGTAATGCCACAAACAAAAGAGGCAATATCGCACGCTCAAGCTGCTGATGTACCAATTGTATTTGCCATTAATAAAGTAGATAAGCCTAACGCTAATCCAGACAATATTAAAACGCAACTTTCGGCAATGAATCTTTTAGTAGAAGATTGGGGAGGTAGTATACAATCTCAAGAGATTTCTGCTAAAACAGGACAAGGTGTTGATGAGTTATTAGAGAAAGTTTTACTTGAAGCAGAAGTATTAGAGTTAAAAGCTAATCCAGAGAAGAATGCTGTCGGAACAGTTGTAGAGGCACAATTAGATAAAGGTAGAGGTTATGTATCTACAATTTTAGTTCAAGCAGGAACGTTAAGAATTGGTGATTACTTATTAGCAGGTAAGCATAGTGGTAAAGTAAGAGCTATGTTCGATGAACGTGGTAAGAAAGTAAAAGAAGCTGGTCCATCAACTCCTGTTTCAATATTAGGGTTAGATGGAGCTCCTCAAGCTGGAGATAAATTCAATGTATTTGATGATGAGCGTGAAGCGAAGCAAATTGCTGCGAAACGTTCTCAGTTACAACGTGAGCAGTCTGTAAGAACTCAAAAGACATTAACATTAGACGAAATTGGTCGTCGTATTGCTCTTGGAGACTTTAAAGAGTTAAACTTAATCTTAAAAGGAGACGTGGATGGTTCTGTGGAAGCATTAACCGATTCTTTCCAGAAATTGTCTACTGAAGAAATTCAAGTAAACATACTTCATAAAGGAGTTGGAGCGATTACAGAATCTGATGTTTTATTAGCGTCTGCTTCAGATGCAATTATTATCGGATTTAATGTGCGTCCTCAGTCTAATGCGAGAAGTATCGCTGATAGAGAAGAAGTAGATATCAGAACATATTCTATTATTTACGACGCTATTAATGACCTTAAGGATGCAATGGAGGGAATGTTATCTCCTGAGATGAAAGAAGAGGTTATTGGTAATGTTGAAATCAGAGAGGTTTATAAGATTTCTAAGATTGGAAATATTGCAGGTTGTATGGTAATGAGTGGTAAGATTACTAGAGATGCAAATGTTAGAATTATTAGAGATGGAATCGTTGTTCACGATGGTGAGTTAGCTTCGTTAAAGCGTTTTAAAGACGATGTAAAAGAAGTTACAAAAGGATACGATTGTGGTTTACAAATCAAGAACTACAATGATATCAAAGAAAATGACGTGATTGAAGTTTATATTGAAGTTGCTGTTAAAAAGAAACTTAAATAAAAAACATATTTTAGTTAATAATACAAAAGGCCTTGTTTATACAAGGTCTTTTTTTATTTCCTTAAATTGAAGAAATTTTAGCAACAATAATCCGCTAACTAAACCTAAAGCGTAATAACATTTTGGAATCCTTTTTAAAACGGTTTGAGGGCATATAAAATTCCCTGTTAAATGAAGTACAGAAGCAACCAGAGTTATCAAAAAGATAATTCCTAGTAATGTGAAGTAAAGGAATTTCCATTTGTTCGTTATGTGGGATATTAAAGCAGTAATAAAGAGTCCAAGGATAACATAACATATAGGGATTCCTGATAGTTTAGGACAAACATTTCCTGATTTGTACTCAGATATTACAACGCCTAAAACAGCTTCAATACCAACTACAAAAAAGAAATAAATAACAAGAGAGGTAATCCGTTTGTATGTCATAAGGAATCTTTTAGAAATTGTTAAAACTCCTTATTATCAAATATAGGATTAGTTTTTAAACGAAAAAAACTCTCTCAAAAAATTTGAAAGAGTTTAATTAATATTTGAAGAATACTATCAATAACTATTTTGAATAAGGAATTACAATAGCACCTGAAAATTTTTCTTTGATTTTATTTAAAGCCCTATCAGCTTCAAGTTTTGTTGTGTAACCTCCAACTTGTACTTTCCATTCAGGAGCTTCATATTCTAATTTCGGAACCCCAGGAAACTTCATCATGAAATTTTGTTTGATGTTGCGAGCTCTTCTTTCTGTTCCGTTATACAACTGAATTTTATAGATTGTTTTATTTTTCTTATTGTAATTTCTTTTCTTTTTTAATAAAGAATTAATGCTTTGATTATCTGTATATTTAGACTGGGAAGTTACGTTTGAAACGCCCATAAAAAACAAAGCCAAAAAAACTAAATTTATACAACTTTTATTCATATTCTATGTTTTCTACAAAAGTAACGACTTGTGAGTTAATAGATTGCTAAGACTTGTTATTTAGAATTAATATAAATTACAAATTAGGATTCTCTTAACATTTCCTATTTTATAGAGAAGTAGTAATTTTGTCCGAGTTTATACAAATGGTTTAAAAGATATCCAATTGTAAAAACAACATACAGATTAGATACAAAAATTATATTTTTACAGTATGAAAAGTGTGAATCATCACAGTAAACTTAGTCGAATCCTTCTTAGTAGTCTTACTTTTTTATTCGTATTTCTAATAAGTTTTTCGGTAAATGCCCAAGATGTTGATGTAGAACGTCAAAAAGCAGGTAGGAAATTATTCAACGCTAACTGCGCGTCTTGCCACAAGTTAGATAAACCTTTTACTGGTCCAGCATTAGGGGGAGTGGAAGAAAGAAGAGAAAACGAGTGGCTTAAAAAGTGGATTCGTAATAACGCTGAGTTAAGAGCTTCAGGTGATGCTGATGCAATTGCTTTGTATGAAGAGTGGGATCAATCAAACATGACAGCTTTCCCTCAATTTACAGATCAGAATATCGATGATATTTTGTACTATACCACTGTCGGTGATCCAGCTCCAGTTATTGACCCCACTAATCAAACGCAGTCAACAACTGCTGGTGGAGATGCTCCAAAATGGTTAATCTGGATTTTAGCTGCCGCAATCGTAGTTGCTTTCTTAATCATTGGGAACTTATTAAAAACAGTTAGTGAGTTAAAAGGTGCTCCTAAAACTCCAGGGTTATTAGGTCAAACTGCAGAGTTATGGGAAGGTATTAAGAAAAACACTTTTTTACATGTGCTATTCGTAATCTTCGGTGCATTAATTACAGCGTATGTTTTATTCGGGACATTGTTTAAAGTTGGTGTAGACCAAGGTTATCAACCAGTACAACCAATTTTATTTTCACACAAAATTCACGCAGGAGATAATAAGATTGAGTGTCAATATTGTCACTCAGCAGCTAAGCATTCTAAACATTCGGGTATTCCATCTTTAAACGTTTGTATGAACTGTCACAAAAACATCTCTGAAGTAGCTGAGGGAACTCAAGTTGTTTTAGAAGAAGGTGGACGTGTAGTTGGGAAATCTGAATTAGACAAAGAAATCGCAAAAATCTACGAGCACGTAGGTTGGGATAAAGATAAGTTAGAGTACACAGGAAATACTAAACCTATTGAATGGGTTAGAATTCATAATTTACCAGATTTCGCATACTTCAATCACTCTCAACACGTAACCGTTGCTGGAGTAAAATGTCAAAAATGTCATGGTCCAGTTGAAGAAATGGAAGAATTGTATCAATATTCTCCATTAACTATGGGTTGGTGTATTGATTGTCACAAGGAAACAAATGTTGACTTGAAAGGGAACGAGTACTATGCTAAGATTCATGCAGACTTAGCTAAGAAGTATGGAGTAGAGCAGGTGACAATTGCTCAGTTAGGTGGTAAAGAATGTGGTAAGTGCCACTATTAATAATTAAGAAAGTAGAAAAACACGTTATATAAATGGCTTCAAACAAAAAATACTGGCAAAGTGTTGAAGAACTAAACGATAGTTCTGTTGTTGAAACGCTACGTAGTCAAGAGTTTGTACAGGAAATACCTACAGACGAGTTTTTAGGAGATAAAGAAACTCTTGAAGGTTCATCTACTTCACGTAGAGATTTCTTAAAGTATGTAGGTTTTTCAACAGCGGCGGCTTCATTAGCAGCATGTGAAGGACCTGTTAGAAAATCGATCCCTTATGTAGTTCAACCTAACGATATAGTGGTAGGTATAGCAGATTGGTATGCAACTACAATTGCAGACGGATTTGATTTTGCAAATGTTTTAGTAAAAACTAGAGAAGGTCGTCCAATTCAAGTAATGCCAAACAAAGAGGCGGGTGGAGTAACTAATGCTCGTACGCAAGCTTCTGTGTTGTCATTATACGATAGCGACTTACGTGTAAAAGAACCAAGAAAAGGAGATGCTCAAATTACTTGGGCGGACGCAGATAAAGAAATCATTGCTAAATTAGAAAGCCTTAAGAACGCTAATGCTTTAGTATACTTAATGACTGGAACTCTAGCTAGTCCTTCTACTGAAAAAGTAGTTGCAGATTTCTTAGTTAAATATCCAAATGTAAAGCATGTTACATACGATGCGGTTTCTGAAAGTGGAACTGCAGATGCTTTTGAGGCGATGTATGGAACTCGTGCATTACCTAATTACGATTTTAGTAAGGCGGAAGTAATTGCTTCTATCGGTGCAGATTTCTTAGGAGATTGGCAAGGTGGTTACGAAAAGTCATACGCAGAAGGACGAAGACCTGAAACTGGTAAAATGTCTTACCATGTTCAGATTGAAAGTAACATGTCTTTATCAGGAGCAAATGCTGATAAACGTATTGTTGCAAAACCTTCATTACAAGTAAATGCATTAATTAAGTTGTTTAATGCGATTACTGGTCAGAATATTACTACAGAGAGTACTCCAATTGACGCTCAAGTTACTAAGTTAGCTAACGATTTAAAGAAAGCGGGTAGTAAAGGTGTTGTAGTAACTGGAATTAATGACAAGAATGCTCAAATGGTGGCCTTAGCTATCAATAAAGCATTAAATAGTGAAGTTATTGATACTAAAGCGGTAAACTTAACACGTCAAGGAAGCGATGCTAAAGTTGCTGAATTAATTGCGGATGTTAAGTCTGGTAAAGCTAAAGGTTTAGTAACGTACAACGTAAATCCGGTATATTCTTTAGCTGGATTCGGTGAGTCTATTAAGAATTTAGATTTATCGGTAGCTATTTCAACTCAAGACGACGCAACAGCAAATGCTGCTAAAATAACGTTACCAGCTCCACATAATTTAGAGAGCTGGGGAGATGTAATGGCAACTGCTGGAAAGTATAGTTTAGTACAACCTACGATTGCACCATTATTTAATACTCGTCAGTTTCAAGATGTGTTATTAAAGTGGTCAGGAACAACTAAAAACTATTACGATACATTAAAAGAATTCTGGAGTACTAATGTGTTAAACGGTGCTTCTTGGAGTCAAGCATTACACGATGGTTTCTTTACAGGAACTCCTGTAGCTGCATCAACTGAAACTTCTGAGGAGTCTTCAAATGAAGATGCTATTTCAGGAGCGTTAGGTGTAAATACTGCAGCTAACGAATTATCAAAAGTAAAATCAACTCAATTTGAGTTAACATTATATACTTCTACAGCATTAGGAGATGGTAAGCAAGCAAATAACCCTTGGTTACAAGAATTACCAGATCCAATTACTCGTGCTTCATGGGATAACTACTTAACAATGTCTATGGCAGATGCTAAGGAGTTAGGATTTACAAACCCAGTTAAAGATAACGGAGCAATCGATGGTGATTATGCTAAAGTTACTGTGAATGGAGTGGAAGTAATCGTTCCTGTAATTGTTCAACCTGGACAAGCTAAAGGTTCTTTAGGTTTAGCTTTAGGTTATGGTAGGACACAAGGACTTAAAAAGGAAATGCAAGTAGGAGTAAATGCATATCCTTTATACGTAGATAACAAAAACGTTCAGTATAATGTTTCTGTTGAGAAAGTAAGCGGAACACATAAATTCGCTTGTATTCAGGTTCAGAGCACATTAGCTGGTCGTCATGATATTTTAAGAGAAGCTACTTTAAAAGAAGTAAATGATAAATCTTTAAATCCGAAGCATACTTGGAATCAACCTTTCATGGTATCTTATGATCACCAAGAGACTGAAGCTACGGATAAGAAAGTAGATTTATGGGATGATCACGATAGAAGTTTAGGTCACCATTTTAACTTATCTATTGACTTAACTTCTTGTACTGGTTGTGGAGCTTGTGTTGTAGCGTGTCATGCTGAAAACAATGTTCCAGTTGTAGGTAAAGATGAAGTACGTGTAGGTAGAGATATGCACTGGTTACGTATTGATCGTTACTACTCTTCAACAGTAGAAGATAAGCAATATGCGGAAGGTGTAGCTATGACTATGGATGAGTTTAAGGCTCAGAATCCAAATATTCCTAACAAAGATTTAGAAAGAAGATATACTGAGAAAGTATTAGAATTAAGTAAAGGAGACTTATTTGATGCTTTAGAGAACCCTGCAGAAAACCCAGAGGTTACTTTCCAACCAATGATGTGTCAACACTGTAATCACGCGCCATGTGAAACAGTTTGTCCAGTTGCTGCAACTTCTCACGGTCGTCAAGGTCAAAACCAAATGGCTTATAACCGTTGTGTAGGTACTCGTTATTGTGCAAACAACTGTCCATATCGTGTACGTCGTTTCAACTGGTTTAACTATGCGGATAACAAAGAATTCGATTTCAACATGAATAACGAATACGGTAAGATGGTATTAAACCCAGACGTAGTTGTTCGTTCTCGTGGAGTAATGGAAAAATGTTCTATGTGTATCCAAATGACGCAAGCTACTATCTTAAAAGCTAAGAAAGAAGGTAGAGCAGTTAAAGCGGATGAATTCCAAACTGCATGTTCACAAGCATGTTCGACTGGAGCTATGGTATTCGGAGACGTTAATAACGAGAAAGATACTGTTGCCAAGTTAAAAGAAGATAAAAGAGCTTTCCACGTGTTAGATTACATTGGTACAAAACCAAACGTAGTGTATCAAGTGAAAGTAAGAAATACAAACGAAGCTTAATTAAATTATAAGAATATAGATTATGTCGGGTCATTACGAATCGTCTTATAGAGAACCTTTAATACTTGGTGATAAGAGTTACCATGATATTACAGAAGATATAGCAAGACCAATAGAAGGAAAAGCTAACAAACACTGGTATGTTGCATTCTACATTTCTTTAGCAGCGATGTTATGGGGATTTGGATGTATCTTCTACACAGTAGGAACAGGTATTGGTGTTTGGGGATTAAGTAAAAACATTGGATGGGCTTGGGATATTACCAACTTCGTTTGGTGGGTAGGTATCGGTCACGCAGGTACATTAATCTCAGCCGTGTTATTATTATTCCGTCAAAAATGGAGAATGGCAATTAACCGTTCTGCGGAGGCAATGACAATCTTTGCCGTATTCCAAGCGGGATTATTCCCAATTATTCACATGGGACGTCCATGGAACGGATACTGGGTATTACCAATTCCAAACCAATTCGGATCATTATGGGTTAACTTTAACTCGCCATTATTATGGGATGTATTCGCAATTTCTACGTATTTATCGGTATCATTAGTGTTCTGGTGGACTGGTTTATTGCCTGATTTTGCTACAATTCGTGATAGAGCTGTGAAGCCTTTCCAAAAGAAGATATATGCTTTATTATCTTTCGGATGGTCAGGTAGAGCAAAAGATTGGCAACGTTTTGAAGAAGTTTCTTTAGTATTAGCTGGTTTAGCAACTCCATTAGTACTTTCAGTTCACACAATTGTATCGTTTGACTTCGCTACTTCTGTAAACCCAGGATGGCACTCGACAATTTTCCCACCTTACTTCGTTGCTGGAGCAATCTTCTCAGGATTCGCAATGGTACAAACCTTATTAGGTATCATGCGTAAGGTAACTAACATGGAAGCTTATATCACTCGTTTACACATCGAGTATATGAATATCGTAATTATTTTAACAGGAGGTATTGTAGCTGTTGCATATGCTACTGAATTCTTCATCGCATGGTATACGGGTTCTCCTTATGAAAACTATACGTATTTATCATTTGGTGCTGAGGCAGGTGCTTATGGATGGGCTTTCTGGTCATTAATGATATTCAATATTATCATTCCTCAAATCTTATGGATTAAGAAGTTTAGAAGGAGTTTCGTTGTTTCTTTCTTAGTTTCTATTGCAATTAACATCGGAATGTGGTTTGAGCGTTTTGATATCATCGCAATCGTATTAAGTAAGGGTCAATTACCTTCTACTTGGTGGAGATTTGAGCCAACATTTGTTGATGTAGGTATCTTCATCGGAACTATTGGTTTCTTCTTCGTATTATTCTTATTATACGCTAGAACATTCCCAGTGATTCCAACAGCAGAGATTAAGACGATTTTAAAATCTTCAGGAGAGAATTATAAAAAACAAAGAGACGAGAACAATGAGCACTAATAAAGTAATTCACGCATTATACAATGATGATGATATCTTAATGGATGCCGTTAAGAAAGTAAGAGGAGAACATCATCATATTGAAGAAGTATATACTCCTTTCCCAGTTCACGGGTTAGATAAAGCTTTAGGTTTAGCTCCAACTCGTTTAGCAATTACTGCATTCTTATACGGAATTACAGGTACGTCAATTGCAATTTGGCTAACATGGTATACAATGATTGCAGATTGGCCACAAGATATCGGAGGAAAGCCTAGTTTTACATGGTATGAAAATATGCCTGCTTTCGTTCCAATTTTATTTGAATTAACAGTATTTTTTGCAGCTCACTTAATGGTAATTACATTCTACATGAGAAGTAGAATATGGCCATTCAAAGAAGCAGAAAATCCAGATCCAAGAACTACTGATGATCATTTTTTAATGGAGATTCCAGTTCATGATAATGAAGAAGCTTTAACATCTTTATTAGAGTCAACAGGAGCAGTAGAAATTAAAGTAGTAGATAAGCACTAATAGACAGATATGAAGAGTATAAAAATAGTTATTGCTTTAGTTATTGTTACAGTATTTGCTTCATGTAATAATAAACGTAAACCACAAGTACAATATATGCCGGACATGTATGTGTCTGTACCATATGATGCTAACGGAGTTTCTTCGGCAGGAGAAGTCCCTGTAAATAGATTACCTGTTGCAGGAACTGTTAGTAGAAATGGAATAGTAGCTTATGATATTCCTGATACAAATGCAGGATATGAAAAAGCCAAGGCTGAATTAAAAAATCCATTATCTAAAACTGAAGAAAATTTAGAAAATGGTAAGAAAATGTATGGAATTTACTGTGCTGTTTGTCATGGTAAAAAAGGTGATGGTAACGGAATTTTAATGGAGAGAGAGAAGTTTTTAGGTATTCCTAATTACAAAGACAGAGACATCACTGAAGGAAGCATTTACCACGTTTTAATGTATGGTAAGAATATGATGGGGTCGCACTCAGGTCAACTTACGTACAAAGAGCGTTGGCAAGTTGTTCAGTATGTAGAGAAATTAAGAAGCGAATTAAAAAAATAAGTCTATAATAGATAGTTAAGATATGTACCAGTTTTCAGGAAAATTAAAAATGGTTGCTATTGTTTTAATGGCTGTAGGTTTGTTAGGAACTGTAATTAGTTTCATGAACACTCCTAGTTCATTAGAAGAAGCAAAAGAGATTTTAGCAGCTCAGGAAGCGTCTCATCATGGTGGACATGGAGCATCTCATGGAGGTGATACTCATCATGCAGATGCTGGTCATAAAAAGGAAGACAATCATGCTAATGAGCACAAAGATGAGTCTAATAAAGCTCATGTTTCTTCAGAAGAGCATAAAGAAGATACTCATTCTACTGAAGCATCTAAAGACTCATTACACCATGATACAACAGTTAAGACTGATAGTGTTGCAAAAGATGATAATCACAAAGATTCAACTAATGTTGCACATCATGATGATAAACATGAATCTCCAGATTACGCGGAAGATACTCGTTTAACAGATAGTTTAAATGGTCATGTTACTGAAAAAGCTCATGCAAATCCTACTCATGGAGAAGGGCATCATGGAGCTGATGCTGGACACCACGGTGATCATCATGCAGAGCATGCATTTCACCAAATGCAAAACAGACCATGGTCTGCCGTATATGTATCGTTATTATTTTTCTTAGGAATTACATTATTAGTTTTTGCATTTTATGCAGCTCAAAGAGTTGCGCAGGCTGGATGGTCAATTGCGTTATTTAGAGTAATGGAAGCTATTACTGCTAACATACATTATGTGAGTGTAGCGATGTTATTATTTATTATACTAACTGTAATGCACTATAATCATTTATTTCCTTGGATGGCAGAGGGTACATTTACTTTAGGTCACGAAAACTATGATCCAATCGTTGATGGAAAAAAATGGTTTATGAATGTTCCAGGTTGGGTAATGAGAAGTATTTTTTACTTATTAGTTTGGAATGGATTCCGTTTTATCATTAGAAAGAAGTCTATCGAACAAGATAATGGTGATTTAAAATTACACAAGAATCTTTACAACTTATCAGTAGGTTTCGTAGTTGTATTTATGATTACTGAAAGTATGATGTCTTGGGACTGGATTATGGGAATCGACCCTCACTGGTTCTCTACATTATTCGGATGGTATGTTTTAGCTACTTTCTTAGTTTCTGCATTAACAGTAATTTGTTTAGTAACATTATACTTAAGAGCAAAAGGACATTTACCAATGGTGAATGATAGCCATATTCATGATTTAGCTAAATTTATGTTTGGATTTTCTGTATTCTGGACATATTTATGGTTCGCACAATTCATGTTAATTTGGTATGCAGATATGCCAGAAGAAACGGTTTATTATGCATTACGTTTTAAAGAATACATCGTTCCATTTATTGGAATGTTAGCTTTAAACTTCATTTTCCCAATCCTATTATTAATTAACAGTGATTTCAAAACTGTGCCTTGGATTTTAGTAATTGGTGGATTATTCATATTAGTAGGTCACTATGTAGATTTATTCGTTATGATTATGCCTGGAACTGTTGGAGGTCAATGGGGATTCGGAATCGGTGAAATCAGTGCTTTCTTGTTTTTCTTAGGATTATTCATTTTCGCTACTTTTACTGCTTTTTCAAAAGCAGATCCTGTGGCAAAAGGAAATCCTTTCTTACATGAAAGTGAAACGCACCATTATTATATCATTGAACACAGAGGAGAGGATAACAACGCTCATCATTAATATTAAGAATAAAAAAATAAGTATATAGATATGCTAGCTCTATTTTATATTTTCATTGCAGTAGCACTAGGAGTAAGTTTTTGGCAGATAACGCGCGTAATGAATTTACGTAACGTAATTGCAACAGATGATGACAATAATAAGCAAGGTAAAATTGCTTTAGGTTTTATGGTCTTCTTATATGCAATGATGATTTATTGCTTATTAGCAATGAATGTTATCATGTTACCAGAAAGTGCTTCTATTGAAGGAGAACATGATGATACTCTTTTCAATATTACATTCGTTTTGATTGGTATTGTTCAGTTTATCATGCAGTTTTTAATTTTCTTTTTTACTTATAAGTATAGAGGAAATAAAGACAAGAAGGCTTTATTCTTTGCAGACAGTCATAAGTTAGAATTAATATGGACAGTAATTCCTGCGATTACAATCGTTTTATTAATTGGATACGGTTTATGGCAGTGGAACAATATTATGTATGTTGGAGATGACGAAAACCCAATTGTAATTGAGGTTTATTCTCAGCAATTTAGATGGGACGCTCGTTATGCAGGTGCTGATAATGAATTAGGTTTAGGAAATGTTAACTTCATTAATATCAATAAACAAAATACAATGGGTGTTGATATGTCAGATCCTAAGTCTCAAGATGATAAGCAGGTAACTGAATTATATTTACCAAAAGGAAAGAAAGTGTTGTTTAAGTTCCGTTCTCAGGATGTATTGCACTCGGCTTACATGCCTCACTTCAGGGCTCAAATGAACTGTGTTCCAGGTATGGTAACTCAATTTTCTTTTACACCTAAGTTTACGACTGAAGAAATGCGTCAGAATCCTGAGGTAATTGCTAAAGCAAAGGGAATAAATAAAATTCGTCAAGCTAAAGGTGAAGACCCTTATGTGTTTGATTACTTATTATTATGTAATAAGATTTGTGGAGCATCTCACTACAATATGCAAATGAAAATTACTGTTGTAGAAGAAGAAGACTACAAAAAGTGGTTAGGAGAGCAAAAAACTTTGGCTCAAGTAATTAAGTAAGATTTTTAAATAATTTTAATAAGATATATAAATTAAATTATGTCAGCAGAACATCACCATCATAAAGAAACATTTGTAACTAAGTACATTTTTAGTACTGACCATAAAATGATTTCTAAGCAGTTTTTGATTACAGGAATGTTCATGGGAATTATTGGTGTATTCATGTCAATGTTATTCCGTTTGCAGATTGCTTGGCCTGAGAAATCATTTTCTATTATAGAAGCTTTTTTAGGTAGTCATCAGCAAACTGATGGAATCATGAATCCAGACACGTACCTAGCATTAGTTACTATTCACGGTACTATTATGGTATTCTTTGTACTTACTGCAGGTTTAAGTGGTACATTTTCTAACTTATTAATTCCATTACAAATTGGAGCAAGAGATATGGCGTCAGGTTTCTTAAACATGATTTCATATTGGTTATTCTTTTTGTCTTCAGTAGTAATGGTTGTTTCATTATTTGTTGAAGCAGGACCAGCTTCTGCAGGATGGACTATTTACCCTCCATTATCAGCATTACCACAGGCAATTCCAGGTTCAGGTATGGGAATGACTTTATGGTTAGTGTCAATGGCAATTTTCATTGCGTCTTCGTTAATAGGATCATTAAATTATATTGTTACTGTTTTAAACCTGCGTACGAAAGGTATGAAGATGACAAGATTACCTTTAACAATGTGGGCATTTTTTGTAACTGCTATTATTGGGGTTATATCTTTCCCTGTATTATTATCGGCAGCATTATTATTAATTTTCGATAGAAGTTTTGGAACGTCGTTCTATTTATCAGATATATTTATCTCTGGAGAGGTATTACATTATCAAGGTGGATCACCAGTATTATTTGAACACTTATTCTGGTTCTTAGGTCACCCTGAGGTATATATTATTTTATTACCTGCATTAGGTATTTCTTCGGAAGTAATATCAACAAATTCAAGAAAGCCTATCTTCGGTTACCGCGCAATGATTGGTTCTATTTTAGGTATTGCATTCTTATCAACAATTGTATGGGGTCACCATATGTTCGTTTCAGGAATGAATCCATTCTTAGGATCTGTATTTACATTCACTACGGTTTTAATTGCAATTCCATCAGCTGTAAAAGCATTTAACTATGTTACTACATTATGGAAAGGTAATTTACAATTAAATCCTGCAATGTTATTCTCTATCGGATTAGTATCTACATTCGTAACTGGTGGTTTAACAGGATTAGTATTAGGAGATTCTGCATTAGATATTAATATTCACGATACGTATTTCGTAGTGGCTCACTTCCACTTAGTAATGGGAGTATCTGCATTGTTTGGTATGTTTGCTGGTATTTATCACTGGTATCCAAAAATGTATGGAAGAATGATGAATAAGGTAATGGGATACTGGCACTTCTGGTTAACTATTATTTCTGCATACGGAGTATTTTTCCCAATGCACTTCATTGGATTAGCTGGTTTACCACGTCGTTACTATACAAATACGTATTTCCCAATGTTTGATGATTTAGCAGACATTAATGTATTCATGACGGTAATGGCGATTATTGGAGGATTGGCTCAGTTAATTTTCTTAGCAAACTTCTTTATCTCTATGTATAGAGGACCAAAAGCTAGTCAAAACCCATGGAATTCTAATACATTAGAGTGGACAACTCCAGTTGAGCATATTCACGGAAACTGGCCAGGGAAAATTCCTGAAGTTCACCGTTGGGCATACGACTATAGTAAAACAGATGATAATGGGAATTATATTCATGGACAAGATTTTGTTTTACAAACTACACCATTAAAAGACGGAGAAGAACCATCTTAAAAATGTTTATATAA
Organism: Tenacibaculum sp. MEBiC06402; assembly: GCF_049239625.1. Lineage (NCBI taxonomy): Bacteria > Pseudomonadati > Bacteroidota > Flavobacteriia > Flavobacteriales > Flavobacteriaceae > Tenacibaculum > Tenacibaculum sp. MEBiC06402. The sequence goes on from NZ_JBMKKT010000100.1 coordinate 55,512, forward strand.
AATAAAAAACCTTTCATCGAAATGAAAGGTTTTTTTTTGCCTATATTCCGTTTAGATTAATTTTAGATATATGAATCAACTTAAACACCTTACCCTGGCATTATCATTAAGCATTTGTTTTTTTAGCTGTAATTCAAGTAAAAAGGTTACAGACAGCAAACAAACAAATGAAACTCCAGAGTATTTTACTAGTAGTGGTTATGTAAAAGCAATAATAACCAATAATAGCAATAATTCTGGGTGTGCTTTAATAGTTAAACTTGAAGGTTCAAAAGAGCTCTTAGATCCACTTGAAATTAATCCTGATAACTATCAAAATGAACAGAAGATATGGTTTAAGTTTAGTTCTACAAGAATGATGAATAGGTGTGAACAAGCTAGGCCAGTAAAAGTTATAGATATAAAAAAAAGAGATGAATAAAAACATCTCTTTTTTTATGAATATACGTTAGTTATAAAGATAAGTCATTATTTAACTACTAACTTTACTGTTTTAAAAGCTCTTTTTGTTCCCATACGAACAAAATATACTCCTGGGTTCGTATAAGACATATCTAACGAATATTTATACTTATTACCTTCTTTTGAAATATTATTATATATAATTTGTTTACCTAGAATATCGTAAACTCTGAAACTTAAAATATCTTGATACTTCGTTGTTAATTCAATTTCAAATAATTTATTAGGAAGCGTAAGCACCTTAATCTCTGAATTTTCCAAAATAATATCGTTAGTGCTTAATGTAGTATCTACGATATTAACTGTATAATCATGAACTTCTCCAAAACCATAATCAGAGCATGGATTATTTATATCACCACTAGCAGTTGTATCTATTGCTTTAACTCTTAGAACATGTGAGCCTAAAGGCGCAGTTAGTGGAATATTTAAATCAAAGTTTTGAAGAGAATTAGCAACTGAAAATGATTCGCCAACGACTAATTGCTCAGTGTTTTCAAATTCTCCGTTATCATTAAAATCTATCCAAACTGATAAACTTTCACCTGTTGGGTTATCAGTCCAATTATGCTGAGCTCTCAAGATATAAGGTGAAGAAAACGATCTATCTAAATCAGTTGATAAATCTCTTCTATCTACATAACCAACAACACTTCCTGTTGAATTACAACCATCATTACCATCATCCGCATCAATATCCTCTAAAATAAACCTTTTAATACCGTCAACTCCACAGCCCAGTGCTTCAGGAGTACATATAGAGAAAGCATTAGTAACTTGCGTAGAAAAGTTATCATTAGATGTATTAGCATCATTAGTTAAATTTGTAAAGGCTTCAATAGTATAAACTTGATTAGTTGTAGAAAGATTAGCTTTCACAGAAAAAGTAAATGTATTAGTTGCTCCTTGCCCCAAAGTTCCAGTATAGGTTTCCGTTACTGCAGTACCACCATCAATTGTATAACTTACTGGGAAATTAGATTGATTATCTTTACCGAAATTTTTTATAGTTACGGTAATATCTTCAGAATTTGATAAAACACCATTAATTGGGTTATCAATACTAACAACGCCAACATCATTATTTGGAGGGTCAGTTAACTGAAATACGCCAACCATATTACTTCTTGCACCATTATTAAAATACTCACTTACAAACCAGAAATCAGCATCATTTGAAGGGTCAACTGTTAAATGAGAATAATCAGCGTATCTTGTATTTGTATTGTCAGTATTGCTTTGAACGATTAATTCCTCTAAAGCTGTCATTGTATTTAAAGGATCGTCTTTAAATCTCCCAGAATATCTCAAAGAAATACTTTCAGTAGCACTGACAGATGAGTATCCCATTCCGATATTTCCTTCTCCATCCATAGCCATACTTGCTCCAAAGGCATGTCTTCCATCCGGAGCTACATAAGTTCCTTCTTGATAAATTGACCAAGGTTGTCCATCGCCCGTTTGTCTTAATTCGTACCATCTTATTCCAGCTAATTTTCCATTAGCATCTGTATTTACAACGAAATTAAATACTACCGAATTATGAGTTGCAAATTTTCTGAATTGAGCTTGATTCATAATTGTAGCTTGCATAGCGTCAATATTTGGACCTGTTGGTTGTGGAAGGTTTGCAAATCCACCTCCATCAAAGACACCAGTAAAAGGCGCGGTAGTAATTTGAGTAGGAGCGGAGATAGTTGAATTGAAAGAATTGTTCCAATCGACATTAATTGTCCATAGTTTTAAGTGATCTGAATTGACATTTGACCATGCATCGTCTTGCATATATACAATAGTAGCATTACCTCTAGCAGGTAAATTTCCGTCAGTCACGTTAAACGCTTGTGGACTGTAAAAACCGTTTGTCTCTATACCAGTAAGAGAAAAAGCTTGAATGCTTGCTGAAATATCACCTACTAACATTTTATCTCTTTCCAAAGCCCAAACTTGTCCATTTCTAGTATTTCCATCTGTGTCAGATGCGCTAATATTTGCAGTTACATAATATCCGTCCGACCAAATCGAGAATTTAGTATAATCAGGAAATGTACCCGTTTGAAACCCATTCGCACTATAAACGTGCCAACCTCCATTCACAGGATCGTTAGTTTGAGAGATAGCAACGTGAAATCCGTTAGGATTGTTTTCAAACTCAGTTACAATATAGCGGTCTGCTTGTGCATCATACAGCACAATTGGATCTCCATTTGGTGTTCCTGGAAATAAAGTAGTTAAACTGGCTGCAGGTGTAGCCGGAGTACCATCTTTATTAAAGATACGAAAGGCAGTATTCCAAGAGGCTATATAATAATCTCGTCCAACAGCTCCGGTTGGATCTGAAGGTGTAGCAGCACTATTTGTAGTTTCGAAAGTTAAACTAGTAGATTTAATTCGCTTGCCAATAGAGCTTTTTTGAGTGCTTAATAATGGATCTAGGCCTTTAGGTAAACCTTTTCCGGGAACTACATTATTCCCTTTTGTTCGCTTATCCTTTCCATAAAAATTATCTTTATTTATAGACGCAGGGATGAAAGTTTTGTTTTTTATCTGTTGGTTAATACTAGGAACAAATTTGTAATTTAGAGTTCCCTTCCAAACAGCCTTTTGTGATTGATTAGAAATCTTATTTTGTCCGTAAATTGTAGAAAGTAGACAAAGATTTGCTAATAACAATAATCTTTTAATTATAGAGTTCATTTTATTATGAGGAATTTATTGAGCAAATATAACTGATTGAGCTTAATTAATAAGGATGAATTAATTTTAATGGATATTTTTAAAGTAACATTTATTACAGACTTACAATCCGTTTTAAAGTATATTTGCATATATGAATGAGCATTTGAATCCTGAAAATACAAATTATTCGAATGAGGAAATGGATGTAGAAAAAAAGCTACGTCCACTGTCCTTTGATGATTTTACCGGACAGGAACAGGCAATTGAGAACTTGAAGATATTTGTTGAAGCGGCAAATCAACGCGATGAAGCTCTTGATCATGCATTGTTTCATGGGCCACCTGGTTTAGGAAAAACTACTTTGGCTAATATTTTGGCTAATGAGTTAGGAGTTGGAATTAAAGTTACTTCTGGTCCGGTTTTAGATAAACCTGGAGATTTAGCAGGCTTACTTACAAATCTGGAAGAGAGAGATGTTTTGTTCATTGATGAGATTCATCGTTTAAGTCCAGTTGTGGAGGAGTATTTATATTCTGCCATGGAAGACTACAAAATTGATATAATGATAGAATCTGGCCCAAACGCTAGAACTGTTCAGATTAACCTTGAACCGTTTACACTTGTTGGTGCTACTACAAGATCAGGTTTACTTACAGCTCCTATGAGAGCGCGTTTCGGAATTAGTAGTCGCTTACACTATTATTCTACAGAATTATTAACTACTATAATTCAACGAAGTGCAATGATTTTAGGAGTTCCTATTTCAATGGAAGCAGCTATTGAAATAGCTGGAAGAAGTAGGGGAACCCCTCGAATAGCGAACGCATTACTTAGAAGAGTTCGTGATTTTGCTCAAATTAAAGGTGATGGTAATATCACATTGGGAATAGCACAATATGCTTTAAAAGCACTTAATGTTGATGCCCACGGGTTAGATGAGATGGATAATAAAATTCTGGTTACGATTATAGACAAGTTTAAAGGAGGACCTGTTGGTATTACAACTTTAGCTACAGCTGTTGGAGAGAATGCAGAAACCATTGAAGAAGTTTATGAACCTTTTTTAATTCAAGAAGGATTTATTATGCGAACTCCAAGAGGAAGAGAAGTTACAGATTTAGCTTATAAACATTTAGGTAAAATAAAAGGAAGTAGTCAAGGAGAATTGTTTTAGGTGAAGTTAAACAAAATCATACCTATATTTGAATGGTTACCAAATTATAAAAAGGACCAACTAAGCAGTGATATTATTGCGGGAATAACTGTAGCAACAGTTTTAATTCCTCAGGGTATTGCATATGCGTTGATTGCTGGTTTGCCTCCTATATATGGCTTGTACTCAGCTCTAATTCCACAAGTTGTTTATGCTATTTTTGGATCATCTCGACATGTAGCCATAGGTCCAGTAGCAACAGATTCATTAATTGTTGCTTCAAGTATATCAACAATTGCGCTTATCGGATCAGAAAGTTATATAGCAATAGCTATTTTTCTAGCTTTTTTAGTCGGAAGTATTCAGTTTTTAATGGGGGTTTTTCGATTAGGCTTTATTGTCAATTTTTTATCGAAACCGGTAATTACAGGATTCACTTCAGCTTTGGCTATAACAATTGGTTTGAATCAATTTAAGAATTTTTTTGGGGTTGATTTTTTACAGAGTGATCAAGTACACATTCTTTTAGATGACATGTTATCTAGAATATTAGAGTTTGATACAAAAACAACGATTATTGGATTGACAACAAGCATTATAATTATTGCGCTTAGAAAGATTAATAAAAAAATACCAAATTCTCTAATTGTTGTTGTTTTAGGAATACTAACAATGTTTTTGTTTAGAGATTTTTTCTCGGAGGTAGCAATAGTTGAAGAGATTCCTTCTGGTTTGCCTGGTTTCGTCATTCCTGAATTTAACTTTGGATTGATAAGAGAGTTATTACCAATGGCATTTACATTAGTTATGGTTGGTTATTTAGAAACTATATCGATTGGTAAATATTTAGAGTCTCAACAAGATGAGTACAAAGTAGATTCAAATCAGGAGCTAATTGCTTTGGGTTTAAGTAATATTTTTGGATCCTTTTTTAAAGCATATCCATCGACTTCTAGTTTCTCCAGATCAGCAATTAATTTTGATGCTGGGGCTAAAACTGGAGTAGCTGCTTTTGTATCGGCGGCACTAGTTGTACTTACTCTATTATATTTAACACCTGTGTTTTATTTTTTACCTAAATCAGTTCTAGCAGCAATAATTATAGTAGCTGTTTTTAGATTGGTGAATATAAAAGAGGCTAGGTTTCTTTGGAGAGCTAATAATTTAGATTTTTGGTTGTTGTTAGTTACATTTTGTGCTACTTTATTTCTTGGAGTAGAGTTAGGTATTTTAATTGGAGTAGGTGTGTCTTTAGTTGTGTTAATCTTTAGAACATCACGACCGAATGTTGTTGAATTGGGTAAAGTTCCAGATTCCGACTTTTATCGAAATAAAAATCGCTTTAAAGAAGTTATTATAGAAGATGATGTTTTAGTATTTCGTTTTGATGCGCAATTGTTTTATGCCAACTCTAATTATTTTAGAGAAGAATTGGAGACAATGGTCAATCAAAAAGGAGAGCAGTTAAAGTTAATTGTTTTGGACGGAGAAAGTATTAATAGAGTGGATAGTACTGGAGTTGAAATGCTGAAACAGCAAATTATATTTTATCAGAGAAAAGGAATATTATTTTATTTCGCAGGAATTAAAGGCCCAGTAAGAGATGCTTTATTTAAGGCAGGAATGTTAGATTTAATTAGTATCGATCACTTTTTTATGCGTGCTAATTGGGCTGTACTATTTTATAAAACAGGAGATAATCAAAATCAGAAAAAATACGCACAATACATACATCAAGCGTATAGATAAAAAATAAAGAAAATGAAGATAGAGCAAATTTATACGAAATGTTTATCACAAGGAGCTTACTATATTGAAAGTAAAGGTGAAGCGGCTATTATTGATCCATTAAGAGAAGTGCAGCCGTATATAGATAAAGCTATTAAAGACGATGCTAAAATTAAATACATTTTTGAAACACATTTTCATGCTGATTTCGTTAGTGGTCATATTACTTTAGCGGAAAAAACAGGTGCGAAAATAGTATACGGTCCAACGGCTTCAACAAATTTTGATGCTTACATAGCAAAAGATAACGAATCATTTTTTGTTGGAGATCTTGAAATTGTGGCATTGCACACTCCAGGTCATACAATGGAAAGTACGGTGTACTTATTGAAAGATGAATCAGGAAAAGATTATGCTATTTTTAGTGGAGATACATTGTTTATTGGTGATGTCGGAAGACCTGATTTAGCTCAAAAAGGAAATCTAACAATGGAAGATCTTGCAGGCTATTTATATGATAGTCTTCGAAATAAAATTATGGTTTTAAACGACGATGTTATCGTATATCCAGCACACGGAGCTGGTTCTGCATGTGGTAAACATTTAAGTAATGAAACCGTTAGTACCATAGGAAATCAAAAGAAGACAAATTATGCTTTACGAGCAAACATGAGTCGAGATGAGTTTGTAAAAGAAGTAACAGATGGTTTATTGCCTCCACCTGACTATTTTCCTTTAAATGTAAAATTAAATAAGGAAGGATATGAATCAATAGATACTATTCTTGAAAAAGGGACGAAATCTTTAACAGTTGAGCAGTTTATTGAAAAGAAAGATAAGTACGAAGCATTAATATTAGATGTCCGTCATCAATCTGATTTTATAAAAGGTTTTGTGCCAAATTCTATGTTTATTGGATTAAATGGAACTTTCGCTCCTTGGGTAGGTGCGTTAATAAAAGATATTCATCAACCAATTATTTTAATTACTCCAGAAGGTAGAGAAGAAGAAACGATCACGAGATTAGCTAGAGTTGGTTTTGATAATGTAATTGGTTATTTAGAAGGAGGTTTTCAAGCTTGGCAAAAAGCCAATGAAACCATAGATACATTAACATCAATTTCGGCGAAAAAATTAGAAGAGAATATACAAAATGGCGCTATTGTTTTTGATGTAAGAAAGCCTGGAGAATATGATAATGAGCACATAAAAGGTGTGAAAAATACACCACTTGATTATTTAAATGATTATATTAGTGTATTCCCTCAAGATAAAAAATTCTTTATTCATTGTGCAGGAGGGTATAGATCTGTTATTGCAGCATCTATTCTTAAAGCTAAAGGATTTCACAATGTTATTGATGTAGCTGGAGGGTTTGCAGCGATTCGTGAAACTAATATTGAAAGAACTAATCCGGTTTGTTTATCTTCTTAAAATAGCATAAGAAATTATGAAGAAGCTACTTTTAAGTCTATTGTTAATTACGGTTATAACATCTTGTGTCAAAAGTGATTCAAGAGTTAAAAATATAACCGTGGATGATTTAAAAGTAATATTACAACAGGATAAAAACATCCAATTATTAGATGTTAGAACTTCCTCTGAAGCTAAAAATGGAATTATTTTCGATGCTGTTCAGGTCAATTTAATTTCAAATAATTTTGAATCTAGAGTTATCGAAGTTTTAGATAAAAAGCAACCAGTTTACGTTTATTGTCGTTCTGGAGGCAGAAGTAAAATAGCAGCTTCTGTTTTGGTTAAAAATGGATTTGATGTATATAATGTCAAAGGAGGATATAAGGAGTGGATTAAGAAAAATAAAATAGAATGATAAGAGAAATTAATATAGAGAATCTAAAATGTGGAGGTTGTGCTAACACAATAAAAAATGGATTGTCAGAGATTAAAGGAGTAGATAATATTAATGTCAATGTTGAGGATTCAAAAGTTTTATTTCACGCTCCAGATACTTTAGTAGAAAAAGTAAAAGACAAATTATCGAAACTGGGGTATCCAGAAGTTGGAGATGAGAATAATTTGCTTCATAAGGCAAAGTCTTTTGTAAGTTGTGCAGTTGGACGAATAAAATCATAACATTGAAGAAACAAACTAATTATAAAAACTGGTCGTTTAGATTATTAATCTACGTGATACTGTTAAATACGGTAATAGCTTATTTAATAACTGCTTATCAATCATTTGCAGATAAACCAGATGTGTTTTATCTTAAGAAGTTACCACTTGCACTTTTAACAAGTTTATTGTTTGCAGTGGGTATTGTATTCACAGTTTTAAGTGTAAACAATAAAGAGGAAAAGGATTATAAATACTATATATCAGTTTATGGATATCCAATATTTATAATTTTTACAATTTTAACTTCATTGTTTTAATAATAAAAAAGGCCGAGTTTTTACTCGGCCTTTTTGGTTAAAAACATTCTATAATTAGAACTTGAATGTAACTCCCGCTAAGAAGTTAATCGTTGCTTGCGGATAATATCCTGCGCCATCAATAGTAGTGGTTACGCCAGGATTTGACCATGTATCGTCGTAGAAGAAATAGTATCCTCTGTCTACATATTCTTTATTGAAAATGTTGTTTACCAAACCAGTAAATACAATTGAATCAAATATTTTATTCGTTTTTAATTCGTAAACGATATTCAAATCACTTGTAAAATATCCCTCTAGTTTTTCATTATTAGAAATACGTCCTCCTAAATTCCCCATGAATTGCTCTCCAACATATTTCGATAAAAATGCAATTTGAAAGTTATTTGTAGGTTTATAAACTAAAGAGTTTCCAATAATAACGTTTGGAGAAAAGGAAATATTTGTATTTCCTAAGTTTTCGATAACTCCATCAATTGGAGCATTAAAATCTCTATTCTGATTTGTACTTAATCCTAAATTTGGTTTAATAGAAACCTGCTCAGTTAAAGTAATATCGGCATCAACTTCTAATCCAAAACGGAAACTACTTCCACTAGTTTCTCTTAATGGCTCTCCAACATTATTAATAGCTCCAGATAATACTAACTGGTTCGTGTAATCCATGTAAAACAAGTTCGTGTTTATTTTTACATTATCAGTAGCTAAACGCCATCCTAACTCAAAATCATCTAACGTTTCATGTTGTGTATTTCCACCTTCAAAGTCGTTTCTGTTCGGCTCTCTATTTGCTCTTGCATACGATAAATAGAAACTGTTAGTTTCATTTAATTGATATGTTAATCCAGCTTTTGGATTGAAGAAATTAAAATCTTTATCAATATCTAAAGGAACTCTATCAGAGTTTAATCCTCCAGTTCTATAGTTTACAAACCTTCCTTGTAAATCAACATAAGCATTTAACTTGTCATTAAGTCTAATATTAGTTTTAATGAAGGAACTTAAATCATGCTTCTTAGCATCACTAAAATAGTAACGATCTCTAATATTTACATTCGGAGCTAAGTCACTTCCCCAAATTACTTCACCATAATGATCATTTGTATAATTACTATAAGACCCACCAGCTATTATTTCTAATCCATCAATAGTATATGTTGCAGAAGCATTAAAAACATAGAAATGATTATCTAACCAACGACGAACAATGACATCACTACCATCAACAATTAAGTTGTTAAAGTCAGCAGCAGACTCACCTGGTTTATATTGCTCAAAGTATCCTTTTCCACGCGTGTAGTTTAAACCAATATTTGTAGATAATTTGTCACTGAACTTTTCATTCCAGTGTAATTGATAATGATCTTGCCAGTAGTTATCTGTTTCATTCTCGTATGTGTATGGATTTTGACGACGATTTTCTGCTAATTCTTGAGCAGTTAAACCAAACCAAGCTTGGTAAGTTTGCTCTGATCCTCCAAAAACAACTGCTTTAATTAAAGTGTTGTCATCAGAATAACTTCCTTGTAAAAAGTATGATTTTAAATCAGTAAAAGCACGATCTACATATCCATCAGAGTAAATATTAGATAAACGACCAGAAAATTCGAAATGATCGTTTACTCTTCCTGTAGTGAATTTAACAGTGTGCTTACGAGTTCCGAAAGATCCAAAAGCGTTTGAAATTTCTCCACCAGCTTCCTCAGAAATAGCATCAGTTAAAATGTTTAAACTAGCACCAAAAGCTCCAGATCCGTTAGTCGAAGTTCCAACCCCACGTTGTAATTGTAAACTTTGAGTGGATGAAGCAAAATCTCCTAAGTTCACCCAAAATGTTCCTTGACTTTCAGGGTCGTTATAAGGAATTCCGTTAATAGTAACATTAATTCTTGTGGCATCTGAACCACGAACTCTCATGTACGTATATCCAATACCTGCTCCAGCGTCAGAGGAAGATATCACAGAAGGTAAATAGTTTAATAACACCGGAATGTCTTGTCCTAAATTACGCTTAGCAATTTCTTTTTTAGATAAGTTCGAGTGAGTTACAGGAGCGTCTGCTTTTACACGAATAGATGAAACTAAAACTTCATCTAAAACTTCATCTTCCGAAATTAATTTGATTACAATATCTTTCGTTCCTGAAGCAACTTCTTTTTTAATAGTTCTAAACCCAACAAAAGATACTTCTACCAAATGTTTACCTTCCGGAACTCTTAATGTAAAGTTACCATCAGCGTCAGTGATAGATCCTTTTTTGATATCGCGAATAATTACGCTTGCCCCATTTAAAGGATTTGAATTACTATCAACTACTTTACCTGAAATAACACTAGTTTGGCCTTGAACCGTTAATGAAATTGAAAATAGTAAAAGAGATACTAGCATCTTCACTCTTTTACAAATGTTTAAAAACGTCATTTTAAAAATAAGTGAATAAAAAGAGGTAATTATTCGTTTTTGTTGTTTGAATAATTATTGTGAAATATATTATCACTTTTACGTTTGAAAAATTAATTTCAATTCAATTTCAAACGTTCATTTCCCTAAACAGCATTACCTGTTCTAGGTTCAATGGGTATGATCTCAGCCTTAATTGGCACCCCTTTATGAGAACGGAGCAAAGTTATATTGGAAATTTGGAATAAAAAACAACATTGTTATTTTTTTGTAGCTTTATTATTATAAACTTCAAACTCAAAATGATGAAAGCTTTAGATGTATGGCGCAATTTCGTAAAAACAAGAAATACAGATGGTTTAAGTGATTTTATTGCCGATGATGCCGAATTATATTCACCTGTAGTATTTAAACCAATAGAGGGGCAATTTATGGTTTCTATTTATTTGATGGCTGCTTCACAAATTATTGCGAATGATAATTTTAAATATATTCGAGAAATAAGTGATGATACAAATGCCTTTTTAGAGTTTGAAACCGAAATTGATGGGATTATTGTTAATGGAGTAGATATGATTAAGTTTAATAAAGACGGAAAGCTTCAAGAAATAAAGGTTATGGTTCGTCCTCTAAAGGCAGTAAACATTGTTCATAAAAAGATGGGAGAGTACTTAGAAAAAATGCAATCTTAATCTAAACGAGGTTTTTTACGTAACGATTTTTTTTGAGCCTGTCTTTTTTTATTTTCCGCTTTTTTTACAATTGAACTTCTGGTAGGTTTAGTAGCTCTTCTCGTTTTTGGTCGCGCTAAACTTGAAGTTAATAGCTGAAAAAACTGTTGAGTTACAATTTCTTTGTTTTTATGTTGTGAACGACTTTCTTGAGAAGTAAGTATCAGAATTCCATCTTTGGAAATTCGTTTTTCAAGCTTTTTCCTGATGAGTTCTTTTTCTTCATTTTTTAATCCCTCTGAATTTTCTAGATTAAAATACAATTCAACTTTTGAAGCAACTTTGTTTACATTTTGACCACCCGGACCAGAACTTCTTGTAGCTTTAAATTGTATTTCGGTTTGAATGATACTTTTATCCAAGACTTAGTGCATTAATGTATTTGGATCAATATTTTGATGTAAAAAATGCAAATCTAAATCAATTAAAGAATCGGAGTAAGAATATAAATTCTCTTTTTTTGAGATTAAATCGTCAATAATTTCCGTGGCTTTTTTTAATCGTGTTTCTTTATCTCCTTTTAATAGTACATATGGACGATTATACTTTTCTAAAGTATTTTTAAAAGCATTAAACATTTCTTCACGTTGTTCAGGTCTGTCTCTTAAATCATCTTCTTCCCAAGGAGTATCTATATAAGTTAGAAAGTAAATGTCATAGGTGTTTTTAATAGCGTATTCATCTAATAACGGATCAACCAAACCTCCATAATATTCTTCTGAATAGACTTTAGTTTCTAGCAAGTCTGTGTCGCAAATTAATAGCTTATCGGCCTTTTTTGCTAAAGAGTTTTCTAAATGTATTTGCCCAACGGCAATCGGAATTAAATCACTTTCTTCACAAGTTTTACGTTCGTTATTCCACTTGTCTTGCAAATATTCTCTTGCATATTCAGGTGCCCAAACGGTGTTGTAATGTCTGGCAAGTTGTCGAGAAAGTGTAGTTTTTCCAGTGCTTTCTGGACCAAATAAAACTACTTTTACTAAGTTAATTTCGGATTGTCTAAGCTTTTCTTCCATGCTAAATATCCTGCTATTGCTATAAAGGTAAATATTAAATATTGAAAACTGGTAAATGTAAACCCTTTATAAAAGTATAAAGGAACTGAAATAATATCACCAATAATCCAGTAAATCCAATTCTCAATTTTTCTTCTTGCCATTAACCACATTCCAACAAAGAAAATAGCCGTAGTTACGGTATCTACATAAGCTGTCCAACTTGTCCATTTATCAAAAGAAACATAAATAAAATAAACAAAAATTAAGGTAGCTATAAAAATGGCGACGCTTATTTTCTTCTCTTTTGAAGTAGTTCTTGAAATTGGATGTACTACTTGTCCATTTTTAGTCTGAGTCCAAATATACCAGCCATAAACACTCATGATGAAATAATAACCGTTAATCATCATGTCACCAAGCAATCCCCATTTCAAAAGAAGATAAACGAAAATTGCAGTGCTTATCATTCCAGTTGGGAAAACCCAAATTTTATTTTGCTTAGAATACCAAACAGAAAGAAAACCAAAAATTACGGCTATAATTTCTAGCGTAACATCTAATGCGCTAGATTCTGCATATTGTCCAAAAAGAAAATCAAAAATTTGGTTCATAATCGCTCCTATCAGTTTTTACAATTTTCATTTGCAATAAACCATTATCGATGTTTTCAAAAGCTTTTTTAACTTCTGAAGTTAATAGTTGCATTACTTTATCGTAATCTCCATACACTTGAGTACTTAAAGGATTCTCAAGAATAGTTAAACCAGAAGCTCTAAGTTTCTTGATGAAATTAATAATGGGTTCTTCAAAATTATCTTGAAGCGGAGTAAGCGTTAACTCTACTGATATTTTCATTGAATAGTATTTCCTGCAAAAATAAAGACTATTATTCAAATAGTTTTTTCAGATTTTGTTTTGAAGTTTTTTTCATATTTAAACTTATTTCATCATAGAATGTTCCTTCTAAATTTTCACCAATGGCGATTAGTTTAACTTTTCCAATTATTGGGACTTCTGGAAAGAATAAAAGATCATTTGATACAGAATAACTAATAAATGAATTTAGATTTTTGTAAATGACATAAATATTAAAACCTGAAAAGTTTATATTTTCTTTAATTCTAAAAGAAATTTGTTTCTCGGGATTAACTAATCTATCAATGTTAATCCATCTGTCTTTTATATTTTTCAGAATAAATGAATTACTTTTAGTAATTAACTCATATCGTATTTTTTCATTTCTCGCTATTTCCTCTCTCCGCTTTTTTTCTCGTTTAGTAAAAGTTTCAAGGGAGTCTGAAGGAATTATAATTTGTTTACTAATTCCGCCGCCTATGTATAATTCAAAATATGCAAAATTTTGATTTGTAATCTCCCATTTTATTGACTCTAGTGAATCTTTTTCCGATAAGAAAATATCATTGTTTTTAAGCTTGCCATCAGGTGGGTAAACCAATAGTTTTTTACCTTCTCTAATTTCAAGTTCTTTTCCGTTAGAAGTAAATTTAATTTTTAAGACCCCTGATGTTTCTAATAACTCATCTTTCGTTGTTATTGTAGGTATGTTTCGATAAAGAATTTCTTTAAAATCATATAATTCAATTAATTCTAATTGAATAGGATCCTTATAAATAGTATCAAAAAGTTCTCGATAATACATAATTTTTGTACCATGTTTCCCTATAATCGTTTTGTACTCTAAAGTATCTAAATCGAAAAACTGTGGTTTTTCAGTTTGAAAACTCTCTAAATGGTTTTTTGAAACAAATGGTTCTAATTTGTCTGTTTTACAATTGAAGAATAAAATTGTTAGACTAATAAATATTAGGTATTGTAATTTCATAGTAATTTAGTTTTTAAGTTATGAGCAGAACAAAATCAAAACTTATACCAAAATCCGTTTAGTTATAATTCTTTCTCTTTTCTTTAGCCTCTTTTCCTTCTTCGAAATTAAAAAGCATAAACACAAGTAAAATCTTCTATTTCTTCAAAATGAATATCATATTCAGAAGTAACACCTTCATATAATATTTTTCCCGTAGTCGAACTCGTATCAAAAGAGAAATCTTCTATATACATGTGATTTAAGAAAAGTAATTTTTTCTTTCCGTAGATTTTATACAAACTTTCTTTTGCGCCCCAAACGATAGTCAATTTACTAACTAGAGCATCATGATTAGCAATCGATTTGTATTCTTCAATTGGAGTGAATTTATGCGCAATTTTCACAATTTTATCTCGTCTTTTTTCAATATCAATTCCAACTTTATTCTCCTTAGAAACAATTAATGCCGAAAATATAAAGGAGTGTGTAATGGAAATTTGAGTTCCGTCTTTTAAATGTGGTTTTCCATACTCATCGTAAAATAAATCACTGTCAGTGTAGCCAACTTCTTTTAATAAATGACGAATACTTAAAAAACCTCTTTGATGTATTTCTGATTTCATTTGAGATACACGATCAGCGCTTTGCGGAGTCAACTCAATTCCTTCAGAAAGTGTGTCGAAAGACTCTTCAATCTTCCAAATCAAAACTTTAGAATGCTTGTTAATATTGATTGTTTTATATAGAGGCATGATTTCGAAAGTTATTTTGTAATTTTGCAACTCAAAACAGAATATAATAAATATACAAAAATATGAGCACAAAAACAGCTGCGTATGTTCCTTACAAAGTTAAAGATATTTCTTTAGCAGATTGGGGAAGAAAAGAAATTGAGTTGGCAGAAGCTGAAATGCCAGGTTTAATGAGTTTACGTGAAGAGTACAAAGATGAACAACCTTTAAAAGGAGCAAGAATTGCAGGGTGTTTACACATGACTATTCAAACTGCGGTTTTAATCGAAACATTACAAGCTTTAGGAGCTGAAGTTACTTGGAGTTCTTGTAATATTTTCTCTACTCAAGATCAAGCTGCTGCTGCAATTGCTGCTGCTGGTACTCCAGTATATGCTTGGAAAGGAATGAACGAAGAAGAATTTGACTGGTGTATCGAGCAAACGTTATTTTTCGGAGAAGATAGAAAGCCATTAAACATGATTTTAGATGATGGTGGTGATTTAACAAACATGGTATTGGATAAGTATCCTGAGTTAGCTGAAGGAATCAACGGCTTATCTGAAGAAACTACTACAGGTGTTCACCGTTTATACGAAAGAGTTAAGAATGGTACTTTACCAATGCCAGCAATCAACGTAAATGATTCTGTAACGAAATCTAAGTTTGATAACAAATACGGATGTAAAGAATCTGCAGTTGATGCAATTCGTCGTGCTACTGATGTTATGTTAGCTGGAAAAAGAGTTGTTGTTTGTGGATATGGAGATGTTGGAAAAGGAACAGCTGCTTCTTTCCGTGGAGCGGGATCGATTGTTACGGTGACTGAAATTGATCCAATTTGTGCTTTACAAGCTGCAATGGACGGTTTTGAAGTGAAGAAATTAGAAACTGTTGTTGGAAATGCAGATATCGTTATTACAACTACAGGAAATAAAGATATCGTTCGTGGTGAGCACTTCGAAGCTTTAAAAGATAAAGCGATTGTTTGTAACATCGGACACTTCGATAATGAAATCGATATGGCTTGGTTAAACGAAAAGTATGGAAATACTAAAGTTGAAATCAAACCTCAGGTTGATAAATATAACGTAAACGGAAATGACGTTATCATTTTAGCGGAAGGACGTTTAGTAAACTTAGGATGTGCAACAGGTCACCCAAGTTTTGTAATGTCTAATTCATTTACGAACCAAACATTAGCACAAATCGAATTATGGAATAATGCTGATGCGTATAAGAATGATGTATACATGTTACCAAAGCACTTAGATGAGAAAGTAGCAAAATTACACTTAGCTAAAATTGGAGTTGAGTTAACCGAGTTACGTCAAGATCAAGCTGAGTATATCGGTGTAACTGTTGAAGGCCCATATAAGCCAGAACACTACAGATACTAAGATTAATATTTTATTATAGTATAAATTAAGACTCGCTTTTTGCGGGTCTTTTTTATTTTCTTAATAAACTAAAATGGCCTTTAACTTCTCTTTTTTTTCCAAAAACATCTACTAGATTTATTAAAAACCAATAATCGTTTGAGGGAGCAATATCTCCATTATAAATTCCGTTCCAAGTAGGTTTTTCTGGTAGGAGCATAGCTATAGTTTTACCAAACCTATCATATATATAAATGTTACCACTTGGATAAAATGTAGGACTTAAGCCTTCAATTGACCATACGTCATTTACCCCATCATTGTTAGGAGTGAAAAAAGTAGGAATACTTAATAAAGAAACTTCTTGAGTTTCGAGATTGCATCCAAATTTATCTCTTATTAATATAGTATATATTCCAATATTTAGATTTTCAAATAGAGGGTTATCTTGAAAAGATACTAGAACATTATTTTCTGAATCTAACAAACTAAATTCGAAATTGTATACATCAGAATTTTCTATGATAATATTAATAGAGTTGTTCTCAGAATTATCTTTAATTTCAGTATTATATTTAATAGAACTACTTACAATTAGATGTATTTCGGTATATGCGACGCATCCATTATCATTTTCGACTCTTGCCCAGACTGTATCTGTATTTGGAATTTCATTTTCATAAGATGTGAAATTTGGAATTTCATCAAGGTTTTCTGTTGCTTCTTCGATAGATTCGAAATAGCTGATATTAAAAATACTTGAATTATCAACTATATGTTGATTTGCATCTGTTAGATTAAAAGTACCAATACCATTATCGTTTGCATCACAGTTTCTCAGTGTAACTATTTCATTTGTTTCTGGATTTTCAAAAATCTCAAAAGTGATATTGGAAGAACAACCGTTTTTAGTCATATAAGTTATTTCTGCAGTACCAGGAGCAATTGTAGTGATATTTCCAGTATTATCAATATTAAGAATTGACGGGTTTGAGGAGGTCCAAGGAGTTGTTTCGTTTGGAGTGCCCGAGCTAGATAATTGAATGTTTTGATTCATACATGTTGTCCTAGGACCAATAATTGGGGGAGCTCCTGCGGTTATATTGATTGCGTTGCTTTGAATACAATTGTCTAAAGATTCAATTAAAAGGCGATATTCCGAACTGTTGATTAGTGTGTTAGGAAGTGTACAATTTATAGTTCCATCATTATTTGTTGTAATGGTTCCGAGATTAATAGAATTAGTAAAACTTCCGTTTTCGTCACTTAAAACAGCAGTCCAAGTTGTATTGGAATTGAATATTCCAGATAAAGTAAAAGAAACATCAAAAGAGTCACCCGCACACAATTCCAGTTGCGGATTAGGTTCTATTAATTCAATGTTTTTTAATAAATCATCATAAACGGTTAAGAAAATCTGTCCGCTTTGTTCATAAACAACGACAATATTATTTGTAGTAGGACTTCTAGCTATGTTATGACTACCACCAGGAGCCACTAAAATAGGTGTGTTAAAAGTAGCTCCTTGATCTGTACTAACATTAAGCATTAAGCCTCCATTATCGTTTCTGTAACCATCAATTAAAGTTCCTTTATTATCGGCATATAAAGTTCTTCCTTCTGAAGTTATCGAGTTATTACCTAAAGTAATTTCTGTTGTATTTCCAGTTTCTACATCAATTTTATAACCTAAGGTTTCTGAAGGGCTTATATTTCCGCCACCTACAAAAATAAAAGTTCCACATGGGCCATCACTAAGAGCATAACTAGAATAAAATACCTGCCCAGGAGGGTTTAAATTAATACCGGTTAATGAAGCCCCCTGATTAACACTTTCAAATAAAACTAAGCTAGGATTGTCCATAGGTAAGTAAACGTTACCATTTTGGTCTGTTAATACATCAGCATAAACCATTGAGATTCCAGTAGAAGTAGTATTGAATGTACCAATACCATTGTTATTATTATAATAAAGAGTTGTTCCAGATTGATCAGTTATATACACATTATTCTGACTTGTAGACATATGAACACTTGAGCTAAAAATATTTCCAAATACTTGAGAAGTATTAAAGGAATTTCCTCCATCATTACTTGAAAATAGATTTACTTGACTATCTTCAATCCAGGCAACAAAAACAGTACCTTGATCATTTACGGCTAGTTCAGGCTCTGCATTATCCGCCAAACTGACAAGTATACTTGGCGAAAAGCTCTGACCTCCATTCGTGCTTTTACTTAACCTGATTTCTGAGGGGGTGGCATATACGACAAATATATTTCCGTTCATATCTATGGCTACATTTCTACTAGTGTTTGCGCTCCCTATATTGTTTGAAAAACCAGAATCACTAACAGGAGTACCTGAGAATAAAGGTGTTTGGGCAAAAGTATTATTGAAAAATAAAGAGAAAAATAAAATGAAATAAATCTTAGCAAAAGATTTTCTTCTAGGAATTCCTTTTCCGATTCTCATAATAGCAAATTAATTTTTACACGAATGTAATAATTTAGCATCATGTTTCCAAAATCGAGAAATTCAAATTAAGTAAATAAAGTTGGTTGAATTAGCTGAGTTAAGCAACGATTAAGGTAAAGATATTGGACTTACTGTTGAAAGTTCATGCAAACTATAGCATTTTCGATACTAATTAGAAAACGTCCTAACGAAGTAGTGAAACAATTGAAGTAGTCTTTTTGGTTTTTAGATGTTTTTTAATGATTAAATAATTCAACATAAACTCTTACCAAAAGTGAGTCTTTGATTATTGATTTTTATATATTTGCAGAAAATTCGCTATTTGAAAAACGGGAACTTCATTTAGCTATGAATTGATATTAAACTTGTAAAAACTTGTAAAAACTTTTAAATGAAAAAGTCAATTTTAACGACTATCGCTATTGGTTTAGCAATGGTTACACATGCCCAGTGGACAAATACGGGAGATAATACAACTACTGGAAAAGTTACAGCTAAAGAATATAAATTTCCAATGGAACTTTTTGATTTCTCTAAAATGCCTAGAACTCAAATATCTCCAATGAGTATAAAATTATTTGATGATTATAATACATATAGGCCTGGAGGATCTTCGCCGGATAATAATGCATGGGGTACTTTACTTGCAATTAATGGTCGTGCAAGTCATTGGGAGAATAATATTTACTTCGGTGCAGTTACTAACAAGATGTACTTTAGGATAAGTAGATATGCGCAGCACACAGCAGAAAATGGTGTAAAGGGAGATTATAATAACTGGAGAACTTTATTAGATAATATGAGTGATGTAAAGTCTTCAAAGTTGTTGAAAATGGAAGGTAATGGAATTCATTATTTTTCTAGCGGAAACTTAAGTATCGGTACAACAACTTCTAAGGCTAGATTACACGTAAATGGAAGTATATATTCTCAGATAGGAGAAGGGTTTAAACTTTTAGGAGATTCAAATTACTTTGGGCAATATAACGATGGAATTATTTTTCAAATGGAGGATAGCAATGGAACTAATGGTAATACCGATGGTGGTTTTGTATTTAGAGGTCATACTCCTACTGATGGATTGTCTAAAGAATGGATGGTTATTAAAACAGGAGGTAGAGTTGGTATTGGTACTACGGATCCTACCGAAGCTAAACTTGTGGTTAAACATAGTTCAAATGCGGGTCTATCAGGTAATAAAACTGGAGCTATCGCAATAGTGGGTCGAAATACTGAATTAGCAATGGGAGCAAGTGCAGATATGAATGGTGCTAGTTGGATACAAACTAGGCATTCACTTAGTGCTTATCCCAATGCAGCTTACAGATTAGCCTTAAACCCATTGGGAGGGAATGTTGGTATCGGAACGACTGATATTCCTTCTGGTTTTAAACTAGCTGTCGCAGGGAAAATGATTTCTGAAGAAGTTACGGTAAAATTACAGTCAACTTGGCCAGATTATGTTTTTGCTAATGATTATCAATTATCAACTTTAGAAGAGGTTGAAGAGCAAATTACTAAGAATGGTCATTTAGCTAATATTCCTTCTGCTGTGGAAGTTGAGAAAAATGGAATTGAGTTAGGAGAAATGAACAAAAAATTATTGGAAAAAATAGAGGAACTAACGCTTTATACAATTCAACAAGAAAAAGAAATTAAAGCCTTAAAAAAGCAAGACTCAAAACTTCAAAAACTGGAAAAGGAGAATCAAGAATTACAAGATAGGCTTACGAAGATTGAAGAAATGTTAAGTAAAAAATAAACCAAAAAGCTCGCAATTAGCGAGCTTTTTTAGTTTATATAAAGTTAGAATTTTAAATATTTAAAGAATTAAATAATTCAATTAGTTTGGGATCTGAAGGTCTTGGAGCATTAGAATCAATTATATTTCCTTTAGTATCTATTAATATAAAACGCGGAATAGTAGCTACCATATAATCTTTTATAAATTTAGACTTCCAATCATTATCAGCAAATAACTGCATTCCTGTTAAGCTTTCATCGGAAACCATTTTTTTCCAAGCATCATGATCTTTACTTTTATCAATAGAAATACTTACAAACTCAATGTTTTTATCGTGGAATTTTTTCTCTACTTCTTTTAGAAAAGGAATCTCTTTTTTACAAGGAATACACCAGGTAGCCCACAAATCAATATAAACATATTTTCCCTTTAAATCCGAAAGAGAAGTAGTTCCTCCTTTAAAATTTTCATAATTTTCAAAAACTGGAGATACCAAACCTTTAGCTAGTTTTTTATTAATAGCTATCCTATTTTGACGTACCTTTTCAATTTGATTCTTTACCTCTTCTAACCTCTTTTTCTGCAAAGAGATAAATATTGTGTCTGTAGTAATAGTATCTAACTCTTTTATGATATTATCAGTAAATGATCGCATTTTAGAATCATAATCTTCTTGAGGAAGTGCTAAGAGTTTATCAGCATTTTTTAAGAAGGTTCTAAATTTTAAAGTGCTTTTAGATAAATGTATGTTTTCATGATTAAGAGATTTGGTAAAAGATATGGTTTCATAAATGTTTTTAGCATCTAAAGTAATATTTAGATCCATTCCGTTTCTTAGATATATTTGCACATATGCTCCATTAGAAGAAAGAAAATAAAGCTCAGTTTTTACATTCAGAGTGTCACTAAAACTTCCATCCTTGTTAAGTTTAATGGTTTTTTTATAATTTTTAGCCCCACTAATAATAATAGAGTCTGAGTTTTTATTTGAAATTTTTCCAGATAATGTTACAAAATCATTTGGTTCACTTTTACAGGATAAGGCAGTAATAATTATAGCTACAAAATAAATTAGCTTTTTCATTAATTTTTAGTTTTTGGTTAAAAGCTTAAAGCTATGGATTTCATTTGAATAATTATGTTAATTTTCACAATAGATTATAAATAAAGAAATAAATTATTTTCTTTTAATCAGTTATTAAGTAGAAGATAAAAATCTATAAACTCATGATTTCATTTATTCTAACTTCACTACATTTATAACAACCAAATTATATGTAAATGAAATCTTTTTTTATATCCCTAGTTTCAATAGTCTTTATTTCTTGTGGACAAGCGGAAAAAACTGAAGTAAAAGAGTCAAAAGAGTCGAAAGAATCAAAAACAATTAATGTTGATAAAGTTGAGATAGTGGGAGTAGAGAGTTTGTCACTAACTCTCGAACAAGCGAATAAATTATCTAGTTTACCGATTCACTGTATCAATGTGGAGTATCCAAATAAACTAAATCAGACTATCGGGAGTAGTAATGATTTAAAATCACCGAAACAATTACATCCCGCATTTTATGGTTGTTTTGATTGGCATTCTTCTGTTCATGGACATTGGAGTTTGGTAGCGCTATTAAAACAGTTTCCAAATCTTGATAATGCTGAAACGATTAAAGCACAGTTACTTCAAAATATTTCTAAAAAGAATATTGAAAAAGAGGTCAAGTACTTTTATGGAAAATATAATAAGAGTTACGAACGAACGTATGGTTGGGCTTGGTTACTAAAATTAGCCGAAGAATTACATACTTGGGATGATAAAACAGCCAGAACCCTTGAGAATAACTTACAACCTCTTACAGATTTAATTGTAGGGAAGTATTTTCAGTTTTTACCGAAATTAAAGTATCCGATTAGAGTAGGAGAACATACAAATACTGCATTCGGATTAACTTTTGCTTGGGATTATGCAAATACTACAAATAATAGAGAATTGAAATTGTTAATCGAAACAAGAGCAAAAGCTTTTTATTTAAAAGACCAGAACTGTCCATTATCTTGGGAACCAAGTGGATTTGACTTTCTTTCACCGTGTTTACATGAAGCAGCGATAATGAAACGCGTTTTATCTAAAGAGTTATTTAATGAATGGTTCGATAAATTTCTTCCTCAACTGAAAGATGTAAACTTTCAATTTCCAGTGGGAGAAGTTTCTGATAGAACTGATGGAAAATTGGTTCATTTAGATGGTGTGAATTTTTCGAGAGCTTGGGCATTGAATAAGATTATTGAAGGTTCTCCAAAGTTAAATCATTTAAAGAGGATTGCTAATCAACATATAGAATATTCATTACCAAATTTAGTTGGTGACAGTTATGAAGGCGGGCATTGGTTAGGCAGTTTTGCGATTTATGCATTAAAATCGTCTAAAGATGATTAAAAAGTTTTTTCAGAACATTGGTCCAGGTACTTTAGTAGCTGCTGCATTTATTGGCCCAGGAACGGTTACCGTTTGTACATTGGCGGGTGTAAATTTTGGATTTGGCTTACTTTGGGCAATGCTCATTTCCATATTAGCTACTATCTTCCTACAAGAAATGGCGGCTCGTTTAGGAATTATTTCTCAAAAAGGTTTGTCTGAGGTTATTCGAGAAGAAGTTAAAAATCCTGTCTTCAGAAATATTTTAATCGTACTCATATTAATTGCAATTGTTATCGGAAACTCATTGTACGAAGCTGGAAATATTAGTGGTGGTGTTTTAGGATTGGAGACGATTATAGGAAATCAGAGTTATATGATGGGTCCGTTTTATGTGAATGTTTTAAGCATTGTTATTGGACTTGTAGCTTTTTTTTTATTACATATTGGAACTTATAAAGCTCTAGAGAAAATCCTTGTAACTCTAGTTATCATAATGAGCTTGTCATTTTTGATTACAGGTATTATTACAAAACCCAACATTCTTGAAATTTTTAAAGGATTATTCATTCCAACGCTTCCTGAAAACGGAATTCTTACTGTAATTGCACTTGTCGGAACTACAGTTGTTCCATATAATTTATTTTTACACGCTTCTCTGGTAAAAGAAAAGTGGAGTAAACCGGAAGATATTTCTAGTGTAAAAAAAGATACAATCGTTTCTATTGCCTTAGGAGGAATTGTTTCGATGTCAATTATTATTTCAGCAGCTAGTATAAATTCTGATGCGGTTTCAAATGTAGCGGATTTAGCCAAAGGTTTAGAACCACTTTACGGAGCCATGGCAAAGTATTTTTTAGCAATCGGATTGTTTGCAGCGGGAATTACATCGGCAATTACAGCTCCTTTAGCTGCTGCTTACGTCGCTAAAGGTTGTTTGGGTTGGACTGGCGGTTTACAATCTTCAAAGTTTAGAAGAGTTTGGATTTTCATTCTTATCCTCGGAATTTTATTTTCCTCATTAGGAATAAAACCTATTCAAATAATTAAAGTTGCTCAAGTAGCTAACGGTTTATTATTGCCGTTAATTGCTGGAATTTTACTTTGGGTAATGAATAAAGAGTCTGTTTTAGGAAAGTTTAAGAATACCAAATTGCAAAACTTTATAGGATTGTGTTTACTCGTGTTTACGATTTTTCTTGGATTAAAAAGTATTCTAAAAGTTTTAAATGTTTATTAAACAAATAGATATTAATTGTGATGTTGGAGAAGGGTTAAATAATGAACAATATTTAATGCCTTATCTAGACTCTTGCAATATTGCTTGTGCTGCACATGCAGGAAGTAAGGAGGTTATTGAAGCTGTAGTTGTTTTAGCCAAAGAGTACAAAGTTAAAATAGGAGCTCATCCATCGTTTCCGGATCGTGAAAATTTTGGAAGAAAAGTGATGGCTATTCCGATGGCAGATTTAAAACTTAGCATTCGAAATCAAATAGATTTAGTAAAAACCATAACTGAGAAAAATAATTTAAAACTTCATCATGTAAAACCACATGGAGCCTTGTATAATATCGCAGCTAAAGAGAAGAGTTATGCTGAAATTATTATAGATGAATTAGTTCGATTGGAATATCCTGTTTTTTTGTATGCACCTTATAATTCTGTAATCTCAGAATTAGCCAAAGAGAATGGAATTCAAGTAATGTATGAAGCTTTTATAGATAGAAATTACAACAATGATTTGTCTTTGGTGTCGAGAACACTTCCAAATGCAATTATTGAAGAAAATGAATCGGCTTGGAAGCAATTAAAATCAATGATTGAAGATGAAAAGCTAATTTCTATACAAGGTGAAAAAGTAAAGATAAAGGCAAATACATTCTGTATACATGGAGATCATAAAAATGCTTTAACGTTACTCAAGTTTATTCGAATGAAACTTTCACAAAATGATTGAGGAAATCAAGTTTGATCGTTTTGGAGAAAAGGCAATTCTACTGACTTGGAAAAATAAAATATCTCCAAAAATTATTGAAGATATCAATAACTTCAAGAGTAATATTCTTGAAATAAAGAAATCAGAAATTGTTGATTTCATTATTGGTTACAACTCTCTACTTTTAAAATATAATAATGATGTTAACTTCTCTCAAGAAATAGAAGAATTGAAAAGTTTTTACAAGGAGAGAAATGTAAAATCACAAAACACAAAATTCCGTTGGGAAATACCAGTTTGTTATGATATTAATTTAGGTTTTGATATTGAGAATTTATCGAATCAACTGAACTTGTCTGTTGATGAGATTATTCAAAAACATTCAAGTGTAGATTATACAGTTTATTTTATCGGTTTTTTGCCAGGTTTCCTTTATTTGGGTGGTTTAGATGCTTCTTTGGAAGTAAACCGAAAAGCAACTCCACTTTTGAATGTTCCTAAAGGTTCCGTTGCAATAGGAGGGAAGCAAACAGGAGTTTATCCACAAGAAAGTGCTGGTGGTTGGCATATCATAGGAAGAACTCCAATTAACTTTTTTAATAGAGATGAGGAGGTTCCATGTTTCGCTAAATCTGGAGATCAATTACGTTTTAAACCAATTTCAATTGAGGAGTTTAAAAGAATAGAGATTGAAATGTCTTTGAATCAATATGAATTAATAAAAACCGTAATTCATGATTAAAGTTATTTCTCCAGGAATTTTTTCTTCAATTCAAGATGAAGGCAGATTTGGATTTGCACATTTTGGTATCCCAACTTCAGGAGCTATGGATGTACAATCTTTACATCTAGCAAATGCTATTCTAAATAACGAATTGAATGCAGCTGCTATTGAAATAACATATGGAAATGTGAAGTTTGAGTTTTTACAAGCTTGTGAAATTTGTGTTTCAGGAGCTAATTTCTCACCTCATGTAAACGGAAAACCTATTTCATTGAATAAAAGAGTTCATATTCAAAGAGGAGGAATTTTTTCTTTAGAGAAAAGAGTTTACGGATTAAGAACATATCTCGCTATTCAAGGTGGAATTAATTCTGAAAAGGTATTTGGAAGCCGAAGTTTTTATAAAGGAATCACAACTGAATCTAATCTGAAAAAAGGAGATATAATTGATGTGTTCAATTCAAATAAAAGAGCTTCAATGAATAATTACTCACGATTTAAAATAGACTTAGAACATTTCAAAAGTTCGGAAATAGAGTGTTTTCAAGGACCAGAATTTCACTTACTAACTAATGAGGAGCAAACAAAACTTTTAAATTCAGAGTTTACCATTTCTCCTAAAAATAGTAGAATGGGATATATGTTATCAGAAAAAATCGAAAATGAATTACCTTCTATATTATCATCAGGTGTGCTTCCAGGAACAGTACAATTAACGCCTTCTGGTGAATTAATTATTCTAATGCGAGATTGCCAAGTAACAGGAGGTTATCCTAGAGTTCTGCAATTAACCGCGAGTGCAGTTAATCGCTTAGCACAGAAAACAACAGGAGAGAAAGTAGTTCTGAAAATTTAGCATTGAAACAAAAAAAACACCTCTTGAAAGAAGTGTTTTTTGTGATATTTTAAAAATAGTCCGAAAACTTATATTTCTAATGAATTAAATAATTCTACAAGTTTAGGATCCGATGGTCTAGGAGCATCAGCGCTTACAATGTTTCCGTCTGGATCAATTAAAATAAAACGCGGAATAGAGCTAATTCTGTATGCTTGAGAAAAACTTTTATCTTCATTGGCATACAATTGAATTCCGCCTAAATCTTTTTCTTCAACCATATCAGTCCAAGTGAAATAATCATCTCTTTTATCAATAGAAATACTTACGAATTGAATGTTTTTGTCATGATAATCTTTTTCAAGTTTTTGTAATGCTGGAATTTCAGCTAAACAAGGATTACACCAAGTTGCCCAAACATCAATGTATACATATTTTCCTTTTAAATCATCTAAAGAAACAGTTTCTCTATCTGGCTTTTCATAGTCAACAAACTTAGGAGCAACCTTTCCTTTTGCTAATTCGTTTTTAATATACATTTTCTCATCATGCATTGCTTTAACTTGATTTTCTAATGCTTTGATATTGTTTTTTTGTAAAGAAACAAAAGCAGTATCTAAAAGCTTATTTTCTAAACGACTACTAAAACTAGAAACATAGGCGTTTAATTTTTCATCAAACTCAGCTTTTGGTAATTCAATCATGGTCATAACTCCTTTGTTAAACTCCATTTGATTTAAAGCTGTTTTTACCATAAAGTTACTTTCAGCAGCTCCTTTACCCGAGAAAATCATAGACTTATTAAAGTCTTTTCCATCCGTATTCATAATAATTTCATCTCCATTTCTAAAATACACAGTAGCGTATTTTTTTCCATCAAACAAAGAGAAAAATCCATTGTCAACTTTCAACGTATCTTTAAAAGTTCCATTTTCATCAAGCTTTATAACTTTTTTATATCCTTTTTGACCATTAGCAATTACAATCGAATCAGCATTTGGGTTCTCAATTTTCCCCGAGAAACTTACAAAATCATTTTTCTTACACGATGTTAATACTAACATAGCTAAGAATACATACATTACATTCTTCATTATATATAAAATTAGGTTGAGTAAAAATAAGAGAAAATATTAAGAATCGTAAAAAATGAAATGATTTATCATGTTGCGAATAAATCGTAACTTTACTCCTTTAAAAATCACAACAACTTTTTTGCTGAATGTATTTAATATTTGATACAGAAACTACGGGTTTACCAAAAAGCTGGAATGCACCCATTACAGATACTGATAACTGGCCAAGAGCAATACAAATTGCTTGGCAGTTACACGATGAAATGGGAAATTTAATTGAGCATAATGATTTCTTAATTCAGGCGGATGGTTTTAATATTCCTTTTGATGCTGAACGAATTCATGGTATTTCTACGGATTTAGCAAATGAACAAGGAATTACTCTTAGCGAAGGATTAGAATTATTCAATGAAGCTTTGTCAAAAACAAAGTTTATAGTCGGTCAAAATGTTGGCTTTGATGTCAATATTATGGCCTGTGAGTTTTATCGATTAGGAGTAGAAAATAACTTAGAAAGTTTACCAGTTTTAGATACCTGTACCGAGGAAACGGCTGCCATGTGTCAAATTCCAGGTGGTAGAGGTGGAAAGTTTAAGTTACCAACCCTAACAGAATTACACGAACATTTATTTGGTGTAGGATTTAATGAAGCGCATAATGCAACAGCCGATGTGGAGGCAACAACTCGTTGTTTTTTAGAATTATTACGTTTAAAGCATTATCCTTTAGAAAAGTTAGATGTAGCAGACGATTATTATGCTAAGTATTCGGAGAATAACCCGATGCCAATTCAGTTAATCGGACTAAAGCACTTAAACCTAAAAGCAGAAAGTGATAAGATTAGAAAGCGTTTAGCGGCCGAATCTGATGAAGCAACTACACAATCTACAGCTGAAGGTTTAGCGAAGTTAGCCGATGTTCAGTTTGCTCATCTTCATAATCACTCTCAGTTTTCGGTATTACAATCTACCATTCAGATAAACGCCTTGGTTAAAGCCGCAGCAAAAGATAATATGAGTGCAGTTGCTTTAACGGATACTGGAAATATGATGGCTGCTTTTCACTTTACTTCAGCAGTTGCAAATCATAACAAATCAGGGGAGAATCCATTAAAACCAATAGTGGGTTGTGAATTTTTTATATGTGAAGATCATACTGATAAAACTAAAAAAGACAACGGATATCAAGTTGTTTTATTAGCGAAAAATAAACGTGGTTATCATAACTTGGCTAAGATGTCATCTAAAGCATTTGTGGATGGATTCTATTACGTGCCAAGAATAGATAAAGAAGTTGTAAAGCAATACAAGGAAGATATTATTGTTTTAACAGGAAACTTATACGGAGAAGTTCCAAATAAGATTTTAAATGTTGGTGAAAAGCAGGCAGAAGAAGCTTTGCTATGGTGGAAAGAAGAGTTTGGTGATGATTTATATATTGAAATCATGCGTCATGGTCAGGAAGATGAAGATGCAGTGAATAAAACTTTGTTAGAATTTTCTAAGAAACATGATATAAAAATTGTTGCGACCAACAATACTTTTTATCTAGAGAAAGAAGATGCCAATGCCCACGATATTTTATTGTGTGTAAAAGACGGAGAAAAACAAGCAACACCAATTGGTAGAGGTAGAGGATATCGTTATGGTTTACCAAACGATGAATACTATTTCAAGTCTTCTGAGGAGATGAAAAAGATTTTCGCTGATTTGCCAGAAGCGATTAGTAATATTCAGGAGATTGTTGATAAAGTTGAACCTTTTACACTAGCACGTGACGTATTATTACCAGCTTTTGATATTCCTGAGGAATTCCAGGATAAAAAAGATGATGAAGATGGAGGAAAACGTGGAGAGAATAATTACTTACGTCATTTAACGTACGAAGGAGCTAAAAAGCGATATGGTGAAATTACCGATAGTATTCGAGAACGTTTAGATTTTGAGCTTGAGGTAATTGAAAAAACTGGATATCCAGGATATTTCCTAATTGTAGAAGACTTTATTCGTGAGGCTCGAAATATGGATGTTTCGGTTGGTCCTGGTCGTGGTTCAGCAGCAGGTTCCGTAGTTGCTTATTGTTTATGGATTACCAATATCGATCCAATAAAGTACGATTTACTTTTTGAGCGTTTCTTAAATCCTGAGCGTGTATCGATGCCCGATATTGATATCGACTTTGATGATGAGGGTAGAGGTAGAGTGATGGATTATGTAATCCAAAAGTATGGAGCTAATCAGGTAGCACAAATTATTACTTACGGTACCATGGCGGCAAAATCGTCATTACGTGATACTGCCAGAGTATTAGATTTACCTTTATTTGAAGCCGATAGAATTGCAAAGCTGGTTCCTGGGATTAAGCTGAAGAATATCTTCGGAGAAGATGAAAAAAGTAAAGGTAAAGTTGCAGGTTTACGTTCTGAAGAGAAAGAGAATGTAAACGAATTACGTTCGATTGCTGAAGGAGCAGGATTAGAGGCTAATACGATTAATCAAGCAGTTGTTTTAGAAGGTTCGGTTCGTAATACCGGAATTCATGCTTGTGGTGTTATTATTACACCAGACGATATCACCAATTTCGTTCCTGTTTCGGTAGCTAAAGATTCCGACATGTACGTTACTCAGTTCGATAACTCGGTTGTAGAAAGTGCGGGACTTCTAAAAATGGATTTCTTAGGGTTAAAAACATTAACCCTTATTAAAGATACGGTGAAGATTGTAAAAGCACGTCATGGTGTAGATTTAGATCCTGAGAATTTTCCAATCGACGACGAAGAAACGTATGCGTTATTCCAAAGAGGAGAAACTGTGGGTATTTTCCAATACGAATCTCCTGGAATGCAAAAATACATGCGCGAGCTAAAACCAACTGTGTTTGCCGATTTAATTGCAATGAATGCATTGTATCGTCCTGGACCGTTGGAATACATTCCTTCCTTCATTCGAAGAAAACATGGAGATGAGGAGATTCAATATGATCTTCCAGCGATGGAAGAATACTTATCAGAAACTTACGGAATTACGGTATATCAGGAGCAAGTAATGTTGCTGTCGCAAAAGTTGGCAGATTTTACCAAAGGTGAGGCCGATGTACTTCGTAAGGCAATGGGTAAAAAGCAAGCTGCGGTTCTTGCTAAAATGAAACCGAAGTTTGTGGAGCAAGCAAAAGCAAACGGACATGATGAAAAAGCTTTAGAGAAAATTTGGAAAGACTGGGAAGCATTCGCATCTTATGCCTTCAACAAATCACACTCTACTTGTTATGCCTGGATTGCTTATCAAACAGCTTATTTAAAAGCACATTATCCTGCTGAATATATGGCTGCCGTTCTTTCTAATAACATGAACGATATTAAATCGGTGTCATTCTTTATGGAGGAATGTAAACGAATGGGATTAGAAGTATTAGGTCCAGATGTAAATGAATCGTACTCTAAATTTTCAGTAAATAAAGAAGGAGCGGTTCGTTTTGGAATGGCTGCGATTAAAGGAGTAGGAGGTGCGGCTGTAAAAGCAATTATTGAAGAACGTAAAGAAAATGGTCACTATACGTCGATTTTTGATGTAGCAAAGCGCGTGGATTTGCGTGTTGCGAATAAAAAAGCATTTGAAGGTTTGGTATTAGCAGGCGGATTTGATTCGTTTAAAGATACACACAGAGCACAGTACTATGTGCAAGATGAAAAAGGACAAACCTTTTTAGAGCGTGCACTTCGTTTCGGGAACAAGTATCAAGAAAACTTAAATTCTTCACAGGTTTCTTTATTTGGTGAAGCCAGTGATGTAGAACTACCAGAACCAACAATTCCTGAATGTGATACTTGGGGAACGATGGAGTTGTTAGCGAAAGAAAAGGAAATGGTAGGAATGTATATTTCTGCGCATCCTCTTGACGATTTTAAAAACGAATTAAAGTTTTGTAATGCATCTGTAAGTCATTTTAAAGATTTACAAAAATATGAAGGCTTAGGATTGGCTTTTGCTGGAATTGTAACCGATGTACAACACAGAGTTTCAAAAGCAGGAAAAGGTTGGGCAGCATTTACAATAGAGGATTATAACGATAGTTTTGAGTTCCGAATTTTTGGTGAGGAATATTTAAAGTTCAAGCATTTCTTAGTGCCTAATTCGTTTTTATACATCAAAACCATTGTAAAACCTGGTTGGGTAAATAGAGAAGGAGTAAAAGGAGATCCACGTGTTGGTTTTACAGAATTCAATTTACTACACGACATCATGGAAAAAATGTGTAAGAAAATTACCATTAAAATGCCATTGAGTGATGTAAAAGAAGATACAATTAAAAATCTACAACACTTATTTGTTACCAATTCCGGCTCGCACGGTTTACGTTTTGTAATTTATGATGTAGAAGAAAAACTAGAACTAGACGTTCCAAGTAGAACTACTAAAATAAAAATCACCAACGAGTTTTTAGCTGAACTAGACAAACAGCATATTAATTATAAGTTGAATTAAGTTACTTTACAAAGTCTAAAGTCTAAAGTCTAAAGCTGGAAGCATACGTCATTGCGTCCCGAAACTTCGGGAGAAATGGAATGAAGTGATGCTATCTCTCCATTACAAGCAACATGTCACTTCGAGTGAAGTTTAAAAGCGGTAGCGATTAAACTTTGTATCGAGAAGTGTTTGTGAGTTCAATACCTGTTCTCGATACAAAATTGTTTTCCACTACATTCTAATCAATTTCACTCGAACTGACATTCAGTGTAGTTTGTTTTCATTGCTATTAGAATAAGAATTTAGTAAGCAATATTTAATAACAATCTTAATTAGCTGTCAACTCTCTAAACAAGGTCTCTAAATTTTTGTTTTCTGAGTTTAATTCTAAGATTTTTAAACCGTGTTCTTGTGCAAAGTCGAATAGTTTCGGACGCATATCTTCTTCAGTCTCGAAGGTTAAAGTCCAAGAATTATCGTAGTTGTTTTTAATAGTTGAGATGTTAGCTAAACGCTGTAAGAATTGCTCTTCAATTTTATAATCAAACCCAACCTTAATTACTTGTTGATTGCTATCTTTTAATTCTGAAAGCTTCTTGTCGATGACAATTTCACCATTGTTAATAATGATTACACGATCACAAATAGCTTCAACTTCCTGCATAATATGTGTAGAAAGCAATACGGTTTTATCTTTTCCTAATTCTTTAATTAACGAACGTATTTCAACTAATTGATTCGGATCTAATCCTGTTGTGGGTTCATCTAAAATTAACACCTCTGGATTGTGCAGAATTGCAGCTGCTAAACCAACACGTTGACGATATCCTTTTGAAAGTTGATTGATTTTTTTATGAGCTTCTTTATCTAAACCAACTTTACTAATTACTTCTGCAATTTGTTTATTATCTACCTTATGAATATCGGCATGAAATAGCAAATATTCTTTCACATACATATCCAAATACAACGGGTTATGCTCTGGTAGATAACCAATACTTTTTCGTGTTTCGATGCTGTTTGAAATTACATCAATATCATTTACGAAAACTTCTCCTTCTGTAGGTTGAATATAACCTGTTAGGATTTTCATGGTAGTTGATTTACCTGCGCCGTTAGGTCCTAAAAACCCTACAATTTCTCCTTTTTTAGCAGAGAAGGAAATGTTGTTTACAGCCTTTTGCTTACCGTACGTTTTTGTAATTGATGTAAGTTGAATAGACATTTAGTATTGTCATTCCTGTTTTTGATACTGAACTTGTTTCAGTAAATAGGAATCTTTTTTAAGTTAAACTCTATTTATCTCCTTTCGTAAGTAACGAAACTATAATCGTATTTATTTTTTTCGTCAGCTGTAAAATCTTCACGAGCTACTTCTTTCCAGATAGTTTTATCTATTTCTGGAAAAAAAACATCAGCGTCAAAGTTTTCATGAACTATAGTTATATCCAGTTTTTGAACTGAGTTATTTTCGATAGCTTGTTTGTAAACTTGAGCACCTCCGATGATAAAAATCTCATCATCATTTTTAGCAAGTTCAATTGCTTCTTCAATACTACTTGCAATTAAACAACCATCTTTAAAATAGTTGTCGTTGCGAGTAATAATTATAGTAGTTCTGTTAGGTAACGGTTTTCCAATACTTTCAAATGTATTTCTACCCATTAATATATGATGACCAGAAGTAACTTTCTTAAATCGTTTTAAATCTGCAGGTAAATGCCAAATTAAATCATTGTTTTTACCTAGCTCGTTGTTTTTACCGATAGCGGCAATAATTGTAATCATATAAATAGGAGGAGGGTTACATGTTTTTGACCCATTCTTTAATGTATCCTGTTAAATCTCTTTTATCAGTAACGTCTTCAATAGAATTTGAATGAATGTTTTTAATGATTGTTTTAATCGCTAGTAAAACATTTTCATCATCGATTTCAGCTACGATATCGTATATCTCTTCTTTAATTGTGTCTATCTCTGCTAGCATTTTAAATATAGTTGTTTGAGTACTAATTTAGTTAGAATTTGAAAATTTGAGAACCTAAATTTAATAAAAGAACGTTAAAAAATTAAACTGCTACCACACCTTTAATATGAGGATGTGGATTGTAGTTTAATAATTCGAAATCATCAAAAGTAAAGTCTTCAATATTTTTAATATCTGGATTTATTTTCATGGTTGGTAATGGCCTAGGATCTCTAGATAGTTGCAGTTCCAATTGCTCCATATGATTATTGTAGATGTGTGCATCTCCAAATGTATGAATGAATTCTCCAGGCTCGTATCCACAAACCTGAGCCACCATCATTGTAAATAAGGCATAGCTGGCAATGTTAAAAGGTACACCTAAAAAGATATCAGCACTTCTTTGGTACAATTGGCAAGAAAGTTTTCCATCCGCTACATAAAATTGAAAGAAAGCATGACATGGAGGTAAAGCAGCTTTACCATTTGCAACATTATCTGAAAACGATTGTGATGTATCTGGTAAAACGCTAGGATTCCAAGCGGAAACTAACATTCTTCTGCTATTTGGATTGTTTTTTAGTGTTTCAATCACATCTTTTAACTGATCAATCTCGTCACTATTCCAGTTTCTCCATTGGTGACCGTAAACAGGTCCTAAATCTCCATTCTCATCCGCCCATTCATTCCAAATACGTACACCATTTTCTTGTAGGTATTTCACGTTTGTATCTCCTTTTATAAACCACAAAAGTTCATAAATTATCGATTTTAAGTGCAGCTTTTTGGTCGTTACCATTGGAAAACCTTGGTTTAAATCAAAACGCATCTGATATCCAAAAACACTTTTTGTTCCAGTTCCTGTTCTATCACCTTTTTCATTTCCGTTTTCTAAAACGTGTTTCACTAAATCTAAATACTGCTTCATGTTTCGTCTTAATTTTGGGTAAAAATAAAAAAGCACCAACAAAATATGTTGATGCTTTTAAAATTGTTTTCAGCAAGTTATTAACGGAAAACTATGCCCAAATGCATTGACCGAATCCTTGACAATATCCGTAGTCACAGAACTCAAAGCCATTAACTCTTACACAACATTGATTATTTCCTTTGCAATAAGGTCTGTAAACCTGAGATCCGTTAATTTCACTTTGTTCTTTTTTAGAAAGAACTTTAAATCCATTTAAGTTTTTTAGATTTTTCATGTTAAAGATTTATTTTGGTTGATTAATTCTCTTTTTATGCCCAAATGCACTGACCGAATCCTTGGCAGTATCCATAGTCACAGAATTCGAAAGTTGGGCTTACACGAACGCAACATTGGTTATTTCCTTTACAATAAGGTCTCGATATTGCTCCGTTAATTTCACTTTTTTCTTTTTTTGAAAGAATTTTAAATCCGTTTAAGTTTTTTAGATTTTTCATAAATGGGTTGATGTATATGATAAGATTGAAAATTAAAAGACAATCTCATCCAGGTTAATAAAATAAATTACAATGGTTGTATAATGTGTGAAAGTACCTAGAAAAAAGCAGTTCTATTCATGAGAAATACTTAGTCCAATGGTTTTTTCTTTTTTTGTTTTTTCAGAGTAACAAAAACACAGAAAAGTGTTCAGATAGTGGTTATGATTTTTCATTTTATTGGTTTTTCGAGGTGATATAAATATATCAAAAAAACCAATACAAATTGTATCTGATTAAAATTTAATCACAGACATATAGATAACAGTAGGATTTATAAAGGAGTTTTCTATTAGAACAAAAGAATAGCAATCAACCCCATAACTAAGGCAATTAATCCCATTTGAAAGATCAATGAAAAAGTTATTTTAACAACTTCTTTGTCTTCTTCTCTAATGGTGGCTTTTAGTTTATCCGCAATTAATAGTCCAATAGTTGCATCGAATACACCTAATAAAAATACAGAAGACAATGCCGAGAGAAGACTGTTTTCTCTATAAATATATAAACTAAAAACGCCGTAAATAATAAAAGAACCGAATGCCCACCACACATATTCAAATCCTAAAAATCTAGACAATAAGGATCCTAGTATGTCATATACGAAGATGACAGTAAATCCAATCAAAGTTATAATGATCAGTGATTCCACAATATTGGGGGTTTTGTGTTTCTATATATTCTATCCTATAATCATACCAGCTATTGTAGCTGACATTAAAGAGGCAATTGTACCGCCAATTAAAGCTTTCATACCGAATTCCGATAAGGTTTTTCTTTGGCCAGGAGCTAAAGAACCAATTCCTCCGATTTGAATACCAATTGAGGCAAAATTTGCGAACCCACATAACATGTAGGTAGCCATAATAACGGATTTATTATATGTTAAGTGTGTAGCACTAGCAACATTTTTTAGTTCCGCTAATTGTATGTATCCAACAAACTCACTTGCAGCAAGTTTAATTCCTAATAATTGTCCCATTAATGCTGTGTCTTCACTAGCGACACCTATTAACCACATTAACGGAGCAAAGATATATCCTAAAATAAATTCAAGAGAAAAGTTTTCGTATGATGTGTTTCCGGCTATCCATTCGTTTAATCCTGTTATACCACCTACAAGAAACAAACCATAATTTAACATAGCGATGAAAGCAATGAATACTAGTAGCATTGCTGCAACATTCATTGCCAATTGTAATCCTTCTGTTGTTCCATTTGCAATGGCATCTAAAATATTGGAACCTATTTTTTCAGAAGAAACTTTAACATCTGTATTTACTTCTTCTGTTTGAGGGTATAATATTTTTGAGATAATAATTGCTCCTGGAGCTGCCATTACTGAAGCAGCTAATAAATGTTTTGCATATAGTAAACGTAAAGCTTCATCATCACCTCCTAGGAAACCAATATAAGCTGCTAAAACAGCACCAGCAACGGTTGCCATTCCACCTATCATTACCAGAAGTATTTCAGAGCGATTCATTTTTTCTAAATACGCTTTGATTAACAATGGAGCTTCGGTTTGTCCTAAGAAAATATTACCTGCTACTGATAAACTTTCTGCTCCTGATATTTTTAAAACTTTAGAAAGTAACCAAGCCAATCCTTTCACTACCCACTGAATTACACCAAGATAAAACAGCAATGATGTTAATGCTGAGAAGAAAATAATCGTAGGTAATACTTGGAAGGCGAAGATAAACCCAAAAGAACTCATGTCTGAAACCAAGCCAGAAAATAAGAATTCACTACCAGCTCTGGTGAAATCAAGTACCTTAACGAAAATAGCACCTACAAATTCAAATACCTTTTGTACAAATGGTACTTTTAAAACACCAATGGCAATTATTAGTTGAAAAGATAATCCTAATCCTACAGTTTTCCAATCGATATCTTTTCGGTTTGAACTAAATAAAAATGCTATAATTAATAACACAATCATGCCAAGAACTCCTCGGTAGAAACTTTGAAATGTAAAACCTTGACTTTCGATAATCTCATTTGGTTTAACAGTTTCTTCTTTTATTTCTTCGCTACTAGAAGCAGTTGAAGTTGAATTGTCAATAAAATTATACGTGGTGTCTCCTTCGGATATTGATAGTTGATCATCAGTCAGGTTGACAATATTGTAGTAACGCACTGTGTCTTTTGGTTTCGTATAATTAAATATCAGTAAATTATTTTGAGAGATGTAATTTCCATAGGCATATAAACTGTCCTTGCCTTCAAGAAAGTATGAAAACTTACCTTTTTCTAGTTTAAAATAGTCACCTTTATTTATTTGTAATATACTTTCTTTATTGATGTTTTCAATAGAAGAGAAATTCCAGTTTTTTTCAATAGATTGAGCATTTACTACTATTGAAAAAATTATAAGTAGTATCGAAAAGAATTTTTTCATGTTTTTTACGCAGATTTAAGAGCGTTTGTCTATTTCATCTCTAATTTTGGCTGCTAATTCATAGTCTTCATTATTAACAGCTTCGTGTAGTTTTGTTTCAAGTTCACTAGTAGAAAAGATTGAAAAATCATCATCCTCAGAAGAATCC
This sequence comes from Tenacibaculum sp. MEBiC06402, assembly GCF_049239625.1. NCBI lineage: Bacteria > Pseudomonadati > Bacteroidota > Flavobacteriia > Flavobacteriales > Flavobacteriaceae > Tenacibaculum > Tenacibaculum sp. MEBiC06402. The sequence continues at coordinate 93,643 of NZ_JBMKKT010000100.1, forward strand.
ATGTCAGGAATTAATTCAATTTTCTCTAACTCCTCATCTTCTTCGCTGAATTTTTCTTCAGCTTTTAAGTAGATACCAGCCTTATCTAAGATGTTTTCATATGTAAAAATTGGTGTTTGAAAACGAACTGCTAAAGCAATTGCATCAGAGGTTCTAGCATCTATTGACTCTTCAATACCATCTCTTTCACAAATTAAACTTGAAAAGAAAACACCATCAACTAATTTATGAATAATTATTTGTTTTAGTTGAATTTGGAATTGTTCAGCAAATGTTTTGAATAAATCGTGTGTCAAAGGTCTAGGAGGTCGAATTTCTTTTTCTAAGGCGATTGCTATAGATTGTGCTTCAAAAGCACCGATAATTATCGGTAATGTACGAGTTCCATCCATTTCACTAAGAACAAGTGCATATGCACCGCTCTGTGTTTGACTATATGAAATTCCTTTAATAGTTAATCTTACTAAGCTCATGTATCTATCTTCCTACAAAAAAAGCGGCCTCTTTTGGACTGCTTTTAGCGTGCCACAATTTAATAAAAAATATGGGTATGGAAAGTCTTTAGAATAAAAAACCTCAAAAGAATAAAATCTTTTGAGGTTTCTAAATATATTTAACTTTCTAAGCTTGTTTGAAAGCTTTTAATTTTTCGATTAGTTGAGGTACAACTTCAAAGGCGTCACCAACGATACCATAATCTGCAGCTTTAAAGAAAGGTGCTTCTGGATCATTGTTAATAACCACTTTTACTTTAGAGGCATTTACACCTGCTAAATGCTGGATTGCTCCAGAAATTCCGATTGCGATATATAAATTAGACGCAACTGGTTTTCCTGTTTGTCCAACGTGCTCACTATGAGGTCTCCATCCTAAATCAGATACTGGTTTAGAACAAGCAGTTGCAGCACCTAAAACATCAGCTAACTCTTCTACCATTCCCCAGTTTTCAGGACCTTTTAATCCACGACCAGCAGAAACCACTACGTCAGCATCAGCAATAGTTACTGTTCCTGAAGCTTTATCGATAGAAACTGAAGAAACTCCTAATTCTGGTAATGAAGCGTCAAAGCTTTCAGCAGTTCCTGAAACAGCATTTTCATGAGCTCCGAAAGAGTTTTTAGCTACCCCGATTACTCTTTTCGCTGTAGAGATTTCAGTGTTATTAAATCCTTTGTTAGAAAAAGCTTTACGTTTTACAACAAACGGACTAGTACTGCTTGGTAAAGCTACTACGTTTGAAGCATAACCTGCCTCTAGACCAACAGCTACTAAAGGAGCAACAGTTAATCCATCTACACTTGAATCAATGATTACAGTATCAGCTCCTTGAGCTTCACTAGCTTGCTTGATGATAGCAGCATAAGCTTTTGCGTTGAATGAACTTAAATCATTCTTTACTTCTACTACTTTTTCTGCACCGTAAGTATATAATTCAGATGCATCTCCACCATTTATAGTTAAAGCAACAACATTAGTTCCTAATGACTCTGCTACTTTTTTTCCGTATGAAACAACTTCAAAAGCTGTTTTTTTAAATTTTCCTTCCGATGAATCGGCAAAAACTAATACAGACATACTCTTAATTTTTTTAGAATTTTAGTGGATGGTGATTAAACGCACCCACTAAAATGTTTTGATTTTAAATTTAAATTGCTTTTGCTTCGTTGTGTAATAAGTTGATTAACTCATCAACATTATCTACTAATTTTACATCACCTTTTGGTGCTGGTTTCTCAAATGTTTTGGTGTTAGTTGATGCATTAGCTCCAGAAGCTTCAACTACATTTAAAGGCTTTTTACGAGCCATCATAATTCCTCTCATGTTGGGAATTCTAAGGTCTTTTTCTTCAACAATACCTTTCTGACCAGCAACAACCATTGGTAAAGTAGATGAAACTTTTTCTTCTCCACCGTCAATTTCTCTTTCCAAAGTTGCATTTGTTCCGTCAACTTCTATTCCAACACAACCATTCACAAAATTGTACTCTAATAACGAAGCTAACATTCCTGGAACCATTTGGCCATTATAATCAGCAGACTCTTTTCCTGCTAATACTAAATCATAACCGCCAGTTTTTACAACTTCAGCTAATTCTTTAGCAACTAAGAAACCATCGGTTGGTTCCGCATTTACACGAATAGCATCATCAGCTCCAATTGCTAAGGCTTTTCTTAATGTTGGCTCAGTTTCTGCTCCTCCTACATTAACAACTGTTACAGAGGCACCTTGCTTTTCTTTAAACCACATCGCACGAGTTAAACTAAACTCATCGTACGGATTTATTACAAATTGAACACCATTAGTATCAAACTTAGTGTCGTTTTCAGTAAAATTGATTTTTGAAGTGGTATCAGGTACATGACTGATACATACTAATATTTTCATATAGGTTTGTTTTAAAAACACTTAATTTCGAGCCACGAATTTAAGCATTTTTTTTGATTTATTATGCATGCATAATAAATTTATGAATAAAAATATGCGAAAAACATATGATTTTAACATTCTGTTAATTTCGTTAATAGTAATTTTTTTACTTTTGCAAATTAAATAAACAACTACTAGAATAAAATACATATGAAAACAGTACAATTTAGAGAAGCTATTTGCGAAGCAATGAGTGAAGAGATGCGTCGTGATGAAAGTATTTATCTAATGGGAGAAGAGGTAGCTGAGTATAATGGAGCATACAAAGCTAGTAAAGGAATGTTAGATGAATTTGGAGCTAAACGTGTTATTGATACACCAATTGCAGAACTTGGTTTCGGTGGAATTGCTGTAGGATCTGCAATGAATGGAAACAGACCTATTGTAGAATATATGACATTTAACTTCTCGTTAGTTGGTATTGATCAAATTATAAACAACGCTGCTAAGATTCGCCAAATGAGTGGGGGACAGTTTAATTGTCCAATCGTATTCAGAGGGCCAACGGCGTCTGCAGGTCAATTAGCAGCTACACACTCTCAAGCATTTGAAAGTTGGTATGCAAACTGTCCTGGTTTAAAAGTTATCGTTCCATCTAATCCATATGATGCGAAAGGTTTATTGAAAGCTGCTATTAGAGATGATGATCCGGTTATTTTTATGGAGTCTGAGCAAATGTATGGTGATAAGATGGAGATTCCGGAAGGGGAATACGTTTTACCTATTGGTGTTGCAGATATTAAAAGAGAAGGAACTGATGTAACAGTTGTTTCTTTTGGGAAGATTATTAAAGAGGCATACAAAGCAGCAGACGAATTAGCAAAAGAGGGAATCTCAATTGAGGTTATTGATTTAAGAACTGTTCGTCCAATGGATCATAAAACAATTTTAGAGTCAGTTAAGAAGACGAATAGATTGGTAATTTTAGAAGAAGCATGGCCATTTGGAAGTGTTGCTTCAGAAATTACGTTTAGAGTACAAGATGAAGCATTTGATTATTTAGATGCACCAATAAAAAGAATTACAACAGCTGATACACCAGCACCTTACTCACCAGTTTTATTAGAAAAATGGTTGCCAAACGCTAAAGATGTAGTGAAAGCAGTAAAAGAGGTGTTGTATATCAAGTAAGATATTGATAATTAGAGAGATGATAATTGTAGAAAATCCTTTTAGTTCATTAACTAAAAGGATTTTTGAAGTAATAAACCTATGAAATTAAAAACAACAGCGCTACTCTTTTTTACGAGTTTACTATTAAATGCGCAATTAACACTAAGGGGAACGGTAGTTGATGAGTATGACAATCCCTTACCTTTTGTAAACGTTATTATTAAAGGAACTACACAAGGAACTACTACCGATGATGAAGGAAGATTTGCATTTAGAACAAAAAAGAACAGAGGTGTTTTAGAAATTTCTTTTGTAGGTTTTCAAACACAAAGTATAAAGGTTACGAGAAAGACAAAGTATCTAAATATTGTGTTAAAAGAAGGTACCGATGTTTTAGAGGAAGTAATTGTTGTAACTAAACCAAAGAAAAGACTTAAGAAAAAAGAAAATCCAGCTTATCGAATTTTAAAAGAAATTTGGAAACGAAAAAGAAGGAATGGAGTCGATTTGGTAAATCATTATCAATTTAAAAAGCATAAAACCATAGAGATTGGTCTTAATAACTTAGATACCGCATTTATTAAAGGTATATTCAAAGATCAATATAAACAAGCGATAAGTGAAATTAAATATGATAGTGATGGAATTAACTATTACATCCCTATTTATTTAAGTGAGCAAATATCTAAAGTATACGGGAATAATAAATCGAGTAAAGTTCGAGAAGATATCGTTGCTGAAAAGGCTGAGGGGTTAGGTGCACAAGGTTTTGTTTTCGACCGAATGTCCATGACATTTCAAAACATTGATGTGTTTAGAAATAATATTACTCTTTTACGTAAATCTTTTGTTAGTCCGTTATCTACGGATGGATTTGCAACCTATGATTACGTATTATATGATAGTATTGTAAAGAATGATAAGAAACTCTACAATATTTATTTCTTCCCAATTCGCGATCAAGATTTAGCTTTTAAAGGAAATTTTTGGGTAGCGGATAAAGATTTTACCATTAAGAAACTTCGAATGGAAGTCGTCAAAGGGGCAAATCTAAATTTTGTAAGAGGTTTAACTTTCGAAAAAGAGTTTGAAGTACGAAATGATAGTATTTATATTCCTACAAGAAATGCCTATGAAGGGGATTTCACTTTCTTAGATAAAAATGATGCTAATAAAGGTTTAACGATAAAAAAGACAATCAATTACGAAGATTATTTGTTAGATAAACCAAAGTCTGAGGAATTTTATGATTTTGAAACTCAAAAAATTCGTCCAGATCAATACTACAAATCAGCAGAATATTGGGAAAAAGAACAAAAAGAAGATAACGAGGATACTTATAAACTTATTACTTCAGTTAAGAGTAAGAAACGTATTAAAAAAATCACTGGTTTTATCAATACCATTTCAAGTGGTTACATTAATATAGATGCTTTAAATATTCAGTTTGGGCCTTTTTGGACTGCTCTTGCGAATAACGAAGTTGAGGGATTAAGAACTAGAATAGGTTTTAGAACTTTCAAAACCAAAGACGACCGTTTTAGATTGGCGGGTCATTTGGCGTATGGTTTTAAAGATAAAGAATTCAAATACGGTTTGGAGGCAAAGTATTTATTGTCTTATCAACCTAGAATAGCTGTTAGTGCGGCTTATCAAAAGGATGTTGAGCAATTAGGAAGTTCACTTTTCAATACAACTCAGTTATTAGGAAATACATTTGGTTCTACTGCGTTATTCTCAAGAGGAAACAACTTCTTCTTATCTAATGTAGAAAAGTATGCAACAAATTTTGACTACGCTATAAATAATAATTTTAGAATTGGGTTTAATTTATCTCATTCCAGAATTAGCTCAGCAAGCCCAGAAAACTTCTCGGTAAGTTATCGACAAAATCCAGGAGATGCAAATTTTGTTTCTTCTGTTACTGATGTCGCCTCAGATATGTATATATCATTCACTCCTGGAAGGTTTGTTTACGGTTTGGGAGTAGAACAGCGTTATGGTAGAAATGTGTTTCCAACGATTGTTGTTAATTATCGTCATGGTTATAAAGGAGTTTTAAATGGTACTCACGATTACGATAGAATTCAAATAAAATACAACCAACCTATTTTACTAGGGAAATTTGGGTTGTTGGATACTACAGTTGAAGGAGGGAAAACCTTTGGAGAAGTTCCGGTTTCATTAATGAATGTCATTCCAGCAAATCAATCTTTCTCGCTCGTACCAAATACTTTTTCATTATTGAACTTTTATGATTTTGTAACTGACGCTTATGTATCTACTCACTTAGAGCATCATTTTAATGGATTTATTTTAAATAGAATTCCTTTGGTTAGAAAATTAAACTTAAGGAGTTTATTAACTTTCCGTGCTGCTTATGGAACCGTTTCTGACGAAAATAGAGCTTTAAATGACGGTGTCGTTAATAGTTCAGGTATTCAAAACATTCCATATAACGCTCCAAATAAAGTGTATTATGAATACGGTTTCGGATTTGAAAATATTGGGTATGGAAACTTACGTTTTTTAAGAGTTGATGCTATTTGGAGAAGTGATTACAATGCGCCAGCAAATAGTATTGCTGTCCCAACTCCAAAGTTTGCCATCCGAATTGGTATTAAACCAGGACTTTAATCTTAATTTAACCAAAAAATAACTCTTAAAGTTTGTGTGTAAACTCTAATTTATCAGTATTTTTGCAATCCGATTTTTGAAACGAAGTAAAAATTATGACAGCAAAAGAGAAGCAAACTGTTGATGTATTAATAGAAATACCTAAAGGAAGTAGAAATAAATACGAATACGATTTTGATTTAAAGAAGATTCGTTTTGATAGAATGTTATTTTCTTCAATGATGTATCCTGGAGATTATGGTTTCATCCCTGAAACTTTAGCATTAGACGGAGATCCTTTAGATGTATTAGTATTAGGAGCAGAACCTACTTTTCCAATGTGTGTTATGGAAGTAAAACCAATTGGTGTTTTCCATATGGCAGACGAAAAAGGACCAGATGAAAAAATTGTATGTGTACCAGTTTCTGATCCAATTTGGAACAAGTACAACGATTTATCAGATTTAAACCCACACCGTAAAGAAGAAATTACTCACTTTTTCCAAGTATATAAAGATTTAGAAAAGAAAAAAGTTGATGTTGGTGGATGGGGTGATGCAGACGAAGCTTACGACATTTTAGATAAGTGTATCGCTCGTTACGAAGAAAGTGAACACAAAGAAAAAGGAAGCTTTAAAATCTAAGATTCCAATTATAATATATTCAAGCTCATTACATAAGTAATGAGCTTTTTTTGTTTAGAAGATGATTTTGTTATATTTAGGGCAACAAACTAATCAAATAATTATAAATTATGGAATCAAACATGGTGTTTTTGCCAATAATATTGGCTGTTTTAGGATTGATTTTTATGTTCATCAAAATGTCTTGGGTAAAAAAGCAAGATGCAGGAGATGAAAAAATGAAATCAATTTCAAAAAGTATTAAAGAAGGAGCTTTAGCATTTTTAAATGCAGAATATAGGCTCCTTTTAATATTTTCAATAATAGCTTCGGTAGCACTATTCGTTATATCTCAAATTGTTGATACAACACACTGGATCATTGTAATTGCTTTTATCATTGGAGCAATTTTTTCTGCTTTAGCTGGTAATATTGGTATGAGAATAGCAACAGATGCAAATGCTCGTACTACAGAAGCGGCTAAAACAAGTTTGCCTAAGGCTTTACAGGTTTCTTTTGGTGGAGGAACTGTAATGGGGCTTGGAGTAGCTGGTTTGGCAGTTTTAGGATTGAGTCTTTTCTTTTTACTTTTTGTTTCAATGTTCGTAACTGGAGAAGGAAGTTTTTATAATGAAATGACAGTTGCTTTAGAGGCGTTAGCTGGTTTTTCATTAGGAGCTGAAAGTATTGCTTTATTTGCTAGAGTTGGTGGAGGTATTTATACAAAAGCGGCTGATGTTGGGGCTGATTTAGTTGGTAAAGTTGAAGCAGGAATACCTGAAGATGATCCAAGAAACCCAGCTACAATTGCTGATAATGTTGGTGATAATGTTGGTGATGTTGCAGGAATGGGAGCGGATTTATTTGGAAGTTATGTAGCTACTGTTTTAGCTGCAATGGTTTTAGGAAACTATTTAATTAGAGATATGTCTGCTACAACTCAGTTTACAGATGCTTTTAATGGAATGGGACCAATTTTATTACCATTAGTAATTGCGGGAGTTGGAATTGTAGCTTCTATCATTGGAACATTTTTAGTGAAAATTAAAGATAATACAGCTAAAGAACCTGAGGTTCAAAAAGCATTAGATTTAGGTAACTGGGCATCAATAGTAATTACTTTAGTAGCGAGTTGGTTTTTAATCCGTTGGATGTTACCAGAAACTTTACAAATGAATTATTTCGGTGAAGGTTTAAAAGCAGTTCCTTCGCGTCATGTGTTTTACGCTTGTATGATAGGTTTAGCAGTTGGAGCATTAATTTCAACAGTAACGGCTTACTATACAAGTCTTGGTAAAAAACCAGTATTAGATATAGTAAAAAATAGTTCTACAGGAGCGGCAACAAACATTATTGCTGGTTTAGCTGTAGGAATGAAATCTACTTTCTTGTCTGTGATTTTATTCGCAGCGGCTATATATGGTTCGTATGCATTAGCTGGATTTTATGGTGTAGCATTAGCAGCTTCTGCGATGATGGCTACTACAGCAATGCAATTGGCAATTGATGCTTTCGGACCGATTGCAGATAACGCAGGTGGAGTTGCAGAAATGAGTGAATTAGAAGATCATGTTCGTGAAAGAACAGATATTTTAGATTCTGTAGGAAATACGACTGCAGCTGTTGGAAAAGGGTTTGCAATTGCTTCTGCAGCATTAACAGCATTAGCTTTATTTGCTGCTTATGTTACGTTTACAGGAATTGATGGGATTAACATTTTTAAAGCAAATGTTTTAGCAATGTTATTCGTCGGAGGTATGATTCCAGTAATTTTCTCTGCATTAGCCATGGAATCTGTAGGAAAAGCTGCTATGGAAATGGTACAGGAAGTTCGTCGTCAGTTCAAGGAAATTCCTGGAATTATGGAAGGAACAGGTACGCCAGATTACGCAAAGTGTGTTGATATTTCTACAAAGGCAGCATTAAAAGAAATGATTTTACCAGGTTTAATTACCATAATTACTCCAATTATTATTGGGTTATTATTTGGAGCTGAACCACTAGGAGGTTATATGGCTGGTGTATGTGTTAGTGGTGTGATGTGGGCGATTTTCCAGAATAACGCTGGTGGTGCTTGGGATAATGCCAAAAAATCATTCGAAGCAGGAGTTGAAATCAATGGAGAAATGACATTTAAAGGTTCTGATGCTCATAAGGCTGCGGTAACTGGAGATACAGTTGGTGATCCGTTTAAAGATACTTCTGGTCCATCAATGAATATTTTAATCAAGTTAACATGTTTAGTAGGTTTAGTAATTGCTCCAATTTTAGGCGGACATTCTGCAAATACACACAAGAAAGCTAAAGAAATCAGAGTTGAAATGAAAGACGCTGGTGGAGATCAAGTAAAGGCTAAAATCACTGTTAAAACTACTGAGAATGGAGAGACTAAAACAGAAGTTAAAGAAGTAAAAGGAACAGATGAAGAAGTAAAAAAAGAGATTGAAAAACACGAATAAGATTCCTATAATATTTGAAAGCCATTGTGAAAGCAATGGCTTTTTTTATATACTAATTTTTGCTGTGTTCTTAACTTCTCCAATCATAAAGGAACTTTGCGTACTACCAATATGTTTAATCGTAGTAAGCTTATTTACCATAAATTCTCGATATTCTTCCATGTCTTTTACGTATATCTTTAAAACATAATCATAGTCTCCACTAATATGAAAACATTCCGAAACTTCATCTAACTTCAAAATTTCACTTTCAAAAACGGATAAGTATTCACGAGAATGTTGAATCAACTTCACTTGACAAAATACAATGAAGGATTTATCTACTTTTTTAGGATCAACTTGAGCGATATATCGGGTAATTATTTCCGCTCTTTCTAATTTTTTGATTCTTTCAAATACAGCAGTAACAGATAAATTTAGTAATAAAGATAGTTGCTTGTTTGTACGTTTACTATCCTCCTGAAGCAGGTTTATCAGTTTTTTATCAGTGTTATCAAGTTTCATATTGAAAATATTTCTATAAAGCTAGGTATATTTTAATAAATAATGAATTTTAAATTACGTTTTATTGTATTTGTAGAATTAAAAACTATATTTATTTAATAATATTGAATTTAGTTAGGTTTTTGTTTTGTTTTGAGTAAACAAAAACTATTTTCTAATGAAATTTAAACCAGCTAATAAAATTCAAGATTTACAATACTTTGGGGAATTTGGTGGTGTAAACCCTTCAATTTCAGATTCATCAACATATACATTCCTTTCTGCGAAAACCATGTTCGATACATTCGAAGGAAACGCAGATGGGTGTTATTTATATTCTCGACACACATCTCCTTCTAATTTGTATTTAGGAGAAGCTTTAGCAGAGATGGAAGGTACAGAAACCGCAAATGTTGCTGGGTCAGGAATGGGAGCAATAACGCCTGTACTATTACAATTATGTGGAGCTGGTGATCATATCGTTTCTAGTAGAACTATTTATGGAGGAACCTATGCATTCCTGAAAAATTTTACACCAAAACTAAATATCAATACAACTTTTGTTGATATTACAAAATTGGATGTTGTTGAAAACGCAATTAATGAGAATACAAAAGTTTTGTATTGTGAGTCTGTAAGTAATCCGTTGTTAGAAGTTGCAGATATTCGTGGATTAGCGGCTTTAGCAAAAAAGTATAACTTAAAATTAGTAGTAGATAATACATTTTCTCCTTTATCGATTGCGCCGGCACAAATAGGAGCAGATGTAGTTGTGCATAGTTTAACAAAATTTATCAATGGATCTTCAGATACGGTTGGAGGTGTTGTTTGCGGTACTCAAGAATTAATTGATAATTTGAGAAATGTAAATGACGGAGCATCGATGTTGCTTGGTTCTACGATGGATAGTCTAAGAGCAGCTTCTATTTTGAAAAACATGAGAACATTGCATATTCGCATGAAACAACATAGCAAGAATGCAATGTATTTAGCTGAAAAGTTTGAAGAAGATGGATTGAAAACTGTTTATCCTGGTTTAGCTTCTCACCCTTCTCATGAGTTGTTCAAATCGATGATGAATGAAGAGTACGGATACGGTGGAATGTTAACCGTTGATGTTGGTTCTTTAGAGAAAGCAAATGAGTTAATGGAGTTAATGCAAAATAAAAACTTGGGATATTTAGCAGTTAGTTTAGGCTTTTACAAGACATTATTCTCTGCACCAGGTTCATCAACTTCTTCTGAAATACCAGAAGATGAACAAGCGGACATGGGATTAACAGATGGTTTAATTCGTTTTTCAATAGGATTAGATAATGATATCGAACGAACTTATGAAATGATGAAAGCTTGTATGAAAGAAGTTGGGGTTCTATAAATTTTCTTTAAATGAATGAATTACTAACATTCGGGATTTTATCTTTCACGTCTTTTTTTACTTTGATAAATCCACTTGGTACAATGCCTATTTTTATGACGATGACGGCTGATTTGGATCAGACGCACAGAACAAAAACAGCACAAAAGGCATCAATAGTTAGTTTTTTTACAATTATTGTTTTTGCTTTTTCGGGGCAATTATTATTTAATTTCTTTGGGATATCAGTTAATAGTTTTAGAATAGTTGGAGGTGTAATTTTCTTCTTAATGGGAATGGATATGTTACAAGCAAGATTGGGTAAAGTAAAACTAAAAGATTCTGAAATTAAATCTTATGTGAATGACATTTCAGTAACTCCGTTAGCTATACCAATGATATGTGGTCCTGGAGCATTAACAAATGCAATAGTTATGATGGAAGATGCAAATTCTATTCAAAAAAAGACAGTATTGATTTTAGCTACTTTATTAGTCATTATAATTACTTATATAATTCTTTATAGCTCTTCAAAGATTATTAAGATTTTAGGAGAAACAGGAATTAACGTTATGATGCGACTCATGGGATTAATCGTTATGGTAATTGCAGTAGAGTTCTTTTTTAGCGGATTGAAACCTATTCTATTGGATATCCTAAATACGTAATTTAAACCTCGTTACGACGAGGTTTTTATTTTCCTTTTAGTCTTTCCCAAATAAAATTAATTAAGTCCGAAGGAGAACTGTCTTTAAAGCGATCTACGTCATTTTTATATTCCCATCGTTTCCCGTTTTTATACAGTCTAAAACCAAAAACAGAACTACTACTAGCATCATTTTTAATTAGTGGATATCGTAAATCATTATATCTAAATTCTCCATTTGGTAATGAAGCTAAGTTGTAATAATCGTTACTAAACCAAGTTAATTTCTTCAAATCGAGATCAGACATATCTAATATCTCTTGATTTTTAGGAACTGAAATAAAATCTGTAGCTAGAGAGTTTTTATCAAAAATTGAATAATATCCTACTTTATAATCTATTTCGGTTTCAGCAACTCCATACCAAAGAATATTATTTAAAATTGATGGCTGAACAGTAAAGCGATTATAGGTAATTCCAGCATTTTCAAATGATTTTTCAAAAACGTCGTCAACATAAAACTTATTGAAAATAGTAAGTACCATGTATATTGAACTCACATAGATTCCTGCTTTTAACCACCAATTACGTTTTGATGTTCCTCTTCGATAAAACATAAGAACAATCAAACTAATTAAAAAGGGAAGTGTGTATAATGGATCAGCAACTGCAATGTTATTAAAAGCCACACGATAGTCGGAAAAAGGCAAGAAAAGTTGTGTTCCATATGGTGTAAAACAATCTAGAATTGGGTGCGTAAAAATAGATAGGAAAAAGAGCCAAATCCAATCTTTGTGTGTTGTAGTATCTTTTCTTTTTCCATTATTGTAGAGCCAATAGGTAATATATCCAAAGAAAAATGCTCCAATAATAGCAAAAGGAATGGAATGCATGAAACCTCGATGAAATATAAGCTGATCAATAGAATTTGAATAGAAAAAACGTCCAAGAAAAACATCTAAATCAGGAATGGTTCCGCCAATGGCTCCAAATAATAATGCTTTGTTTCCAATCTTTTTTCCAAGAGCAATTTCTCCACAAGCAGCTCCAAGTACAATTTGAGTTAATGAATCCATATAAATACAAAAGTAGCAAACGGTTTTCACTTGCGTAAGTCTTAACAAAATCGTAACATTACAAACCAAAAAAATCGACCAATGCAAGAAACTAACAACGGTTCAGAAATAAAAATACAAGATCAAAAAATTCAGCAAAATAAAAACTTGTCAATTTGGGAAGCTTTAATTCCTGTAATTGCGTTAATCGGAATGTTGGCATACAATGTGTATGTTTTCGGAGACGATGCCTTAAGCGGAAGTAATCAGTTTGTTTTATTAATTGGTGGAGTAGTAGCTGCAGTCGTTGGTTTTAAAAATAAAGTAAGTTTTCAGTTGATGATGGATGAGGTAGCTGAGAATATTAAGTCAACTGCAAGCGCAATTCTTATTTTATTAATGGTTGGAGCTTTAGCAGGGACATGGTTAATCAGTGGAATTATTCCTTCTATGATTTATTATGGATTACAAGTTTTAAATCCAACAATATTCTTAGTTGCTTGTTTAATTATTTGTGCTGTTATTTCTGTAGCAACGGGTAGTTCTTGGACAACAGCAGCTACAGTTGGTATTGCATTAATAGGAATTGGTGGTGCTTTAGATATTTCTTTAGGAATGACGGCTGGAGCAGTTCTTTCTGGAGCGTATTTTGGAGATAAAATGTCACCAATGTCTGATACTACAAATTTAGCTCCGGCGATGGCAGGTACGGATTTATTTACACATATCAAATACATGGCGTACACAACAGTTCCAACTTTTGTAGTGACGTTTATCTTCTTTTTAATTTTAGGTTTTACTCAGTCGGCTAGTGGAGATGCCAATACAGGACAAATGTTAGCTGATATTGATAAAGCATTTAATATTACACCTTGGTTGTTTTTAGTTCCGGTTGTAGTAGTTGTTTTAATTATTAAGAAAACTCCACCATTGATTGCACTTTTGGCAGGAACTATTTTAGGTGGAATTTTTGCGCTTATTTTTCAAACTGATGTAATTGTTGATAATGGAACAAGATATTCGGTTAGCCAGATTCCAGAAGAATTGGGTTCATATATTGAGTGGAATGGAAATTCTGTATCAAATAATACATATCAATCTCCAGGAGATTATAATCTTGTGGCTAAGGAAGGTTATTCGTTGTCTGAAGAATTAAAAGTAAATTTACCAGTTTCAAAAGAATCGGTTGAGATAGCTAAATCTATTGGAATTTTAAAGGATGGTAAGAAAATTGGAAATTTTGACTTTTATGCTAAGTCTACTGGTTTTCTAACCACTTCATATATTGCAGTAATGCAGGCGATAACAGTTGATACATCTGTAGCCACTGAAAATGAGGCATTGAAAGATTTATTCACTTCAGGTGGAATGAAGAAAATGTTAGGAACAATTTGGTTAATCTTATGCGCAATGGTTTTTGGAGGTATCATGGATGCTATTGGAGCCTTAGCAAAGATTAGTAGTTTTATGTTGAATCTTTTTGATAGTATTTTCGGTTTATTTGCGAGTACGGTTTGTACATGTATCGGGTTAAATGTTACTGCTTCTGATCAATATTTGGCTTTGGTTGTACCTGGTAAAATGTATGCAAAAGCATTTAAAGATAAAGGATTAGCGCCAGAAAACTTAAGTAGAACCTTAGAAGATTCTGGAACGGTTACCTCTGTATTAATTCCTTGGAATACTTGTGGAGCTTATCATTCTGGAGTGTTAGGTGTACCAGTTGTAGATTATGCTTTTTACGCTATGTTTAACTGGTTAAGTCCGTTTATGACGTTGATTTTTGCTGCTTTCAGAATAAAAATTAGACAGCTTGCTTCTAAATAATGAGATTTTAGTAATTATTAGAATATAGATAGTAACATTTTAGGATAAAAAGTAACTTGTTATTGTAAAATAATAATAAGAAAATAAATTATGTCTCTAGAAAAAAAGCCTTGGTCTAATTTTAACAAAATTGGATTACGATTCTCTTTTATTTATTTCATTTTATATATCGCTTTAAACAATAATGGAGCATATCCATATTTGACATATTTGACATATGTTTTAAAAATTCAAAGTGGTATTTTATATAACCTTATCCCTTGGTTTGGAAATGATTTACTAGGTGTCGATTATACGATAACTACTGGGCCAAATGGAAGTGGAGATACAACTTACCATTATCTCTTAGTACTTTTTATGTTTATAGTATCCGTTTTTGGTACTATAGTTTGGTCTCTATTAGATAGAAAAAGAAAAACATATTCCGTACAATATTATTGGCTAACCACTGCGATTAGATATTACGTTGGTATAATGCTTTACATGTATGGATTAATAAAAGTTATTAAATCTCAATTTCCAGAACCTAGTTTTTATAGATTAACAGAGACTTATGGAGAGTCTTCTCCAATGGGGTTAGCATGGACTTTTCTTGGTTTTTCAGTTGGTTATAATTTGTTTATCGGTTTAGCTGAAATGGCAGCTATATTATTAATTTTTAGAAAAACTTATAAATTTGCTGCGGTTTTAACATTAGTAACTACTGCTAATGTAATGGCGGTAAATTATTTTTTCGATATTCCGGTAAAACTACTTTCGACGCATTTATTTCTGATGACGTTATTTTTGTTGTTAATAGATGCTAAGAAATTATTCTTACTTTTCTTTAAAGGAGCATCTGTGCAGTTAACAAAAATTGAACCTGCAAAATTCTCAAAAAAATGGTTGAGACCAACTTTAAGAGTAACATGGTTAATCTTAGTGGGATATTGGACAATATTCGCTTTTTATAATGTTATTCAAAGGTCGAAAACTAGAGCTAAAAAACCACCAATGTATGGGTATTACAAGGTTCAAGATTTCACAATGAATAAAGACACTTTACCACCTTTGGAAAATGATACTGTAAGATGGAAAAGTATTAGAATAGAAAGACCAAATAGTTTGGTAATAAAAACTATGGATGGAAAAAGTACTAGGTATAATTCAAAAACAGATACAATTAAAAAGAGTATAGAGTTGGTGAAAAGTAAAGATTCGACTCAGAAATTTATTCTTAATTATAAGAAATTGGATAGTTTATACTACATGAATACTGTAAAAGGAGGAGATACGATTAATATTAAATTTAATAGACTTACGAAAAAGGATTTTCTATTAATGAATAGAGGGTTTAATTGGATAAATGAACGTCCATTTAATAAGTAGAATAGAATTTTAATTCTTAGAAAATCTAGAAATAATATGTAATGCCGTTGATGTTAGCAATAATATCCACGGCATTCCGTGTAAAAAAGTATCGAACCAATCCATAGCTTTCATAGCTTCATCTCCACTGAAAGCGTTACCTCCAGCAATCCATCGAATCTTACCTAAAATATGAGGTTCTTTAAAAGGAGCTAATCCTAAAGAAAGACTTGCTATTAAAAAAACTAGCCAAGATTTTTTTATAGATTTTTTCATATTAAATAAACCAGTTCCAAACTACTCCAAAACGTATAGACATGTCTCTGTATGGATGATTAGGAGCAGAAAAGTAATTTTTCTCTAAGAAATTAGAGCTAATATTATCAATCTTGAAGAAAATTCTTGTGCGTCTAACTTTTGCATTGAAGAAAACATCAAGACTAGGAAATCCTATTTCTGTATCATTTTGTAACATGAATTCTCCTAATAGCGGATTGTGTGCGTTTGCTCTATATTTTGTAAAGTATTTAAAGGTTGCACCAATTTGTACTTGTAAAGGATCTCCTTTAAACCAATGATCTGAATAATACAGAGTATTTCTAGTTACAAATTCAGGAACTCGAAACACATCACTCCCGCTAGATACATTTTGATACATTACAGTATTATCAAGAGCGAATTTTTTAAAGAATTTGAACTCTTTATTGGCTTTTACTTTTAAGTACGTGATTGACCCGTTAAATTGCTTAGGGAGACTATCGGTATCAAAGTATACGTAATCTTCGATGTTTGTAAAATCTACACTAGCATTTCCCCATTTAGAGTTAAAAGAAAATCCAATGTTTCTGGTATCTATATTGGTAAAATCATTTTCCCAGTTGTACTTGTTATAAACACTTTGAAAAAACTGTTGATTGAAGCTTGGTGCTTTTGAAGAAAGTAATAGAGTAGTTTTTACTTTAAATACACTATCCTTTTCGTATATAGCTTCTCCATTAAAATGATTTCCTGCTAAATGACCACTTCCTGGAGTAACCATAGCACTGGCATTTACTTTGAAGTTTCCAATTTTACCGTTCCAATCTGCTCCTAAACCTACCGCATCACCGACTAAACGTTTTTTCGTTAATAAAATATTACTATTGTATATGGTGTCGTAACCATAATTCACGGTAGTATAATTTGCTTTTACTCTAAATGTTCCTAAAACATATTTAGAGTTAAATTCTAAATACCCTTGATTATTAATTAATCGATAATCGCTAGACTCTCTTAATTCTCCATTCGACTTACTCGCTTCTCCAAAAATACTTGTCGTTATAGCTCCTTGTTCAAAGGTGAAAAACTTTCTCTCATAATGAAGTTGATGCCCAACTTTTAAGTTGCTGAAGTTTTTTGTGTTAGTACTGTCTTTACTATCAAACAACTTAAAATTATGATCAA
This sequence comes from Tenacibaculum sp. MEBiC06402, assembly GCF_049239625.1. Taxonomy (NCBI): domain Bacteria; kingdom Pseudomonadati; phylum Bacteroidota; class Flavobacteriia; order Flavobacteriales; family Flavobacteriaceae; genus Tenacibaculum; species Tenacibaculum sp. MEBiC06402. Next base: position 111,040 of record NZ_JBMKKT010000100.1, read on the forward strand.
GATAGAAACGTGTTCCGTCTAATAAACTTTCAGCATCATTTAAATTCACATCTAATCTTCCTCTATCAGTAAAGTTTGGATCGTTAGTAATAAAATTTTGAACAGATTCACTTGTTAAACCGCCACTTTCCTCATTTGTGAAATCTTGAGTTGTTAAATGTGTTTTAAGGTTGTACTGGTCTTTTGGAGTGCTATAAGTTGCTGTTGCTCGAAAATTACCTGAACTAGATAGTGAACGGCGATATTGCCCTAACGATCTTAATCCTCGATAAGCAAAACTTAAATTTAATCTTTTAGATAAATTAAAAGTAAATATAGCATCTAATACCTGTCCTTGTTCCTGTCCAGTTTTATACATTATTTGTGTGGTTGGCGTAGGAACTCGGTAATAATTAATATCGTTAATGTTTAAATAATTAAACTGTTTTGCGTTAAAACCAATATCTGGAAATTGAGAAATGTCTCTAAAACTATATCCTAAACTATTAAAAGTTTGTCCTTGATTGTGGAAAGCTAATAATTCAAAATTATCTTTTCTTCTGAAGTTATGTTGATATTCTTTTTGGATAGTAAGTGTAGTATCTATATAGACTGTGTCTCTTTTTATATTGATTACTTTATAATCCGTATATTTAGTTTTACCTAATAATTTAACGCTTATTTCATCATTAGCGAGAGAATCAGTAGCTCTATTTCTACCACCAGCAAAGCCTCCGTTTACTGTTCTAAACTGTGCTTCGATAGTTATACATCCTATAAAAAAGATAAGTATGAAAATTTGTTTCATAAGGGCAAATGTAAAATAATAAAACGAAAATAAATGTGAATGTTATCTACGAAAACTGTTAATTTGTATTATGTTGGAATTAAACTATAGTGGATTCACTTTTGAGGCGGGAACAGATGAAGCCGGTCGAGGCTGTTTATCGGGACCTGTTGTTGCTGCAGCTGTAATTTTACCTGAGGATTTTGAGCATCCATTTTTAAATGATTCCAAGCAGTTGTCTGAAAAGAAAAGAAACGAACTTCGAACTTTTATTGAACAAAATGCACTTTCTTATTCAGTATCATTTATTCATAATGAGGAAGTTGATGAGTTAAATGTTTTACAAGCAGCCATTGAAGGTATGCATCGTTCTATAAGTGAGCTAAGTACGGTTCCAGAATTTATTATTGTTGATGGAAACAAGTTTAGACCATACAAAGAAATTCCTCATGAAACAATTGTAAAAGGTGATGCCAAGTTTATGAGTATTGCAGCTGCATCAATTTTGGCTAAAACGTACAGAGATGAATTTATGGCAAAAATCCATGAAGAGTTTCCTATGTATAATTGGAAAAAGAATAAAGGTTACCCAACAAAAGAACATAGAGCAGGAATAAAAACTCATGGCGCTACAAAATATCACAGGAAATCTTTTAAACTTTTACCAGATCAATTAACACTAGATTTTAGTTAAATTGTGTTAAAATCAATGTTTTAACATTTGATATTTAACGGATTAATTACATTTGTCGCTCGGACGGAGAACCTTTTATAATAATCCCTATTATAAATATGTGCGGCAAGCATAATAATTTACTGGTTATTAGTTGCCGCATTTTTTTATTTAGACTTCACACCAACAAAATGATCTGATTTTAACTTGAACAACACATTGAAAGTAGTTAAACTACCATAAATTCTAGTGATATACTGTTGTAAGTCTATTTTATCTTGATCATCTAACGTTTTACTCGAATTTATTTTCTGTTCCATTACACGAATACGATCTCTCACCATCACTATTTTATGAAAGAATGTGTCAATTGGAATTTCTTTCGAAGCTAAGCTGTTATCGGCTGGTTCAATAATTAATTTCCCACCTTTAAATTTATCTGCAATAGGAACAATTTCAGAAACATCACTCCATTGTTTTAAAATTTTTCTCAATGATGATTCTACTTCATAAAAACTAATCGTATCAACTTCATCTTCCACAGCCTCAATGGTTACAAATTCATCATCAAGAGAAATAGTTTCCAAACCATTTTCTTGAAATGTAACCCAATAATGACGGCTGTCAACATTTGTAACTACTCCAAATCCATATTCAGGATGATTAATTCTAGATCCAATACCTAATAATTTCATAAATCAACTATTTTTTACGATACTAAAATACGTATTTTTGTTGCCTAATTTTTAGAAAGATGATTAAAAGAACTCGTGTTGAAATAACAAAATGTATAATTCACAAAGTAGCAAATAAGTACAATAGCGGACAGAATGCGTTTTCTGAAAGCTTGGTTCGTTTTGATGAAGAAAGTTATGATTTATTAGTTCCGTTTTTGCTTAAACCATTCGGAGGAGTAACGCAGAGTTATCGTTTTAATCATCATGCAGATGTTCGTTTAAATGAAATTAACAATTACAGTTCTCAAATTTTTGAAGATGAAGAAACGTTTATCGAGAACTCAAAGAATGTTGTAAATCATTTATACGAGCAATCTAATTCAGCAAATATTAAAACAGGAGATGTTTTAGTTGTGCTTTTTGAAGGAATCGAATATAAAGATGTGCTGACTGAAGCGGTTGGAATTTTTAAAATTGAAAGTAAAGTAGATTTCTTTCAAACCTATTTAGATGAGGATAGTTTTGATGTGGTGGTTCAAAAAGGAATTTCAACAAAGAGATTGGATAAAGGTTGTTTGATTTTAAATTCTTCTGATGCGGAAGGAACGGTAGTGTTATCTGTAGATAATAATAATTACGATGCACAATATTGGATTAAAAATTTCTTGAATGTAAAATATGCTGACGATAGAAACTTACATACTCAGCATTATTTAGAGTTATGTCGCGATTTTTCTGAGGAAATTATTAAACCAGAATATGGTAAACACGAACAAGGAAATTTCTTGGCTAACACTGTAGATTATTTTAAAGAGCATGAAAGTGTAGATTACCACTCTTTTAAAGACGAGGTGTTTGAAGAAGATAAGCACAAGGATATGTTTGAGGATTATAAAAAACACTTCGAAAAGTTAAACGACGTGTTAATTAGAAATAATTTCGAGGTTTCTGATATTGTTTTAAAGAAAGAAAAAGGAAAGCTAAAGACTGAAATTAAGCTAGATACGAATATTCAAATTAAAATTGATATCGACGCTCCTGATGCAGCTTCTGAATATTTAGAGAGAGGTTATGACGAAGACAAGAAAATGAAGTTTTATAAAGTGTATTACAACGCAGAGAAATAGTTTTGTTAGAAGTTAGAAGTTAGAAGTTAGAAGTGGTTTGAGAAAAATTATACTAATAGAGAAAGATTAGCTATAACTCTTAACAAATTATTCTTTTTATAAAAAAACGTCATTCCGAGTACAACGAAGGAATCTCCGTTTTATGTTTTGAGATTGCTTCAGATTTTTATCCTCGCAATGACGTTTATAAGTTTTGTCTCTACTTAAAAAAGTGCTTATTTTTTAGGGTCAATTAACTTTTTTACTAAAGCCTTTAACTCTTCTATTTCTTTACCTTGCTTTTCTAATTCTTTTTCTTGTTGAATTGTATATAATGTTAATTCTTCAACTTTTTCTAAAAGCTTTTTATTCATTTCACCTAACTCAATTCCATTTTGAGAAACTTCTTCTGCTGAAGGAATATTAGCTAGATGACCATTTTCTTTAATTTGTTTTTCAACTTCTTTTAAAGTCGGTAATTTATAGTCATTTGTAAATACATAATCTGGCCAAGTAGATTGCAATTTAACAGTAACTTCTTCAGTAATCATTTTACCAGCTACTGCTAATTTAAAATCAGCCGGAATATTAGTTGTTCCAATACCTGTTCTACCTGTTGGGTGAATAAAAAATGGAGCGGCTGCATCAACCATATTAAAGTTTTTTAAACCAATTTCAAAGCCACCGTTGTAACCTGACACAACTTGCCAGTTATTTCCAGAAGAAGTGTTTAATAAATTTAACTCTGCTCCAGCATCACTTTCTATTTGAGCATCACCATTTACATGAAGTTTTTGACTCGGAGTAGTTGTTCCAATACCTACATTGCCAGCAGAGTTTACGATCATATCAATATTGTCAGTACCTCCAGTTCTTATGGCAATTGATCCGTTTTCTTTTTTATTATCTATATATGAAAATCCATCTCTAGAAAACTGTATTTGATTACTAGTTATTCTTGTATTATAATCTGTTGCAATAACAGTTAACGCATTAGCTTTTACTGTTCCGTTTACTTCTAATTTTTGAGAAGGTGTCGTAGTTCCTATACCAACATTACCATCTACAAACAATCCATTATTATCTAATTCCATTTTAGCGCTAGTTCCTAAGTCAGCATTAGAGTTAAGGTACCATCTGTAATGACTTACTGCTTTGTTATAAAGCGTCCCATCACTTTCTACTCCAAAACCGTACATATTTGTAGCTCCTAATCGATTTCCGTAAAGCGATATTACATCTCTAAGAGAACTTGTAGAGGCAACTTTACCTAAACTCATTGTACCTGTTGATATTATATTTCCATTAACATCTAATTTTTCAGAGGGGGTAGTAGTTCCTATACCGACTTTTCCAGAACCATCAATTCTCATTAAATTGGTGTTGTCTGCTTTTCTAAAATCTGCTACATGAGTTGATCCATTTCCTGCTTTTACTATCAATCCTAAACCATCAGCGTTTTTGTTCTCAACTACTAATGTAGCATAACCTGCTTTATCATTGTAAACATGTAAGCGATCAGTAGGGTTTGTAGTTCCAATACCTACATTACCATTACTTTTAACTCTAATAGCTTCAATTAGGCTAGTTCCATCTTTTACATTAAAGGAAAGGTTTCCTTTTTGATAGCTATTATCTCCTCTAACTCCTTGGATATTTGCGAGTACAGAAGAAGTGTTGCTGTTTGCATTGTAAAAATTTAAGTTTCCAAACACTTGATTATTTCCCCCTACATTCCCTCTAATTTGAAGACTTCCGTTTACATCAAGTTTTGCGTTTGGCGCTTTAGTTCCAATACCAACATTACCACTATCTCTACTCATAGTCATAATATATTTTGTATGCGCAGCTCCAGAATCTTCACTTGTTCTAATATGTAGACTATTTGCGTCATTATGAGCATTAAACATCCAGTCATTATTTGCTTTTCCATTGATAATCATAAATGCCCAATCATTATTACCAACCATAGCGTTACCATAGACATCTAAGGTATAATTAGGAGCTACAGTACCTATTCCTACTCTTCCATTTGGTAAAATTTGAATCCCCTTTGTAGAGTACCAAGGGTCATCTCCAAACCCTAAAAACATTCTTGTTTGAACTGAACCAGATCCAAGCATACCAATTCCACCAATTTCATTCGTAGAATAAACATTTGGGTTATAATACAAAATACCTCTTGCCCAACCACCAGTTGTATTTGGTATCGACAGTTTTACATCTCCTCCTTTTAATTGAAGTTGATTAGTTCTAGTGTTTCCATTAACATCTAGTTTTTGTGAAGGAGCAGTAGTTCCAATACCAACATTATCTCCTGTATCAGTAACTTGAGCCTTTATTGTTGTAATAGAAGAGAAAATAGCAATTGCTAAAATTGTCTTTTTCATGAATTTAAATTTATTATTAAACGGCTGCAAAAGTATAACTAACAGACTTATAACGCAAGTTTGGTTATAACTTTTTCACGTACTTGGTGACAATTACAATGTTTTGTCCATCAACTTTTCCTTCAATATATTCTGCATTCTCTGGATCTAAAGAAATTCTTCTTACCGCGGTTCCTTGTTTACAAACCATACTCGATCCTTTTACTTTTAAATCTTTGATAAGAACCACATTATCTCCAGCTTGCAAAACAGCCCCGTTACTATCTCGATGAATTACTTTATCACTTTCGTCCAAATGATCTCCAGAAGCTTGAGCGAAGCTCAATTCATCAGGTTCTAAATACATCATATCTAATAAATCCTGAGGCCACCCCTCTTTTTTTAGACGGTGTAGCATTCTCCAAGCAACAACTTTCACTGCAGAGAATTCACTCCACATACTATCATTTAAACATCTCCAATGGTTTGGGTCTATTGTTTCAGGGTTGTTAATTTGTTCGATACAATTTCCGCAAGCCAAAATACTTCCATCAACTCCACCTGTAGAAATTGGAGGAACTTCGTAAATATTTAAATTGGTTTTAGAAGTACATAATTCGCATTGACTTCCGCTTCTATCTTTAAGTTCTTGTAATAAACTCATGTTTTTTATTTATGCTTGCGAAAGTAAACTTTAATTTGAAAATTCTACCAAGAAGTATCTGCTATAATTTTCCAATCATCCTTAACTCTTTTTAAAATAATCATGAAAATTCCATCAGTATTTCCAATTTCACGAGTTAAATGGTATTCTCCCATAACATAATAGCTGTTATTTTCTATTTTGTTAATGGCGTTAATTTTAAACTTTAACTTTCCAGTATCTTCCTCATATGGATAGCTTTTTTTGTATTTATCTAGTACATTTTTCCATCCATAAGTAATACCGTTTTTTCCATAAAATTTTAAGGAGTCAGATTTCCAATATCCTAACATAAAACAATCTAAATCATGTCTAGACCAATCCGAAGCTTGGTGTTTCAAAAGAGCCATAATTTCTTTTCTGTCTTGTTTTTCATCAGAGGTTGAACAAGAATATATTAATATTACAGAAAATAGCAAGATTAGTTTTTTCATTTGTAAGGGTATTAGTTTTTGTTAAATAGTTTATTTCCGACTATTTTTATCTGAGACTTTTGGGGGTGAAAAGTTTCGAGTGATCATCACGAATTATAATTTCTTAAGTCGGATAAAATTCTAGAAATACATTCAGAATATTGCTAAAATATCATAAAATTCTAATTAATAGCTGATTATTGTAATTATTTCTCGTTTTAAGAACTGTATTATTGATTTAAAAGTTAGAATATGCTAATAGAAAGTGACAGGTTATTTATCAGAGAAGCTACTGTGGATGATGCGTCTTTTTATTTTGAATTATTTAATGATTCAGATTGGATTACATTTATTAATGACAAAGGTTTAAAATCTGTCGAACAGACGAGAACATATTTAGAAGATGTACTTTCAAAGAATGCTAAATTAAACGGTTTAGGTTTTTTTACGGTTATTTTAAAAGAAACTAACGAGCCTATTGGTACTACTTCAGCGCTACAAAGAGAAAACTTAGATTTTATTGATGTTGGTTATGCATTATTGCCAAAAGGAAGAGGAAAAGGTTATGCAAGTGAAGCAACTTTATTAATGATGGATTATATTAAAGATACATTCAAACAAGAAAAAGTATATGCTTTTACATTACCGGAAAACGAAAAGTCTAAACGATTATTAGAAAATTTAGGATATACTTATGTCGGGAAGCAAAGTGTTTTTGAAGGAGAGGAAGATTGTGTTTATGAATTTATTTTTTAGTTTATGAAAATTGAAAAGTTACATCACATTGCGGTAATTTGCTCTAATTATGAAGTATCGAAACGGTTTTACACTAAGGTGTTAGGTTTTAATGTAGAACAGGAAGTTTGCCGAAAAGAAAGAGAATCTTATAAGTTAGATTTAAGTTTAAATGGAATGTATTTGATAGAATTGTTTTCGTTTCCAAATCCTCCAAAAAGAGCATCATTTCCTGAAGCATCAGGATTGCGACATATTGCATTTGCTGTTAAAAATCTTAAGGAATGGAAGGCTTATTTGGAATCAAATGATGTGCAATGTCAGGAAATAAGAATTGATAAATTTACAGGAAAGCGTTTTTTCTTTTTTAATGATCCAGATGATTTACCAATCGAACTATACGAAGTTTAAAAACAGAAATGTGTTATGAAAATCTCTGCTAATACCATATTTGGAATGATAACCTCTGCAATTTTATTATTCATGATTTTCTGGATGGTAAGTGTTCAAACAATGCATGATTATCCTGATGTCACTGATGAAGTTGTAGAAGCTAGAGTAATGAGGCGTTCAGTTGAAAGAGGTAGAGCTATATTTTTGGATGAAGGTTGCTATCGTTGTCATAAACGAGATAAACGACATGGAGTTATTCGTGGAGTGACAAGGAGGTTTTCAAGAGAATGGTTGTTCAAATTCATAAGAGATGAAAAATCTCTGATAGATGAGAAAGATCAAGATGTTTTACAATTAAAAGAAGAGTTTAATTGGGCTAACGGAGAGCACAATAAAGAGGATTTGACCGATCAGGAATTAACCGATATTTTAAATTATTTAGAAAGTTTCATTTAATTGATATACAAATCAATCAATCCTTCTGGAGTTTCTACTTCGATAGTTTTATTTTCTCTATCTACTTTTTTAATGAAATCATCAATCATCGGAATGAACAATTCAATTCCATCTCTATCAATTTCAAATAAAGGTTGAGCTGCAGTATCATTAATGCTCGAAATAGTTCCAACCTCACCAAAATGAACATCTTTAACAGTAAACCCGATTACTTCGTGATAGTAAAATTTGTTTCCAGAAAGTTTAGGAAGTAGGGTAAGAGGTAAATAAATACCAGATCGTAAAATTGCTTCCGCGTCAGACTCTGTATCAACACCTTCAAATTTAACGCGAAACATGGTGTTTTTACTCAAAGAAGATTTTTCAATAAAAAAAGGAACCAGATTATTGCCGAGTTCGACAAAAACTGATTCCAAATTTTTGTACAGATGAGGCTCGTCAGTATCTAATTTGATAACTACTTCGCCTTTAAAACTGTGTTTTTTGACGATTTTGCCTAAATAAAAACAATCTTTAGTTTGCATTATCGTCTTGTTTTTTTACTCTTCGCTATCTCCACCTTCTTCAGTAGTAGCATCTTCGCTATCTACAACAGGAGCTTTCGCAGCAATACGAGCTTCGTTAGCAGCTTTTTCAGCTTCTAAAGCTTTAGCTTTAGCTTCTTGTTCAGCTTTAGCTAAACCATCTACTTTACCAGCAACTTTAGCAGCTTTTTCTTCTAACCAAGCGTTAAACTTAGCTTCAGCTTGCTCTTCTGTTAAAGCACCTTTTCTAACACCTCCAGCTAAGTGATGCTTTAATAAAGCACCTTTATAAGATAATAAAGCTCTTGCTGTGTCAGTTGGTTGAGCACCATTTTCTAACCACTTTACAGCAGAATCAACATCTAAATCGATAGTTGCAGGGTTAGTGTTTGGGTTGTACGTTCCGATTTTCTCTAAGAAACGACCGTCTCTTTTAGCTCTAGAATCTGCAGCAACCACCCAATAAAATGGTTTTCCTTTTTTACCATGTCTTTGTAAACGAATTTTTACAGGCATACTTGTTAAATTTTAAGGTACACGACCTTGATTATTAATCTATTAATTTAAAAACCGAATAAGCTCGGATTTTTGAGTGTGCAAATGTATTAAATCTTTTTTAAATAAAGTGCTTTTAAATACATTATTTAAAAGAAAAAGCATCTGAAAATCAGATGCTTTTAAAAAATTAAATGTTGTGATATATTAAATTACTCTAACACTAACAGCGTTTAATCCTTTTTTACCTTCTTTAAGTTCAAATTCTACCTCGTCTCCTTGTCTAACCTCGTCGATTAAACCTGAGATGTGTACGAAATACTCTGTACCTGAATTTGATTCTGTAATGAATCCAAAACCTTTAGATTCATTGAAGAACTTTACCGTTCCTTGTTTCATTATAAATGTATTAATTATTAAAAGCCTGCAAGTTAGTGCTTAAAAATTTGTAATCCTTTATTTTTTTAATTTTTCTTTTAATTTATAAGATGTTTTTTTGATTTTGTAAAAAAGTGTCAGCTTGTAGCTTCATTAATTCGGTTGCTATTTTCTGTTTGTAGTTATACAATTGTTCTTCTGACTTTAAATCTTCATAAATTTTAGAGTTGATATCAATATCGGTTTGGGCAATTTTTTCTCGTTGATCTATTTGTTGTTGAATCCAAGACTTTACTTTTGATTCCTGATTTTCTAATTTATAATCATATTCTCCTTTGGAGCTGATTAGTTTTGTAAATATTGGAGCAGTTTCAATAGCTAAGAAAAGTAGAAAAATGAAAAAAGAAGGTAACCAAGGCAATTGATTTAAAGCCTCAATTCTTGCCATTAGTCCATCAAAATTTGAAATTATAGGCTGTGTGTTTGTTTCAGATGCTTTTTGTTTTTGAATTAAAGCTGCTATTTCAGCTTCTTTCAAATTTATTTTTTCAGTGTTTCCCTTTTTTAGTTCGGTTAATTCCTGTAAAGATGCATCGTGTTTTTGTCGTTTTTCTTTATATACAGGACCTTTTCCTATGAGTTTTGTTCCTTTTCGTCCTTCGGCTTCAGCTATGTAGGTTTCGTATAAATTATTGGTTTCAGTTTCCTTTTGAGTAATCTCTTCTTTTAAGCCATTTATTTCTGATTGTAATTTTTCTATTTCAGGAGTGAATTGTTGCGCAATTTGAGTTTTGTTATCAAGTGTCATTTGATTTTTTTTGGTTAACAACACCTGATTAATTTCTTTTTCAAATATTTTTAGCTCTAAAGGTTTAGATATTACTACTGCAATTATCATGGCCAAGAGCAAACGAGGTAAAACTTGTATAAATTCTTGAGACTTTTTCTCTCTTTTTTTTATAGTAGAAACAATAAAACGATCGAGGTTAAAAATTAGTAAACCCCAAATAAGACCGAAAAATATAGCAGTGTAAACATTGTCGAAAACTGTATATAAAGCATAACTCCCAGCAATGGCGGCCATTAAAGCGGTAAAAAATACGGTTGCGCCAATTCCAGCGTATTTATTTTGCTCTCCGTTGGAACAATCTTTTATTAAATCTTGATCAACACCAGAACAAATCAGAAAAAATTGTTTGATCATAGTATAAGCTTATACTATAAGAACGATAGTTTCAATTTTATGTTACAAAAAAAGCCTCTTTTATGAGGCTTTTAACATATTCATTTTAATTTGTTTATTGTCTTTTTACGGGTGGTGGAGGCGGAGGCGGAATATTAGTTTCATCAGTCTTTTTTACAACAGGGAATTTTTTCTCCGGATTTACAATTTCTCCTTTTTTATTCACTTCCTGTCCCCAACGATTATAATACTTTGTTCCTTCTTTGTTTGTGATATAGTAAATAGTTTTATCATCCACTTTAACCGTACCTTTACTAGGAGTTTGTTTTAAAACTTTTCGTTTTGGTGGTGGAGGTGGTGGTGGAATATTAGTTTTGTCTCCTTTTTTTACAACAGGGAATTTTTTCTCGGGATTAATAATTTCACCATTCTTGTTAACTTCCTGTCCCCAACGATTATAATACTTTGTTCCTTTACTGTTTGTTATATAGTATAAATCTTGGTTTTTTATTTTAACCATTCCTTTTTTTGATTTGTCCTTTACTTCAATTTTCACAGGTCGGGCTTTTTTATCTTTCGAGTATTTTCTCGTCTGCTTTAACCATTTACGATATGCTTTATTAACTTTTTGTATTTCTTCTTCAGAAGCATCTGGAGCGGGTGGTGGAGGTGGAATGTATAGTTTATCCTCTTCTGTTAACTCACTCGGCAATCTGTAATAAAAATCATTTTCCTTCTTAATTTTAACATAAGGAGCATAAGGACGAGCCGCACGTTTAATTTTACGTCTATTTTCTCTTGTAAGTCGGAAATATTTCAATCCTAAGTCTGAATACATCTTATCTAGTTCATTTTTACGCTCAGGATCGCTTTTAATATAATGTGGATTTTGCTTTCTTAATCTGTCGTATTTTCTTTTTAATTTTCTGTAATCAGAAATCTCTTCTGATTGATCGATGTTTAGCTTATTAATTTCTTGATTAGAACTTTTAACTGTCTTTTGTATCTCAACTTTAAGAGGATCAACATTTTTTTGACTGAGCTCAGTAGTATATACTTTTTGAGTTGTGCCTTTTTTATGCTGTTTAGAGCTATTAGAAATTTCAATATTTGTTGCCTTAACAGAAGTTTCCTTTATATGGTTTGCTTCTGATTTTAGATTTCGTTTTTTAGCTTTCTGAGTGGTTTTCTCTTTTTTGTTAGCAATCATCCCATTCTGATTGATATATTGCTTCTTATTAGGATATAATGTAAAACCTAAAGTTTCCCAAGCAGTGTTTTTCAATCCTTTGAAATAAACTTTGTTGTCTGTGACTTTTATTGTGAAAGCATATACACCTTTGTTTGCATTTGATTTGTTAGTGAATCCCCAATCTGTAATAGTCAATTCCTTGTTCATAGGAACGTTAAGTTTTGCCCAACGTTCGCAATTATAACATTTTAGAATAGCTTTATTATCGGTTTTCTCAATTGAAGCAAGAAATGTATGCTTCGAGTTATCTTTGTTTTCAATGCTAGATTTTAAAGCGTCTTTGTTTGATAATTTACCCTTGATATCTTCCAAAGGAGAAATACTTGTTTCTTCACTTTTAGGGAATTCTAGATTTGAAATATCTGAATCTAAAAGTGTGTTATTTTTCATTTCATAGCTTTCTACTCTTTCTGCGAAAACATAAATACTTCCTGTTAGCAGTGGTATTACTGCTAGTTTTTTCAGCCAATTATTGACTTTTGATGTTCGTGTGCTCATCATAACTAATCGTTTTTTTGTTAATGAATAATTCAAATTACTGGCCAGGTAATAATCGTTGTTCCAAGCGGCTTTGTTTAATAACAAATGTTGATACTCAGAAATATTTTTATGAAGGTGAATCACCTTGTTATCTGCAATAAATTCGTGGTTTAGTTGAATAAGTTTTTTTAAGAAGTAGAATAAAGGATTGAACCAAAATATTATTTTCAATAATTCAATTAATAATACATCTACGGTATGTCGTTGTGTGACATGTGTTAATTCATGTGTGAGTAATTCTTCTTCTAACTTTTCGTTTTTATATTCTTCTTTATTGATAAAAATGTAATTCCAAAATGTATGCGGACTAATTAAATCTTCAACTAAAACAAGGGTAGCATTATCAATTTTGATTTTTATGTTCTGTCTTATCTTTAATATGATTTTAGATAGGTTTACGATGAAGCGAACAAAGAATATTGTTGAAATAACTAGAGACAAGATTCCAGCAATTGTCCAATAGCTAATTTCTTTTTTCTGTTGAACTATTTCCCCATTTAATAACTCTTGGTCAAAGTCAAGTGGAAAATCTAGCGTCTCAACTGGCACGTAGATGTTAATTACATATAATGGTGCCAAAAATGAAAATAATATGCTTCCTAAAAGATATGCACGATTGAATTGATGCATTTTTTCCTTTTCTAATACAAGCTTATAAAATACAAGCAAGAGTAGTAGGCAAATTGACGATTTAATTAAATAAGCAATCATTTCTTTTGTTCTTTAATTTGATTGTCAATAATCTTACGTAACTCTTCAAGTTCACTGACAGATAAATCTGTTTCCTTAGTGAAGAATGAAGCAAACTGGCTTGCAGAGTCATTAAAAAAGTTTTTAATTAACCCATTTACATGCTTAGAGAAATAATCGGACTTTTTAACTAATGGATAATATTCTCTTGATTTCCCAAACAATTTATAATCTATAAAACCTTTATCGCGCATTCTTTTTAAAAGAGTTGCGACAGTTGTAGTTGCTGGTTTTGGTTCAGGAAATTCAGAAAGGATATCTTTCATAAATCCTTTCTTTAGTTTCCATAATAATTGCATTAATTGTTCTTCGGTTTTGCTTAGCTGCATTTCTACAAAATTAGAATTCACTCTACAAATGTAGAAATAAAATTTAAATTCTACAAATGTAGAGTAAAAATAATTCTACAACTGTAGAGTAAAAGTTAAGCTTTTTTTAATTCTATATATGAATCTTGAACTTTAATAATGTTTTTGAAGTACTCCTTTAGGTAGTGATACTCTATGTTTGTGTAGATTGCTCTGTTTAAGCTGTACTTCATAAAAATGATAACTTCTTTATCGGTTTTGTTAATTCTATAAATTAGTTTTCCTCCTTTACCTGGTAAGCTTAAAGCTTTATTTTCTGGTACCTTAGATATTGTGTAACCATCAGGAATTGCAACTCTTATCGAAAAAGATTCAGACCATGCGTATCCAAAATCTACTGGGTAGTTTCGTTCTTTTAATTTAAATGGATTTTTCGTAGTTCTTTCTATTATAAAAGGATTCAATTTAATATTACTGTTTTCTAATGTGAAATCTGGAATTGAAATATTATATGATGTTTTAAAAACGTCCTTTTTATCAGAAATAACTTCAAATTCTTCCACCTCGATTAGCGGGTTTTCTGTTTCAAATTCCTCTAAAAATTCTTCTTCTGATTTTACTTTTAGAGCTTTTCGTTTAATTAGTGCGTTGTATCCTTTGTCAGTAGTAATAATGTCACCAACCATTTCTCCGTCTTCATTAAATTTCAGAGATATGTTATTTCTAATTGAGGATCTATAATTTGGTTTCAGGAGTTCCCAATAGCTTCCTTTTTTAAAATCAAAAACTCTAACCTCACCGTTTAAACATTCGAATGGAAATTCCCCAAAAATAAAATTCTTATCAGTTGCATCTAAGAAATGAGTTTTACCGTCAGTAATTACTTTGACTAAATAATAATTGAACTTCTTAATAGAAGGATGAAGTTTGGTTAGTATACCATTATTTCGTGTAGATAAGGCAACAACATAACTTTCAATTCCCGCAGCTTGTAGGGCATTATATAGCACCAAGTTTATACCATCAACACCTCCTGTATTTTTTTGATAAATTTCTTTTACTCTTATTGTTTTTGTTCTGAATTTCTTGTTCCAAGAGAGTTTTTCTTGGATATGATTATATATTGCTTCAGCTCTTTCTGATTCAGAGGTAATAGAGAATAAATTTTGAGGAAGTTTCTTTCTGAAATATCCTTTTTTGGAGGTCTGTGCATCGAGGAAATTTTTACGCATTGTTTCATCTGCGTCTTTCCAAGTTTTTGTATATCTTGTAACTACACCATTGGTTTGAGTAAATGAAATAGGTTCAAAAATCAATTTTGCTTTAAAGTTTTCTTCCGATACCATGAAATCTTCTTTCTTAAATGCCGGTATATTATCCATACCATATTCCATTACCGAACAATCTCCTTGGCCTAATCCACCAATGCTAATACAATCTCTTTTAATATAAGATTTGTTTCGGTCTAATTTCTGTGCGGAGCGAATCCTAATGTTATACTTCCAATTACCAGGGAATGAAGAGATAAAGTCGCTTTTTAACTTAGGGATATTCCATTGGAATTTCCAATCATCTATTTGACTATATGGAGAAAAAATACTGTATCGATACTCAATAACAGAACCTTCTTTAATATTTGGAAGCGTAAAAGAAACTTGTGTCCAATTTTCGTAAGGTTGTTTTTTGAAAATTTGTTTATCAAGTAAAAATATTTTCGTTCTCTTGCCGTCTTCTAAGTTATAAGTAACAGCTTCTATATATTTTATTTGTTCTTTTTGATATAAATCAACTTCAATCGTAGTTCTATTAAATTCAGATTTATTAAAAATCTTTATTCTTCTATAAATATCTCTTCTAAAATCGTAGTTGTTTTTGTCATCAACGTAAGAATATCCTTTTTCTTCCAAAACTAATGCCCCAGCAGTTGAATCTTTGTCATAATAACCCATCTTCAACTCGGCATCCTTAACTTGACCAAGTTTTGGAGTTTTGGTATTTCTCTGGCTATAAATAGAAAAACTACTTATCATTAAAATAAGTAGTATTATATGTGTGTTTTTCATGTTGTTAATTATTCTGATTCTTTGATGTATTCAACATAAGAATCTTGCAAGGTTATGATTTCTTTAAAGAACTTTTTTAAGTTAAGATATTCTGTGTTGTTGTATTTATTTCTATTTAACTTAATATTCATTGTAATTTTAAGATTCTCACCTGATCTTTGAACTTTGTATTCTAATTCACCTCCATTGTAAGGTATTTTATAGTTTTTAGTTAAAGGTATTTTTAACAGTTCATATCCTTCTGGAGCATTAATAAAAATAGTGTAGGAATCGCTCCATTTATAACCTAAATCAATTGGATAGTAGCGTTGATTAAACTTGAAAGGGTTTTCCTTGTATTTATCTACAATAAACGGAGAGAAACGAATTTGTTTTTGTGAAGTATCAATATCAGGAATTGAAACTGTAAAAGAAGTTTTTATTCTTTGTTCTTTTTTAGAAAGTATTTCAAACTCATCAACTTCTATATCTGGATTTTTTGTTTCAAAGTCTTCCAGATATTCTTCTTCGGATTTGCTATTCAGTTTTTTTCTTTCAATTAATGCTGAATATCCTCTGCTTTCACGAGTAATATCCGCAATCGCCTCATTTTGTTCATCGAACTGAATTTTAATTCTATTTCGTAATGAGGTATCGTATTTAGGGCTAATTTCTTCCCAATAACTTTCTTTCTCGAAATCTAAAACTCGCCCTTCACCATTTAAACATCTGTAAGGTATTTCCCCAAAAGTTAAATTTTTATCTGTGGCATCTAGATAATAAGTTTGCCCTTCAATAATAACCTTTACTATAATGTAATTAAAATTAGAAACAGAAGGAAATAATTTAGTAATAGAACCATTTTTTCTTGTTGATAGAGCAACGATATAACTTTCAATATTTGCAGCTTTTAAAGAATTGTATAGTGTTAGGTTTATACCATCAACACCACCAGTTTTTTGTTGAAAAACTTGTTTGACCTTAATTTTATTTTGAGACCAAAAATCGTTGTTCCAGTTTAACCTATTTTGAAGGAATGAATAGATTTTTTGGGCTCTCTCTTTATCGTCAGATATGTTTAAAATATCAGAAGGTAAATTTTTTTCGAAATAACTTGTTTTTGAGGTTTGACCATCAAAGAAATTGGTGCGTAAAGTTCTGTCAGCATCATTCCATGTTTGAGTATAAATCTTTTTTGCACCTTTTAAACTTGTAAAAGAAACTGGCTCAAAAATTATTTTAGCGATATAATTTTTTCGAGATAACATGAAATCCTCAGTTAGGAATGCTTTAATATCATCCATTCCATACTCATAAACCACGCAATCACCCTCTCCAATACCTGGGTATAATATACAATTTCGTTTTACAAAAGAATTATCTCTATCCAAAGATTTATATCCTTGGAATCTTAGATTATATTTATAATTACCAGGGATTTCTGCAACAATATCACTTTTAATTTTTGGAATCTTAGATTGAAAAATCCAGTCATCAAGTTTAAAGTAAGGAGAAAATACACTGTAAGAATACTCTATCACACAACCCTCTTTGATATTTGGTAAAGTAAAAGTTACTTGTTGCCATTTATTGGATAATTTCTTTTTAAAAATTTTATTTTCTAAGAGATGAATTTTTGTAGTCCTACCATCTTCTATATTGTATGTAACTGCTTTAATAAATTTTATTTTCTCGTCTCCGAAAATATTGATTTTAACAGTAGCTAGTTCTAATTCAGATTTATTAAATATTTTAATTCTTTTATAAATGTCAGTTCGGAAATCATATTTGTTTTTTCGATCAACCCAAATATGACCCTTTTCTTCCAGAACTAATGCGCCAGCGGCAGAATCGTTCTCGTAAAATTTCTGTGAAAGTTCTTGGTTAGTTACTTGTCCTAATTTTGGAACTTTACTATTTTTTTGACCGGAAACCGAAAAACTACTTATAACTAAAATAAGTAGTATTAAATATTTGTTTTTCATATTGTTAATTATTCCTTTACTAGTACAATTTTTTCTGTTTGTTTAGCAACAATTTTAGTGTAGAATTCCTTTAAACTACCGTAGTAATTTGGCGAGATGATTGGGCTATTTATTTGAATAATAGAACTAACATTAATTACATTACCAGAATTTTCTACCTTAAATTTGAAAAAACCTAAATTATCTGGCAATCCGATAGCAAACTGTTCAGGTAAAGTTTCTGGAGTGTAACCTTCAGGAATTTCGATAGAAATATTGTTTGTCTCTTTCCAGGCTGAAGCAAAGTCAACTGGAAAAGTTCGGTCATCTGATTTAAAAGGATTTGTATTTTCTGTTAAAAATAACAAAGGATTGATAAGCAACTTATTATTTATGCCCTCTACTAAATCTTCCGAACTAAATTTTATAAGTTTATTATAAGACTTGTAATTGTTTTCTTTGTTGCTAATCCTAAAATTTTCTATTTCAATATTATATTTTTCTTCTAATTTAGAAATGACTTCATCTTTACTGTAATGATTGTATCTCTTTCTTCCCAACATAGCGCTAAGCATTTCCTCGGTTGTTCTCAATAATCCAGAGACATTACCTTCTGCGTCAACTTTTACTTTTAAAGAATTTAATTCAGAAGAATGTTTTGTAGGGTTTAAGTTTACCCAAGTTGAGTAGCCAACTTTAGTGACTTTTCTTCCGTTCCAGTTTAAGGCTCGAATAGGAAGAACATTTGGAATTGAATATGGTTCTGTAGCATCTAAAAGCATTGTGGTACCATCTGTAAATTCCACCAAGCTTATCACATAATTAAAACCTTGTAGAGTTGGGAAAAGTGGTACACCATGACTTCGAGAACTAACTAAAACAGGATTGGCTCCTAAGCCTGCTTCTCTTAGCATTGCCGTCAATATTAAGTTAATTTCAGCAACATTACCTGTTCCGTCTTTATATGCCTTCTTAACACCTTTATCTACATATTTCCCATAATAATTATTCCATTTCACTTTGTTTTTTACAAACTCAAAGATTGCTAAAGCCTTTTGTACATCTCCTTTAGCTGAGGTAAGAATAAGATTTAAATCATCAACGAAATAACTAGTTTTTTCTATTTCTCCACCAAAATTCGGGGACTTATAAATTTGTTGACTTACATTTTCCCAAGAATTAGTGAAAGTTTTAATTCTTGAATTAGGAAATTTAGCAGCTGATATTTCATACTTCATTCCCCCGAAATAATTTTGGATATTCGACACGAATGGTTCATTAGCATCTAAAGCAGGAATATTTTCAGCATGATATTCATCTATGTTGTACTTTAAATCGATATTATTATTATAAACTTCCGAAGATCTCATTGTCCCGCCTAATCCATTCGAAGTTGCTCTTCTATCGGTTCTAACTCTTTGGGTATACGAGATTCTACCTTGTCTAGTATGTGATTTAGGAGATATTGCAAAATACCCTTTATTCACTTTGTTAAACACATACCATTCTGGAATTTCAATCTTTGTATATAATTTTTTAATAGGAATATGAGTTTGAAATTTTAAATCATCAATGGTTGTTCTATACGGAGAAATATGCTTGTATACGAGATCAATTACAGAACCTTCTTTTATGTCTGGCATTGTAATTTTTTTAACACTTCTATATTTGTTTAATTTCTCGTCAAAAACATTGTTATCACCTAATTTAACTTTAGATGTTTTCCCATTATTATCAATGTTAAAAGTGTAACCTTTTAGGTTTGTTATCTTTTCATTATCTCCTGATTCTGGTTTATAATAAACAATGTTAAAATTGGCTTCATCAAAACCTTCTTTATTATAAATTTTTATACGATGATGAAATTCATTTACAATTTGAAAACCTGTATTTTTATTAAATTTATAATACGTTTTTCTTTCTTTAAACAAATAAGCTGAATTTGCAGTAGAATCTCCCGGATAAACTTTTTCTTCAAGAGCTTGTTTTGATACTTTTCCGAATTTAATTTCTTGTGCGTTACCTAAAAAAGTAATCAGTAATGTAAGGGCTAAAATGATTTTTTTCATAGTTTTTTGTATTATAATTTTTGTAGTGCAATTCTTAAACCTTCTTGTTTTGCGATACGTTTTCTAAATTTTCGATATAATTTATAATCTTCTTTTGGGTAAGTTCCTTCTTTAATAAGGAGTGTTTTGTGATAAGAAATAGTTTTTTCGTCTACTTTTTTAATTTCCATAAAATAGCTTCCGAATTTTGTGGAAATTTCAACTTTCGCTGGAAGCGTAGTAATCTTATATCCTTCAGGAATAGTAAAGGTGAAATTATCAACGTCTTTATAACCTCTTTTTATTTGTAGAGGATGATTTCTTGTTCTATAACGTTTCGGGACATAATTATTTCTGTTAAAAACATTTACTCGCACTAAAAGTTCATTAGCGGTAATACTAGCGTAATCAGAAATGTTTACCTGAAGCTTCTCCTTAAAAACAACATTGTTTTTGTCGTTTTTTAGACTTGTAGATTTAATTTCTAAGTTATTGTTGTAAGACCATAAGTTTGATTTATAGTATTTCTCCAAATCAACTTTTGCTAAGTTTTCAATAGCGTATTTATCGTCATACTGAACACCTTTTGAAACAATCTCAACTTCAGCTTCTACGTTACCGGACTTATCAAGTTTTATTTGAGCTTCACATGTTTGTAGGTTCGTCTCATTTTTATAAGATGGTGTTCGTTTAATTATTCCACCTTCTGGAGTAATAACTAGCACATTTCTATCGTCAGTAAATTCTCCAACAAAACCAAAAGGAATGGTTTGGCTTGTACATTCTAACCAAACATCATTGCCGTTATTTGGTAAGTTCAGAATCATGTGATTTCCTTGGATAGAGGAGAAATCTTTATCGATATCTTTTCTGTCATTGGCATATACTAATGTGTGATAAGATTCTACACCAACAACATCAAGGAGTGCTTTTGTGTAGTTTGTTAAACCTTTACAATCGCCATATCCCATTTTGTCTACTTCATTTGCAGGAATAGGTTCCCAACCACCAATTCCTACTTGAACACTGATGTATCTTGTTTTGTTTTGAACGAATTCGTAAATCTTTTTAGCTTTTTCAATGTCATTATCAATTCCAGCTACCAAACTTTTAGCTTTTTCAATAGTTGCCGGACTTAATTCTGTTCTTCCTTGGATTAACTTAGCATTCATCCATTTACCAAATTCCTTCCAATCCGTTCCGCTTCCAGAAACTCCTTTTAAAGTGAATTGATTTAAAGCCACGGATAGGTTTGGTGAAATCTCAGAAAAATCTAGACTATTCCTTTCGTATTCTATCGCTGGAATATTTTCAGCTACAAAATGAATTTGTTCTTCAGATAAATTTTTAATTGTGAAACCTTCAAAGTTTTTTTCTTTAACTCTGGTTTCAATATTATTTGGGTTGTTAATTTTATATTCACTTTTTTCTACCGAAACGTAGTATGAGTCAATTGGATACCATTTTGGGATAAAACCTGTAGATGATGTTTTATACTCTTTTTCAAAAACAATTGTATACGGATAATTAGTAGGTGTGTAATCGATATATTTTACTCTAGAGTCTGAGTACAATGTTCCTCCATCTACCGCACTAACATCTGTGAATTTACTTTTTGAATATTTTTTTATTTCTTTCCCAAATGAATTATATACTTTAACTGATAAGTCAGTGATTTTTGTATCATTATCATAGGACGCGTAAGCACCAACATGTTTATTTCCTAATTTATTTAAAACAGTGGTTACTCTTCTTTCTTTAACGGTCATTTCATTGAGAGCGTCTATATTAATTTCGATATAGTTATCTCGAATAACAGCGTTAGCATCCTTAGTTAATTCTGGGGATAATGTAAGCGCAATCAATTTTCCTTCTTGAGCATAGAAACTTGAAAAACAGCAAAAAAATAACACGAATGCACTAGCAATTTTTATTCTCATAGTCTTAATTTTCAGGCAAATTTATAAAAAAAAATAAAATAGGACTTTCCTGAATTTTATTTTGGTTTCAACTAGATTTGTAATTGTTAGAGTTAAAAGATGAAAAAAAGGTATTTTTTTGTGATTTTTCTATGTTTTGTATTTCAAGCGACTTTTGGTCAGTATAAGTTTGAAAGAGAATATAGAGTGAAAGAAAGTAAAGTTCCGCAGCAAGCTATTGAATTTATGAATCAAATCAATTTCAATAAAAGGATTAAATGGTTTGCAGAGGAGAGTCAGGATGGCAAAACCTTCGAAGCCAAAGTTTATTATAAAGGAAAAAAGCATAGTATAGAGTTTTCCTCAAAAGGAGAAATAATTGATATAGAAGTGAAAGTGAAATTTTCTCAGATTGCTAAAACTATTCAAGAGAATATAAAATCAGTTTTAAAAGAAAAATTTAAAAAGTTTAAAATAAGAAAAGTTCAGTTGCAGTATAAGGGGAGCGAAGAGTTGCTTAGAGAAAACATTATGAATAAATTTTCAATTGCACCTCGATATGAAATTGTTATAAAAGGAAAGTCGGATAAAAATTTTGAGCTGTTTGAAATACTATTTGATTCAACTGGGCAACATATTGAAAAGGAATTGAAATTTAGCCCTGATAACTTTGATAATCTACAATTCTAAAGTTACATGAAAAAGTTTGCTGTTGTTTTCTTTTTATTTGGTTTACTTTATGTCAATTCGCAATCAGAACTAAGTTTTGGTTCGTTACCTAAAGTCAATTTGTCAAAGAAATTTTCAAGTTCCGTAAAATGGGTAAATAGTATTGAGTCGAGAGAAATAATTTACAATAAAGCGCTACAGTTCAATCATAATTTAGTTGATGTGTCGACTATTTTATCTGTAAAAACAGATGTTTATCAATCTTTTAATTTTGGGTATATTGTTCGCTTTTCAGAAGGAGAAACTGTACATAGATTGCTGCAACATTTTAATGTCGTTCAGAATTTTGATAATATGAAACTAGCCCATCGTTTGGGGATGGAGCAATTTTTTCAAGAGAAGATTAAACCACAATACAGAACCAGATATAGAGTTACTTTTGAAAAGCCATTAAACGGAGAGAAAGTTGATGTAAAAGAGTGGTATTTAAAAGTTTCAAACGAGTATTTATATCAATTTAATAAGAATGATTTCGAGGCTCGAATTTCACCTTATTTAGGTTATCAGTTGAATAAGAAAGATAAATTAGAGTTTGGTTTAGATTATCGTTTAGGTAGACTTTTGGAGAGCGAAAAAAAGAACACACTTTGGTTTCGAACAACTTGGTATATATCGATATAAAAAAAGCACCACGTAAATGGTGCTTTTCATTTTTATTACTTACTTAATTCAGTAAAATATTTATAAAAATACGGAATGGTTTCAATACCTTTTAAGTAATTCCAAACACCAAAATGTTCATTTGGAGAATGTATTGCGTCAGAGTTTAATCCGAATCCCATAAGTATAGTTTTACTTTTCAACTCTTGCTCAAATAATGCTACGATTGGAATACTTCCACCGCTTCTTTGTGGAATAGGAGTTACACCAAATGTTTCTTGATACGCTTTACTTGCAGCTTGATATCCAATATTATCAATTGGAGTTACATAACCTTGTCCACCATGATGAGGAGTAACTTTTACTTTAACTCCAGCCGGAGCAATATTTTCAAAATGTGTTTTGAATAACTCAGTAATTTCTTCCCACTCTTGATTCGGAACCAAGCGCATTGATATTTTAGCATAAGCTTTAGAAGCAATTACGGTTTTTGCTCCTTCACCAGTATAACCACCCCAAATTCCATTAACATCTAAAGTAGGTCTGATAGAATTACGTTCATTGGTTGTATACCCTTTTTCACCATAAACAGCATCAATGTCTAGTGCATTTTTATATTCTTCTAAAGAAAATGGAGCTTTTGCCATTTCATCTCTTTCCTCACGAGATAATTCTTCTACCTTATCGTAAAAACCAGGAATTGTAATATGATTATTTTCATCATGTAATGAAGCAATCATTTTTGATAAAATATTAATCGGATTAGCCACAGCTCCTCCATATAAACCAGAGTGTAAATCTCTATTTGGCCCAGTCACTTCAACTTCAACATAACTTAAACCTCTTAACCCGGTTGTAATAGAAGGAATTTCGTTAGCAATCATTCCTGTATCTGAAATTAAGATAACATCATTAGCTAATTTTTCAGTATTTCTAGGCACAAACCAAGCTAAACTTTCAGAGCCAACTTCTTCTTCACCTTCAATCATGAATTTAACATTACAAGGAAGGTTACCTTGAGAAGTCATATATTCTAATGCTTTTACATGCATATACATTTGTCCTTTATCATCACAAGCTCCACGAGCAAAAATGGCACCTTCAGGATGAATGTCTGTTTTTTTAATCACAGGATTAAAAGGAGGAGAGTCCCATAGATCAATCGGGTCTGCTGGTTGAACATCGTAATGTCCGTAAACCAGAACAGTAGGAAGATTTTCATCTATAATTTTTTCTCCATATACAATAGGATAACCAGGAGTTTCACATAATTCAACTTTATCACATCCTGCTTTTTGTAAAGATTCCATAATGGCATCAGCAGTGTTTAAAACATCTTGAGAAAAAGCAGTATCTGCACTTACAGAAGGAATTTTTAATAAATCAATAAGTTCCTGAATAAATCGGTCTTTATGATTCGTAATATATTCTTGAATGGTTTGCATTATAAATAGTTATTTAACGCTAAGTTAATTCATTTTTAAGGAAGTATTAAAATCTAAATCTAAGGATATATAAAAAAATACCACAAATAGTATAATTAAGTTTGTAATTTGAATAGTTTATGTATATTTGCAGACCAATTTTTTGTAACGCGGGTGTGGTGGAATTGGTAGACACGCTAGACTTAGGATCTAGTGCCGTGAGGCGTGGGGGTTCGACTCCCTTCACCCGTACAAAAGCTAAAAAGCATCTTAGATTTCTAAGATGCTTTTTTATTTTCTCAATATAAATAATCAGAAGAAATTGTTTACTCTTAATTAATTGATGTAAAAATATTATGGCTTAGTCTTCCTCGATATAATGTTTATAATCCTTCTCATAAAATATTTCAGTAGGTGTTATAACTGGTTGTCGTGTTTTCATACTTAGAATTGCCTTAACGGAGATTTTCATTAACTTATCCGTTGTACTCCTTTTAAATATATCTGCTAATCTCCAAAGACCATCTGGTGTTATAGCGATTAAGTCCGCATGAATTAATCTGGTGAAGTTTATTATACCATTTTCTATATTCAAATCGTTGTAAATATTCAACGTATAATTATTTAAATCAAACCTAGAGCTAAATTCTTTCATTAATTTTAGGCTATCATGAGTTCTTTGAAATCGGTTTGGAGTGTTTACTTTTAAAAGGTGTAGCTTAGTATCGAAAAGATCTATAATTCGCTTCATTTTGGAAAATACTTTATATACTTCTCCATAAAACTCAGAAGCCAAAACAATGTTTTCTATATTAAATTCACTAAATTTTTCTTGAATAATTAATACTGGTATTTTTGCTTGACTCATAACTTTTGATGTGTTTGAGCCAATGAATGTTCCTGCAGATCTTGTGGTTCCGTAAGCACCCATTACGATTAGCTCAGCTTTATATTCCTCAGCATAGTCAAGAATAGTATTATATACATTATTTCGCAATTCGTAAATGGTCTTAACATTTTTTAGGTAATGTAAGTCTACAATTTCATTCAATTTATTCTGAATATTTCTTACAGTAGTACGTCCACCTGGCATATTATGATAATTTTCATAGGAATCATCATCAGAATTTAAAGGTCTGTTGATTACATGTAAAAGAATCAGTTTAGCTTCAGTTTGTTTTGCAATTGAAGCAGCAGCACTTACTGCATGTTTAGCATGTTCAGTAAAGTCTGTAGCTACTATTATATTCTTCATGTGTATGTGTTTTAAGTTCTAAAAAGTTCTACTAAGTAAAACTATTGGAGTTTGTTTTGTAATCTTTCAGTTGATATCGAATTGTATTGAGGTATTCTTCTAAACTGATTGCTTCAATACCTTTATCATGAACAGAAATAAGAAAGGGTGTTTCATCCAAAAGCTGGTATAATTCAGGGAATTTGTCTTTTATTTCCATTGTTACTAAAAGAATACAATCAGTCAATTCTTTTGTTTTTTGGATCGTTTTCATTGTTTGAAATAAATATTTAAGACACTGTCAGTCTTTATTGTTATAGACTATTTTTATTAATATGAACATTACTTTGATTCTTTTTTATCGGAACAATACCTGCCATTTCACTCATTACATTCACTAAATCTGAACCATCTGGAACAATAATTTTAGCATTATTTTTTAATGCGGCTTCCATAGCTTCTATTTTCCTTAGTAGTTGCGCATTTCCAATAAAGTATTTATCAGCTGCTCCGTTTACTAGTTTTATGGCTTCAGCTTCGCCTTCGGCATGTAATATTTTCGAACGTTTGTAACCTTCTGCTTCTTTGATTTTGGCACGTTTAATCCCATCTGCAACTGTTTCAGCAGCAGTAGCTGAGTCAATAGCAGCAATTTTTTCATTTTCCGCTTTTACTACTTTGTTCATAGTCTCTTGTACATCCGATGGAGGATCTATTTGCTTCAATTCTGTTCTAATGATTTGAATTCCCCAGTCTTTTGTTTCTTTATGAAGTGTTTCATGCAATTCCATATTTATTTTCCCTCTTTCACTATTAGCAGACTTCAAGGTGAGTGTTCCAATGATATTACGTAATGTAGTACGTGCAAGGTTCACAATCTGGTGCTGATAGTTATTTACATCGTAGGTCGATCCCTTTACACTATTCTCGTCAGATTTTACTCTGAAGTAAACTTGGGCATCCACAGTGGCATTTAAATTATCATTAGTAATTATTTCTTGGGGCTCGGCATCTACCATTTGTTCAGTAATGTTCACAAGAAACAATCGATCAACAATTGGAATTATCCAGTGGAAACCGGGCTCTGCAAGTTTTTTGTATTTCCCTAAACGTTCTATAAGCCCCTTATGAGTGGGTCTTACTATTCTGATACCAGATATCAGTATAATTGCTGTAGGTATTGTGATATAGAGGTAAATTAGATTCATAATTAGAAATTTTAAGTTTATAAAAAATGGACAAGCTCTAAAGTGAACTTATCCATTAGAAAATCGATATTAAAAACCTAGATTACCCCACTCTTGGTTGACCTTTTTTGATAATATTGATTACCTCTTCACGTTTTTTGTTCAGACGATTTTCTACTCTTTTGAGTAAATCATTTTCTTTACCCGTTTCAAACTTAAGGTCGGCATCAGTAAGCTGTGAAAATTTAGACTTGAGTTCTTTCGACTGGTTTTCCCAGTTACCAGTAATTTTGAAAGACTCTTCTGTCTTCTTGTTAGAATTTTCCATTTTCTCATTATTTACGTTGTGAATTCATTTTCACGACGTTACAAAGATGGTAATACTATTAGTTTCTATTATTACATTAAAGATGGAATAGGTTACATAATTCACACATCCTCAAGGTTTTTTCTACGCTTATTAGCTATTCCTTTATAAAAAGTAGGAGTTAGTCCAGTGACCTTTTTAAACTGGTTTGATAAATGAGCAACACTACTGTAATGAAGACGATAAGATATTTCTGTTAAAGTCAATTCATCATATAATAACAATTCTTTTACTCTTTCAATTTTATTAAAAATAATATATTGTTGAATTGTAATGCCTTTTACTTCAGAGAATACATTGGATAGATAGGTGTAATCATACTCCATTTTTTCACTAATAAAGTCTGAGTAATTTACTTTAGGTAAAGTATCGCTGTGGTGGATCATTTCAATAATTATATTTTTTATGCTCTCTACCAGAATAGCTCTTTTGTTGTCTAGTAATTCAAGCCCTGATTTATGTAAGTTGATTCTCAGTTGTTCATGTTGATAGGCTGTCATATCTTCTAATATTTCAATAACTCCCAAGTTGACTTTTAAATGTTTAATTCCTAGTTTTTTTAACTCTTCTTTGACCATCATTTTGCAACGATGGCTTACCATGTATTTTATATAGATTATCATTGCTGTCGAAATTAGTTTTTTGATGATTACTCTTTTGCCAACCGAAGTTAATTCAAGTAAGAATGTTATCTGTTAAATTTTTTATTACAAAGAGAATGCAACTTATTTGTTTACTCGTAAAAACATCTTTTAAGAAAACCAGAAGTATAATTATAGTAATAGTTGAGTGTATTTACCTCTCAACTGATAGTTTCAGTATTAATAATTTAAGGTCTAAAAACCAGTTAAGTAATTTTTTAACTTAGGTTGAAGTGTGTTTTTGGAAATAAGTATATGTAAAGGTACTAAAAATCAATGCTAATAATATTTTTTAGCAGTAAAATTCTATGAGTCTTTTTGTTACTTTCATAAAAAAGACTTTATTTAGCTTCAAATTGCTAAAAAAGAAAAATATGCTAGTTAAAGTTTATGGCTCGGCCGTTTTCGGTGTCGAAGCTATTACCATTACCGTTGAAGTTAATATTGATAAAGGAATAGGCTATCATTTAGTTGGTTTGCCAGATAATGCCGTACGCGAAAGTTCCTATAGAATTTCTGCTGCGCTAACCAATGTAAATTATAAATTACCAGGAAAGAAAATCATTATTAATATGGCTCCTGCTGATATTCGAAAAGAAGGGGCAGCTTATGATTTAACTATTGCTATGGGAATTTTAGGAGCTTCAGGACAAATAAACTCAGAAAATATTGCAGAATATGTAATTATGGGAGAACTCTCTTTGGATGGAAATTTACAACCGATAAAAGGTGCCTTGCCCATTGCAATTAAAGCAAAGGAGGAAGGTTTTAAATATTTAATTCTACCGAAGGAAAATGCAAAAGAGGCGTCAATAGTTAAAGGTTTAAAAGTATATGGGGTTACTAATATTAAAGAGGTAATTAATCATTTTAACGAGGAAGAATTATTAAGTCCTGAAGCTATTAATTCCGATGATATTTTTAATAACTGTCATAAAGAAATAGATTTTGATTTCTCGGATGTAAAAGGACAAGAATCCATCAAAAGATGCATGGAAATAGCAGCTGCTGGCGGGCATAATATTATTTTAATTGGTCCTCCTGGTGCTGGAAAAACAATGTTAGCGAAAAGATTACCTTCTATTTTACCACCAATGACCTTAGAAGAAGCATTGGAAACTACAAAAATTCATTCAGTAATTGGAAAAGTTAAAGATTCAGGTATTTTATATCAACGTCCTTTTCGTTCACCACACCACACAACCTCTGATGTCGCTTTAGTTGGTGGAGGACAATATCCTCAGCCTGGAGAAATATCTTTAGCACATAACGGAGTATTATTTTTAGATGAACTTCCTGAATTTAAACGTTCGGTTTTAGAAGTCATGCGTCAACCTCTAGAAGATAGAGAAGTTACAATTTCAAGGGCCAAGTTTACAATTACGTATCCAAGTAGTTTTATGTTAGTAGCAAGTATGAATCCAAGTCCATCTGGTTATTTTAATGATGAAAACAGTCAGTTTTTATCTTCTCCTGCTGAAATGCAGCGATATATGGGAAAAATATCAGGTCCATTATTAGATAGAATTGATATTCATATTGAAGTAACACCTGTACCTTTTGAAAAATTATCCGAGGAAAGGAAAGGGGAGAGTAGTGCTAAGATTCGGGATAGAGTTATAAAAGCTAGAGCTATTCAATCTGCTCGTTATGAAAACTTCGATAACATTCATTACAACGCTCAAATGACGGTGAAGCAGATTCGTGAATTTTGTGTGTTAAATACCGAAGGCAAAACGTTGTTAAAAAATGCTATGGAAAGATTAAACTTATCCGCTAGAGCCTATGATCGAATTTTAAAAGTAAGTAGAACAATTGCCGACTTAGATGAATCATCGGAAATTGCGTCTCAGCATATTGCAGAGGCTATTCAGTATAGAAGTTTAGATAGAGAAGGTTGGCTAGGATAATTCTATAAACTATTTAGATAAATGTAATTTTCTTTGAGTTCTATTTTTTTACCAATCAATGGTGTTTCTTCTTCCGATAAATGTTTTGTAATTGTATAAAATTTTAAAGACTCTTTATCGGTTAAAAATCTCATTGATTGTAAAGGGAATTCATCATCTTTTGAAAAAAGTATTGTTTTAGTTTTTGCTTTTCCCTGAAGAGAATAGTACAATTTGAATTCTAATTTTGAAATAGTTTCATCTACAAAAATTGATGAGTTTACTTCAATATCGATTGTGTTATTTATAATTTTTTGTTCCTTTTTTGTAGAGGTAATATCAATAACAGAATTGCATTCAGGTTTGTTTATCCAATCTGATATTGTTCGTTCACCATTTGTATTTATTTCGGTTATTCTATAACGCATTGGTGAATTCATATCTATTGCATAAGGGAAATTAATATGTTGCGTGTATAAATCAATATACTTCTTCCTGAATTTAGATTTTACACTTATTTTTTTTCCATTATTAACACTTGTTGCTTCTATTTCAACTGTTTTCATGTAGAGTTCTGGACGCAAGTTTTCTTTAAAATCGTAACACTTTACCTCAATAGCAGCATATGTAGGTGGAATGCCTTCATTTAAATCTATTTGTTTTAAAATATCAGGAAATTTTTTGGTGTCGATATTAATAGTTAAAGTATTGCTTTTGATGATTCTGTTTTGAATGTTGTTAGATTCATCATGAATACTATCTTTCTCAAATTGTTCCTTAATTTCTTTTGATCCTGTAATTTCCTCTTCGTTTGGCATCCAAACCTGAGAGCGATATACATAGTTTAAATTAATTCCTAATAATTTTTCTTTTAATTGTGTAGCTAGCAGTTGAGATTCATACTTGTTTAATCTTACTGTGTAGGTTCTTTTGGTCCAAAATGAATTAGAACTGTTAAATCCGGAATTGTCATTTGCCTCTAAAGCACCATCATTTTCGATTACTTGGTGTCTTTGTTGATTATTGTTTTCTACAGGAAGAACCAGTCTGGTATCTATTTGGGTAATAGGTAATGGTCTCAGAGTTACTCTACCATATTTTTTTAGTGAAGATTTTAACTTTTGTAATGTTTTGGATGCTATTTTTTTCATAGTTACTTCAAACTGAACAAGGCTCATAAAGCTTTTTTCACCAGCATCATCGTAGCATTTACTTCCAGTATATCTTAAATCTAGAAATTTAAAATTAGGTTTTCCATTATCTTCTAAATTGATTTGTAAATCACCAGGCTCATAATAAAACAAAAGAGGGTCGGACGTATCACGAAAAACTGCTACACCATCTATTATCTGTTTTGAGCTAAAATCAGCTTGAGCAAATAAATGATTTGTGTTAGCTATGAAAACAAAACTAATAATGTTTACTAAAAACCGACCGACCCTCATAATTGTTTATTTTTTGGAATTATTAAATATGTTGTTATTCATCTTCTTTTTTTGGAGTTTCCTCTTTTTCTTTATCCTTTTTGCCAAGAAGCTCATCCAATAACTCTTTACCTTTTTCAATAAGTCCGTCTTTTTGTCCTGAAAGAAGAGAATCTTTCAACTTTTCTAACTCAGACTTTTCTTTGTGTTTGTAAAGTTTCTTGATTTGATTTTCTCCAATAACCAATAAACTAGAATTACTAGTTTCCCAGTCACTAGTTTTTACCTCGCCATCTTTCATGATTGTAATTAACTGGTAGTTGTAAGAAAGTTCTTTGTTTTCTGGTACAAAAAGTTGAATGTCTTCTATTACTTGATCATCTTCCTTAATGCTAAATGCTGGAAATGTGATTTCATCAATACCATTCGGGTCTGCTTGGATAGACTTTATAAGTAACTTCATTGAATGCGCATTTGAAAATGTTATGGCATTTAAAAATTGCACTTCAACCTTTGTAATTTCACTACCTGAAGTTCCTCCTATAATTTTCTTTTTTACGTTTTGATCGCATGGATTACAATCTGTATTTAGTGAATAATCTATCCAAAATCTAACGATGTTATTTGTTGCTAATAATTCACTTTTTTCTTCATCTGAAAGATACAAAGTCTCACCAGTGTTTATTTCAGTGTTTTCTAACTCAATTGTCTTAAAGTAGTTTCTTCCACCCTGTTTTCTTAATACGGTTATACTCTTTGGAACAACAGGATAATCAATGTTATTAGTCCAACCACCAAGGAGATCCTCGGTTTTTGAAAATTCTATTTTTCCAAAAGTTAAAGGAGAATTCACTTCTAAATTTACAGGAACTTCAATTATCGAACTTTCGTCACCGTGAGGTTTAAATTGAAGTTTAATACTTGTTCCGATATTCTGAAGCATTGCTCCAACAAAGTTATCTACGTTACTATCCATTCTCCAGTCGATAATAATAGGTTTATGATAATCTGTAGGAATACTAGCATGAATACTTTCTGGACTTACATTAAAACTACCTAATATTGGACCAAAGTCTACTTTTGGAACATCTCTTAAGTCTAGAGGCATTAGCTTTACCGGTTTTCGTAGTTTAGAAGAAAGTAATTTTTCGGCTAGCTTAATATCTTCACTATTAATTTGAGGAGTTAATTCTGCATTTACTAAAACACTTCCTCTTCCTTCATCGGAATCCATATAAAAAATATTGAAATCGTACTTACCTGTTTCTTTATTCCATTGCAAGGTGTACTCTTCTGGTAAATAGTAGTAGATATTTGAATTTTTATTTTGATCTCGATAAATTTCCCTACTAATGTTTAGTTTATCTAGGTAAGAGTCGTAACCCTCACCAGATAAATAGGTGTTTATATTTATTCGAGTTTCAATTTTCGTTACATTAGGTCCTTCACGTTCCGTACTATTTGCAGAACTAGATCCAGAAGTTCTAATAGGAATATATTTTACTAAACCAATATTTTTTAGACCTTTTGTGTCTGTTTTTTTTGGGTCTTTCTCTGTTTTGATAACCAGCGGGTTTCTCTTAAGTATAGGTATAACTGGATTTGTTGAAGGCAAAGAAAGTATGTTGTAAGCTTCGTTACCTTTCAACTGACTTCTATTTTCATTATAAACAGTCCATTTATTTGCACTATACCAAACTCCAATAGGGTTGTTAAATCTTTTTATAGATGTTTGAGAGTTAAAGGTTGCAAAAACCAAAGCATTATTTTTCGAATTAGTTTTAGCATTGTTTATGTATGTGATATGTCCTTTTTTATTGGAATTATTAACTCGATGCTTAAATGCTTTACTATGAACTAAAACATTAAATTTTGCTCCTTTAGGTAAAGGTTTTCCATCAGTATTAAAAATGTTCCATTGTCCTTTGGTTTTTGAGTAGTACACTCCAATTGGACTGGTATTATAGGGGCCGCGAGAGCCCCAATTTTGTGTTACAAAAAAAATAGCGTTTGGATTTTTATTTAATTTTGGATGATTTACAACAACTGATTTGGCATTCAATCCTGCTTTAACCGTAAATGCATTACTTGATTTATTAGCAACTAAAACATTAAATTTAGTGTTTGCTTTAATAGGAGTTTTGTCCTGATTAAATACAGTCCATTTTTTTCCATTATACCAAACGCCTACAGCTTTAGTTTGGTAGGGTCCCGATTTTCCATAATAATGAGTAACGAAAAGAATTTTATCTTTTTTTCCATTAGTACTAACATGATTTATCCTAGAAATGTGCTGGTTAGTGTTCGATTTTGTAACCGTATGTTTAAATACAGTTTGCGCATGAATCATTGTTACACTCAATAGTAAGGCTGTCAAAAAACTAATATGTAACAATGATTTTTTATCATAATATGTTTTCATGATGATTCAGTTTTAATATGTTTAATAAGCAACATAAAAAGCAGCTGGTTGACTAAGTTCTCTAAAAGCTAGAGTTTCTTGTCTGTTCACAAACTCTTGGTAAGTCATTTCGTACACAGAACCTCTATTCGACGGTCTGAAGCTAGTCATACCTTGTTCCCATGGATCATACACTTTTAAAATTGTTCCATCTGGAGTTCCGTCTCCTTGGATACCAGCGACAACCACAACATGAGCTCCGTTTTGTAAATCTGTGGCAACCCATAATGGACCTGCTTCTAATAATGAAGCAAAACCTGCTACGGTGTAACTTTGAGGATATTCATATTGTAACCCCCAAACACTAAACATTTCAGTATTATCAGCCGGTAATCCATTATTATAGTAGCTTTCCCATCCGTTTACACCTCGAGCAATATCTTGAGGATCAATACTGATTTGCTCTCTCCATCCTACAATCATGGCAGCTGAAGCAGCCCAACATGACATTCCGCTAGTTTGAGGAACTAATTGTATAGGATAAGAAATATCCAAACTACTATTAGAGCTAGACGAAGTTGAGGAATTATCACTAGTTCCTGGATCGTTACTGGAAGCTGTAGTACTAGTTGAAGAAGAGGAACTACATGCTGTTGGATAGATTCCATTGATACTTGCAATATCTGTTGCGCTCATTCTATTTCGTTGACCAATAGTAACTCCACTTCTTTTAGGGACAATTGTAGTCATGCGGCCTCCACCAGGTTTTGGTTTACCAAAGGCAGTGGAACCATAATGCATAATTGAACCATAATCGTAATTTCCCATATTTCTACCTTCTGGCCAGAATCGATGATACCAACTCTGATTGTATTTTCTGAAGTTATGCGCATTTCCTGAAGTTATATTTGAGCCGTTAACAGTTATATAAGTATCTCGATCGTCTCTACTTTGTTCGTGATAAAAACCTAATGCGTGCATAATTTCATGAGTTGTACTTCCTTTTGTTTTACTTCCACAGCGATCACCGATTTCAATTACTTGTCTTCCCCCAGTTTTTCCTATAAAAGATAATCCACAAATACCAGGAGTATATATAAATTCTACATAATCTGACTCTGTAGTTCTAGGAACTATACAAACATTAGTACTAGTATTTATATGATTAATCGCCCATAGAATATCAGTTCTTTTAGGATGTCCACTGGCAATAACATAAGGCATTTTAGAATTAGGCCATCTTGCACTTGTAGAGGTTGTTACTGCACCACCACGTCCGCCTGAACGTGGAATTAAAATGTCACCTTCAAAAATATATTTATCGTCAATCTCTTTTACCTTAATAGTAGTTTGAACATTGGTAAAAGGTAAAGTGGTATTAATTTCTCTTGTTGTTCCTGAAGTGTTGTCAGGATATCCTTCTTGAGCTACGGTAACCTGTAAGAAGAAACCGAATAGCATTGTTACTATTATTCTTATATATTTATTTGATTTCATGATTTTCAATTTTTAAGTACTACATAAATCTGTCTACATCAATTCTTCCATAATCTGATTTTTGTAAGCCAGATTTTTTTGGACTTTCTCCTCTTATGAAATAGGTGATTTCATATTCGTAATTCTCAGAGTCTCTTGGTAATAAAATTTCCAACGTTTTTGATAACTCTGATTTGTTAACTCGTAAATTGGTACTGTTAACTTCTTTTTTATCCCCTAATTTGCTGTATACTTTAATTTCAACAGCTTTAATATTTTTTTCAAGTGTAAAATCTTCGTCGACCTCTATATAAATCGGTTTTTTAACCAAAGGTGGTTCAAGCGCAATGCTACCAAATTTTGTGGTTTCCCAATCAGATTCGATTTTATGATTTCCTCTAAAATTCCATAAAGTTTTAAAATCATAAGCTAGCCACTTGTCTCTGTCATCATCACCTTTCCATCCGTATAACATTTTAAAGAAATTTCCTTGTTTGTTAAATTCAGATTTATCGATTTTGATTTCATCTACAGTTTCTTGATTGTTCCCATGTTTTTTACGCATGATTACGTTTACGAAGTTTACATGTTTAAAATCATCTGCATTCATTCCACCTAGAGTAGCATTAATTTGACGTTGTTTCATTAACGGATCGTCTGCATTGATTTCTCTAAAACAAGAAGGACACTTACTTTTTACATCACCAAGATTATAATCAAAAGGCAATGTTTTCGTTGTTTGGGTATACTTGTTTAAATCAATTTTATAAACTCCACGTCTTCTAACTTGTTTCATTTGATATGATACCGCAACTGATAAACTTGGAATCGGTTCTCTTTGTGGAGTTTCCCTGTCTGTATCATCGCCGCTGTCAGTAGTGTCTGCGCTTCTTGTAATTGGTTGATGCCCACCAGCAGTTCTAACACTGTCAGCTCTTGATTGAGCTCTTCTTTGAACAGCACGATTTCGTTCTGCTCTTGATTGTTCTAAAGCATCGATTCGTCTATTTTCTTCTCTAGCTTCTTTACGAGCGTTTTGTAATTGTTCGGTTGCTCTATCTAACATGCTCTTTTGATTATTCGGAACTAATTGATTTAATTGAGGTACTCCAGTTCCACCAACTTTGTCAAACATTAAATTCATAAGTTGCGTGTAAGCAGCTTCTTTCAATTTATTCAGTTCTTCATCATCGCCAATTTGAGTCAACTTAATTGCGCCTGAATCGAATAAGTCATCAAAACTTGCTTTAATTTCTGCCGAAAGAACTGGGGCAGCAATGGCAGCTTCAAAAGTTTGGTGTTTATAAATTCTATCGAAATTAGCTTCAATAGTTACGCGTTTTGGAGATTGATACCCTTCAACTTCCATTTCAAAATGTGCACTAAAATCGGGAGTGGGAGTATTGAATGTTTCCCAAAGAATTTTAGATCCTAATTTGTTGATATGCACAGAAACTGCTGAGCGTTGATTTTCAAGAATTGGTGCATTTCCTAATCCGCATACTTTAGCTTCAAACTCACCATTTGGTTTTGCAACGGATGAAATCAATGAAACTGTTCCTGATTTAAAAACTACAGGTCCGATAATTTTTCCATTACTATCTACTCGGCTTAAGGCTCTTTCGGCATCCTTAATCATTTTATCTGGAACTTTTAATTCAACCAAAGCATGAACAATTCCACCACCAACAGTACTTTCAGAGATTCCTTCATTAGAATCTGCTGCTGTTTCTTCATTTTTTACATAACGTAGAAAAGAAAAAATAGGATCACCTGTTGGATGAGATGCTAGCTGAGGTTTATCTGGTAAATAGTAATAATTACTTCTGTTATTGAGGTCTGGAAATAAAATTAATTCTCCAGCTCTTACAGGTTTGTCTAACAATATTTGCTGTTGTGCTTGTATGGTATTTAGATATCCAAATAGTACAAAAAGCACACTTAAAGTTTTATATAAATTTTTCATCTTTTTAGTTTTTTACAATTCCTATTACATCTTTAAATTTGTCTAAAATTGCTGCTTCTTTACTTACTTTTCCATCGGCTCCAGGTTTAAGGATAACCTTACCGGCTTCAATGATTTTTTCTAAGTAATCAGGGTCATCGTCTTTTAATTCTTGAGGAATTGTCGCGTAGATGTAGTCGTCATTTATTTTATCATCCCAGCCTAAAGCCATTTTACCTTTTTCCTTATGAGTAAGTACTAGTTGATATGCATATCCCTGAGTATTTCTATCGGTAAAAATCATTTTTTCAATAAGAGGTTCTTCTTTAGAAATAGTTAGCGGAATATTAGTTTCTACTTCTTCACCAAACTTGTAGTATCTTAATAAAAGTGTAGCTCTTACAACACCTAACGATTTTAGTTCTTCAATGTCTGCTTCAAACTCTATTGTTCTTGGTGTAATAGGCGGGTATAAAGTAATACTTTGCCAAGTTCCTTTTTGCCATTCTGGTTCTTTAGGGTAAATATTTCCTCCTTTTAAACTCCATTGAGATTGATATTCATAAAGATCTGAATCTTTGTCATCTCCGCGAGCATAATTCACGGTCGCTTTTAACCCTTCGTTTTTTAAATGATCTGCGTCAATAAGAGCTGATGTGTTAAAATGGTTGCCAGATTTTCTTTTCTTTCTGATATTGACAGTTACATAGTTTACTTCTTTATCAAACATTTCCATTGCTTCGAGATCAACAATCATATTGATATCTCTATGGGTAAAGAATTGATCATTCATTAAAACTTTACCAACACATTTCTTGTTGTTTTTAACACCATCGTACCAACTAGCTAAATTTGCTGTTAATGTAAAAGGTTTTTCAACTGCTAATCTGTAGTTTAAATAGTACGTTTCGGTTTTCTTTTTGAAACTACTTTCAAAGAAACTTCTGTTGTAGGTGTACTTTTTTCCATATTTGATATTTGGCATAGCAGCTTTTTCCTTTTCAGTTGGAGGAGCAAGTACATCAGCATCCCCAGATTCGGTCATTTTTTGTAAAAAGAAATCGAAAAATGCTTCTCTAATTTTTGTTACTCTGTCGTCAGAAATATTTTCGTCAAAATCTACTTTGATGTATTCATTTTCTATCATTTGATCTATAACGCTTCTCACTTCGTCATAAGATCTACTTTTTACTTCTGTTTTCTTTCCGAATAAAGCATCAGCAACCCCACCAAAAAGACCACCTCTACTTTTCTTACCATGGACTTCTTTATACTTTGCATAATCTCTTTCCATGTGTTTTTGTACTTCACTCCAGCGTACAATTACTCTTCCCTTCGCAGCAGGAATACGAGTTGTGTATTTGAATCCCATTTCGATAGATAAATCAGTTATCGATCTTGTTTTTTCAAATGTTGCAGCTAATAATTGAGCTCCGTTAGCACTTAAGTTGGAAGCAACAGCAACTTTTGCCCCTGGTAAAACAGGTGCGCTTAAAGATTGTACAACAGAAGGAGCCAGTTTATCATCAGTTAAGGTTGCCGAAATAATTCGTAATGATTTGTCACCATCAGGTTTTACATCTAAAGCTCCTTTTAGTTTACTTTTTTTTCTCGCTCCTTGCTCACCGTTTGCAAGGATTTTTTCAACTTCTTTTTGTTGTTTTGGAGTTAAACCCCATTCCATCAACATATGTAATAAAGCTCCGCCAATTCCACCGTCGTCAGCTTTTTCTTCTGTAATGTATTTTAAGAAAAGGAATTCAGGAGTTTTATCCGGCTTTTTACCTAGTCTTAAAGAAACTGGTAAGTAGTAATAGTTTTTAGATTTCCTATCTGATAAGCTAGATGCTTCTCCATAAAGCATTACTTGTGTTCCATCGCTAAGCGTAAGGCTTAACTTGTTTGTGTCGTCGACAATTTGTGCATTGGACGATGTAAAATTTACTAGTAGGTAAAGTAAAATTACCCCTCGTAGTACATGTTTAATTTTTGTTTTCATGATTTTATTGATTTAATAGTGTGTGTAAATTCTCTTTTAGTTGATAGGTCTCTTTAGAAAGACCATACTTCTTTTTTCCCTTAAATTGAATGATGAAATTCATTGATAAAAAAAGCTTCTTTAATTCCTTTGAGTTTTTATTTATAGCAGATGCTAAAGTCTGAGTTTCATCACTATTCAACTTGAATGAAGAAGCTGATTTGGAATTCGGGAATAGTGTTATTCGTCCTAGAGACGTAGCAGAATTATTTAGTATTTCAGATAATTTGGTCTTACCTGATATTTGTAAATACGGATGATTGTTATCGATATTCGGAGTAACATTTCCCATAAACCTAGCATCTTCTCCAGCTACTTTTTCTAAGGCTTTTTCTACTTCTTTTCTTTGGGATAAGGATAAACCCCAAGATGTTAAAAAATGTAATATTCCTCCATTATTACCATTTGCATCATCATATTTTATGAGTGAAAATTCAGGTTCCTTAAGTCTGTTAGTAGAAAACTTTAAATGAGATGGCAGACTGTAATATTCATCGGAGTTTTCATCGAAACTCGCTGCTTTTTTATAAACCACAATCTCTGAATCATCGGAAAGAATAAAGGTAAATTTCGTATTCGCATCAAGGATTTGAGCATTGCTTAAAGTTCCCAGAAAAACGAGAAAAATAAGGCTAATATTTTTGATGTTAGTTTTCATAATTTGCGGATTTATTCAGGAAGTTCATCTATAAATAGAAGTCCATATTCATCAATTCCATTCTTTTGAATAGGAGCTTCATTTTTTATATACCAAGTGATGGTGTACTCAACTTTATCAGAGCCTTTTGGTAGTGTGATTTCAAAAAACTTATCAGTTAATTCTCTTTTAGGATAAATGGTTAGATTTTTAGATTTAGGTTCTCCGAAAAAGTCATAGTTGATTTTTACGGCTACGGCTCTTACATTTTTTTCTTGAAGAGCTGTTACATCACCAGAAATTTCAATTTTTCTTCTTTGAAAAGGAGTGTAGAGGTTAATCATTGAAGCAGATGCAGTTTTCCAGTCTTCAGAATAAGTTCCACCACCAATAAATTTCCAAACAGTTTGATATTCGTAATTCAACCATTCATTTTGATCTGTATCAGCATGATTTAAATATGACATGGCGATTTTACCATTGGTTTCTTTATAAGTATTTTTAGTAAGTAATACTTCTTTTAGAGTAGCGTCGCCCGATTGATGTTTTTTATTAAGTTTTACGGTAACACTATTGAGCATTTTATCGAACTCATTTTCTATAGTTCCATCAATACCTACATATACATCTCTTTGTTGGAAGGCAGGATCCCATAAAGGAACATCTTTAAAAATCTCTTTATTATCACCGTATTTTTTATAAAGATTTCCGGCATTAAAAGTGATGTAGTGATTTCTGTTTACTAAACTTCTACCTTTAAAAACCATGTTACTTTTTCCTGTAGTACGATGTTCTTTATACTGGTAACCAACATTTAAACCAAATCCTGTAGTATTTCTACTTCCCATCGCACCATCAGATCCAATTAATGAACCAATTGCATCTTCTAATCCGCCTCTGTGCTCTTCAGGAACTTGTTCTAAAGGCGTAGGTTTAAACATTAACTCTAAAAGTTTTGTGTAAACGGTTTGAACAAGACTCTCCATAGATTCGTCTTTACCAACACTTGTGAATTTTATGGCATTGTCTTTTCGTAGTTTGTCGAAACCGAGACCAACATCAGCACCAATAAAGTATACACTACCTCCAGCATCAAAAGCATGACTTTTCTTTACTTCAGACCAATCAATTTCGAGTTCGGCTTCATAGCTTTCGGTTAGTCCTGAGAATCCTAGTTCAAAAATTAATGATACATCGGGTGTAGACATTTTTAAACTTTCTAGTAATAGTTTAGACTTTAGAGGATCTACATTGAAAGACAATGGAATTTTACTGTTTTCAATAATAGGTGCACTTCCTGAACCCAGGATAGATTTTTTAGATTCGCCTGCTGGATTTAAAATGGAAGAAACTAAAGTGTATTTCCCACTATCAAAGATTATAGGTCCTTCAATAATGATTTCGTCATTTTCAAATTTCTTTTTCAAGAAACGCTCGGCATTTGTTATTAATTCCTG
Source organism: Tenacibaculum sp. MEBiC06402 (assembly GCF_049239625.1). NCBI lineage: Bacteria > Pseudomonadati > Bacteroidota > Flavobacteriia > Flavobacteriales > Flavobacteriaceae > Tenacibaculum > Tenacibaculum sp. MEBiC06402. Next base: position 152,183 of record NZ_JBMKKT010000100.1, read on the forward strand.
TGGAGTATCATATAGAACTAAAAAGTTTAAGATTCCTCCACCTCCAGCTTCTGTTATTGTTTTTGAGTTGTTTTCTGAAGGTTTTTCCGTGATATATCTCAAGAATGAAAACTCAGGAATACTATCGTTTTGTAACGATAATCTTGCTCTTTGAGGCAAATATCGGTAGCTATTTTCCTTCTTATGAATTGGAAAACACCATAAACCATCTGCATTAACTCCTTGGTCGATTAGTATAGATTGTCCATATGAAACTAGGCAATACCCAATCAGCACAACTAATGTTATGTAGTGTCTTAAATTTTTCATGATAAATATGTTATGCTAGTCGTTTACTCTTCTGACGGTGGTAATAAGAACAGATAATCGCTATCTAAAGATTTTAATGACTCTGTAGTTGGTCCACTCTTTTTATACCAGTTTACTTGGTAAGCAACCGGTTCGTCCGCGTCGTGATACAAATTAATTTTACTAGTGCTTTCAGTATCGTTTTTGCGAAGTATAACTGTACCTTGCGGGTTTGGTTGTCCGTTTAGTATAGTAAAGAATCTAACAGAGCAAGCTTGTACATTAGCGTCTTTAAAGAAAGTTCTATCTGCATCAATTTGAACCGTACGTTTCTTAAATGGTGGTGTTAAGGCAATTGAAGCGTCGTTTGCTTTTAACCATTTATCTTCTGATTTTGGTAGTCGAATTGTTTTATTGTTTCCTTTTAAATTCCAACTAACTTGATATTCATAGTCTAACCAATCTGATTCTTTGATTCCTAGTCGCGGATAGAAGATATTTTTATAATCTTTCCCAGTCTCTAAGTCTGTTCGGCTAATCACAATATCTTTAGTTACATCACTGTGATCTTCTCCATAATGTTTCTTAAAACTTACGGTTACGGAGTTTAAAATTTCATTAAAAGTCCCTACATACTCTCCATCTAACTGAAAAATTATTTCGCGTTTTGAAAAATCATCATCATCTAAGTTTACTACTCTAAAATATTTGTCTTTACTAGAAGGATCTTCCTTAAACACTTCATACAATCCGCTGATGTTTCCTGATGAATACACAGGAACTTTTATGGTTGTTGATTTACTGAGGTTTAAATAGAATTTATTCACCTTTATATCTGTTCTGTTTTTTAGAACAAACTGATTATCGGTTACATATTTTTCATCTCTTGCACCACCAAAAATCTTACTAAAAAATCCTCTTTTACGTCTCCCTAACAGCTGACCTTGCTCAACGGCAGTTTCTTTTTCAGGTTGTTTTGCCCAACCCATTTCAGCATCAAACATTAACTCGATAAGTTTATCGGTTATTAATGAAAGAATACTGCTCATATCATCGGTTTTTATCCCTAAACCGCTTGATCTGTCAAAAACATCAATATTTAGTTTTTGTTGCTGTACCATTTCATCCGTAATTTTACGCATCTGTCTTTTGGTATATTCTTTTTGATTACTGTAAACCTTACTATAGTGATCATAAATAGTTGACATATCTGCTGAGACTACCGCGTTATAACCTTTTACTTTTGCTTCATAATATCCACTAACAACAACAGAAATATCGGATGTTTTTCCCTGTAAAGATTCCCATAATAAAGTAGCTCCTTCTTGATTTAGTTTTGCAGCAATAGCAGCTTTTGAATTTTTATATAATGGAGCATGTCCAGAGGTGATTACGTTTTGTGTAAAAGGATTTTTGCCGTCTACATTATTAAGTATAGAAGACACAATTTTAAAACTTGCAATTCCGTCTTCTCCATCTTTTAAAGCTTGTTTCATTGGAACAGGTCCAGCAATTTTAGCGCCTCCTTTTTTCTCTTTTAATTCTTTTTCTAGATCTTTTAAGACTTCCTCAGGTAGATCAAATTGAATTAGCGTATGGAAAAGTCCTCCGCTAGCATTTCCTCCTTGTCCGATATATTTCGTGCACATTAGTTCAAAATCACCATCCTCTTTTGTTGATAATCTAGGAAAATCAGGAATGTAATAGTAAGTGTCTGGTTGATTACTATCTTGTAATAGTTGAATGCCGTTAATCATTAACCTGCCTTCATCATAATTCACTTGACTTGTTACTTTCGTTGGTAACAGCATCAAAATAAATATGCAGTAGTTTATTAGTTTTAGATTTTTCATGATATTAAAAGTTTTTCCAAAATTAAATCCTTGACTTGTAGTAATTTGCAGTCTAAATCTTGATTTTGTAAAAGTGTTTTAGAGTTATTTGTTCCTAATAATGCACTAGGAAGGTTTCAGGAAAAACAACTTCATTTTTTACGGGAAAATCACTTCAAAACTCTGGGGTTGTTCTCTTAAGAAAGCAATAAGTAAAGTTAAATAGGACTTCCAATCATGAGGTTTTTCGGAGCAGTGCCGAATATTTGTTTTATTACCAAGTTTCATGCACAGGCATTAGAAATAGTGTTATTTTTGCCTAATGTCTTTACGAACAGAACAAACTTTTTTTCTCGACAATATAAAGGTCTTTAAAGAGCAATTGTTGGCTTGGGGACAGCAGTATGAGACTGTTGTTTTTTTAGATAGTAATAATTACGAGCAAAACTATTCGAGCTATGATGCAGTTTTAGCAGTTGAAGAATTTACCTCTATAAAAACAGATTATTTCGACGCTTTTGAGCAGTTAAAGGAGTATCAATCTTACACTAAAGATTATTTATTTGGTTATTTGTCTTATGACTTGAAAAACGATACTGAAAGTTTAACTTCCAATAATTTTGACGGTTTGCATTTTCCGGATATGTACTTTTTTCAGCCTCAAAAAATAATTTTCATTAGAGAGAACGAAGTCATATTTTCTTATCTAAGAATGGTAGATGATGAAATAGAAGAAGATTTTGAACAAATCGTTAATGGTGAAATTATTAAGGGAGAGTCTGAGCAAAAAGAAGATTTAAAAATTAAGCTTAGAATCCATAAAGACGAGTATCATGCGAAGGTTACTAAAGTTATCGACCATATAAAGAGAGGTGATATTTACGAGGCAAATTTTTGTCAGGAGTTTTATGTTGAAAATGCTACAATTAATCCATTCGATACTTACAATCATTTAAACAAAATATCTCAGCCTCCTTTCGCAACTTTTTTGAAGAATGATGAGTTATATTTATTGTCAGCTTCTCCAGAGAGATATATAAGAAAAGAAGGAAGTAAAATTATTTCTCAGCCGATTAAAGGAACAGCTAAACGTTTTGTTGATTCCATTGAAGATGAAAAAGTTGCTTTTGATTTGGCAAGAGATGAAAAAGAACGGTCAGAAAACATAATGATTGTTGATTTGGTAAGAAATGATCTTTCCAGAACCGCAAAGAAAGGTTCTGTTAAAGTGGAAGAATTATGTAAAGTATATTCTTTTAAACAGGTTCATCAATTAATATCAACAGTAGTTTCAGAGATAAATGATGATGTACATCCGGTTGATGTAATTCGTGATACATTTCCAATGGGAAGTATGACAGGAGCTCCTAAGATTTCAGCAATGAAAATTATAGAAGAATTAGAAGAAACTAAGCGCGGATTGTATTCTGGAAGTGTTGGTTATTTTACTCCAGATGGCGATTTTGATTTTAATGTGGTAATTCGAAGTATTTTATATAATCAGGAAAAAAAGTATATTTCGTATTCAGTAGGAGGAGCTATTACGGCAAAATCAACTCCTGAAAAAGAATATGAAGAATGCTTGTTAAAAGCAAAAGCAATGAAATTTGTATTAACCAACTCTTAAAACCTAAGAACAATGACTCATCAAACTCTAAATTTTCAATTTCAAAAAACAGATTTTTTCGGTCAATTCTGGAAAACGGAAAACGTAAAAGCGGTTGTGTTAATTTTGCATGGTTTAGGAGAACATTCGGGAAGATTTACAGAAGTTGCTGAAAATTTAATAGATAACGGTTATGGTGTTGCTGCTTTTGATCATTTTGGTCATGGAAAAACAACAGGGAAAAGAGGTCATAATCCAGGTTATGAATCTGTATTAGATAGTATAGCACAATTCATAATTCAAACCAAAGAAATTTTTGGAGATGTTCCATTGTTCCTTTATGGTCATTCTATGGGTGGTAATGCTGTGTTGAATTATATGATTTCTAGAGATAATAATATAAAAGGAGTTATTGTAACAAGTGCGTTTTTAAAATTAGCATTTCAACCTCCAGCATGGAAACTTTTCTTTGGAAGGATTATTCAGAAAATAGCTCCATCAATGACTTTAGATAATGAGATAGATACTTCGTTTATTTCTAGAATTCCTGAAGAAGTTGAAAAATATGAAAACGATTCGTTGGTACATAATAGAGTTAGCCCGAACTTTTCATTGTCATTCATCGAAAGAGGAGCGTGGGCTATCGAAAATGCACATAGATTAAGGAAACCTATTTTACTTTTACATGGAACCGACGATAAATTGATAAGTTGTGAGGGGTCTAAGGAGTTTGCTAAGAATAATCCAGAGAACAGTACACTTAATTTATATGAAGGTGGATATCATGAATTACATAATGATTTATGTAAAACAGAAGTTATTAACGATATCATTTCTTGGCTAAATAACAATAACTAACAACCATAATGTTCAATCATTTCAAACAACATATTTCTGAAAATTTTCCTTTTATAAATCAAAAGAAGATTTTAGTAGCTACATCTGGAGGTGTGGACAGTGTTGTTTTGGTTCATTTATTACATTCTTTAGATTATAAAATCGCTTTAGCACATTGTAATTTTAAACTTCGAGGGAAGGAAAGTGATTTAGACGCAGAGTTAGTTGTTAATTTAGGGAATGAGTTGAATTGTGAAACGTTTGTTCAAACTTTCAATACAGCTGATTACGCCGAGGAAAACAAAGTTTCAATTCAAGTTGCGGCACGTGAATTACGATACAAGTGGTTCTCTGATATAGTAAATGAAAATGATATTGATTATATCGCTACAGCGCATCATGCAGATGATAACCTTGAAACCTTTTTAATCAATTTATCTAGAGGTACAGGTTTGGACGGATTAACAGGTATCCCTGAAAAGAATGGGAAGATTATTCGACCATTGTTGCCTTTTACCAAATCAGATATAATTGAGTATGCTCAGTCAAACAGTCTTAAGTGGAGGGAAGATCAAACGAACTCAGAAACAAAATATGTAAGAAATAAAGTTCGCCATCATATTATACCTTCTCTAAAAGAGTTAAATCCAAGTCTTCTTGATAATTTTTCAAAAACAGTTAATTTCTTAAAACAAAGTAGAGTAATAATTGATGAAAAAATTGAAGAAGTTTTAGAGGAAATTCAAACAAAAGAAGGAGATATTCTAAAATTTAACATTGAAAAAATGTTAAAATTGAAGAATCAGAAAGCCTTTTTATTTGAGGTTTTTAAAAGATATAATTTTACTGAATGGGACAATGTATTCGAATTAATAAAGGCACAATCTGGTAAGATTATATATTCAAAATCTCACGTATTACTCAAAGACAGAGACTATTTACTGCTAAAAGAGTTGAAAAAAGAGGATGATAATATTTCTAAGTTTTACATAGAGGAAGATGTTGAAGAAATAAATAATCCTATTAAATTATCCATTAAAAATACAGATAAAAAACGTACAGTATCTAAAAATTATGTTTTAGTTAACAAAAATTTAGTAACTTTCCCAATAATTTTAAGAAAATGGGAGGAGGGAGATTTCTTCTATCCAACTGGAATGACTGGCAAAAAAAAAGTAAGTAAGTTTTTTAAAGACGAGAAATTTTCTAAATTTAAAAAAGATAAAACTTGGTTGCTTTGTAATGCCAATAATGACATTATATGGATAGTAGGAACAAGACAAGATAGAAGGTTTTCTATCGATTCTTCTGCTGAAAACATTTTGCAAATTAGTATATAAAATAACCCCAATACAATACAAACAATGAAAAGAGTCATTACCTTACTTTTATTATTTTTTGGATTTACTTTTACAACATTCGCACAGGATGATCCTGTAGAAGTAGAGACTTCAGTAAAGAAAATTTCTGATACTGAATATGATTTAATTTTTAATGTATACATAGACGAAGATTGGCATCTGTATTCTCAATACAATCCAAAAGATGCTTCTTTACCGATGACCATTAAACCTTCTCAAGGAGAAACAGGTTTTACAGTTGTTGGAAAAGCTACAGAAAGTGAAACTAAAACTGAGTACAGTGAAATCTGGGGAATGGATGAAACATTCTTTGTAGATGAAGCTACTTTAGTACAACGTATTAAGTTAGACGATCCAACATTAACGCAGGTTTCTTTAAATATTGAGGCTCAGGTGTGTAAAGAGTTTTGTTTACCTTATGATGATGATTTTACTTTTTCTTTAAACGGAGGAGAAGTTGTAGCGACTGTAGCGACTGTTGATGAGAAAAGTAAAGAAATTACAAACTCATTAAAGTTAGATTTAAAAAATCGTGAATTACTTGAGTCTTCTACAGAAAATAAAGAGAACAAAGGAAACTTGTTGAATATTTTTGTTTTAGGATTTTTAGGAGGTTTAATCGCATTCTTAACTCCTTGTGTATTCCCGTTAATTCCTTTAACAGTATCTTTCTTTAATAAGCAATCAGAGAAAAGATCAAGAGGAATTACAAATTCATTATTATATGGATTCTTTATTGCTGCTATTTATGTAGCATTGAGTTTACCGTTCCACTTTGCAGATAGTTTAGATCCAGAAATTTTAAATACTATTTCTACGAATATGTGGTTAAACATTTTCTTCTTTATAGTATTAGTATTCTTTGCTGGATCATTCTTTGGTTTCTATACAATTACATTACCAAGTTCTTGGAGTAACAAAGCAGATAACGCATCTGGAATTGGTGGGATTTTTGGTATTTTCTTTATGGCAATCACTTTAGCCATTGTATCATTCTCATGTACAGGTCCTATTTTAGGTTCGTTACTAGCTGGTTCTTTAACTGCTGATGGTGATCCAATGCAGTTAACTGCTGGTATGGGAGGATTTGGTGTAGCTTTAGCTTTACCATTCGCATTTTTTGCTTTATTCCCTAATTTATTAAAAGCTTTACCAAAATCAGGATTCTGGATGAAGGCTGTAACTGTATTGTTAGGTTTTGTTGAATTAGCATTAGCATTCAAGTTCTTATCAAATGCAGACTTAGTTGGTAATTGGGATTTATTAAAAAGAGAGGTGTTCATAGGTATCTGGATTTTCATCACAATTTTAGCGGCATTATTCTTATTCGGAGTAATTAGATTCCCAGGTGGGCCAAAAGTGAAAAGAATTTCAGGTTTAAGAATTATACTTGGTTTAGCAGTATTAGGTTTCGCAGTTTATTTAGCTCCTGGTGTTACTAAAAAACCAATGTGGCCTCAAAAAATATTAAGTGGATTTGCACCACCACAATTTTATAGTATTTACGATTTAGAAAATAACAAATGTCCTTTAGCATTAAACTGTTTCAAAGACTTTGATGAAGGAATGGCATATGCAAAAGAAGTTGGTAAACCTGTTTTAGTTGACTTTACAGGATGGGCTTGTGTAAACTGTAGAAAGATGGAGGAGAATGTTTGGAGTGAGAGTAGAATCTATAACACTTTAAAGAATGATTATGTATTAATCTCTTTATATGTTGATGATAATGAAAATCCATTACCTGCAGAGGAACAATTTGATTTTGTAAAGCCAAGTGGTAAAATCAAAAAGATTAGAACTTATGGAGAGAAGTGGGCAACTTTACAAACTGTAAACTTTAAAAATGCTTCTCAACCTTATTACGTTCAATTAAGTCCGGATTTAGAAGTGTTAAATACACCACAGCAGTATACTGATAAATTAACTTATTATAACTGGTTAAAAGAAGGTGTAAAGCGTTACAAAGAATAAGCATTAGAATTTTTATTATATAAAGAAAAAAAGATCACTTATCAAAGTGATCTTTTTTTCTTTTAATCTAATTAATTTTTTGCTTAATTATCTAAATGACCAGTTTTTATAGTTCTTAGAAGATTCTAGTTTTTTTTCTAAATCATCTGGTAGCTCCTTGAAGAAATCTATCCCAGTTTGTTTTTCAATCTCATCTATGGTAACGACAAATTCGTATAACGGTTTATTACTTTCTTTGTGTGGTAATAAAAACGCGATAGCTTTAAGTTCTGGTTTTGTATAATCTAATATTACTTTGTAAAAGTATTTTGGGACAGTTACTTTTTCCTTTCCAATAGTAGAATAATTAGCATCGCTTAAAATCCCACCAGTAACTACATAGAGGTGATTATATTTTTTTGCCCAATATCTAACCTTTTGTTCTAATCTATTCCAAACTCCAGAGTTAAAATCGTGTTTTTGTGGACTAATATTGGATGTAAAAAAAGTTTCGTTAAAGGCTTCTTTTGAGAATTTTCTGTCTCCTGCAGGGCATAAGTGACCTCTGTCGTACCCCGACCTTTTATAATTTCTCCAGTCTGCCGATTTAGTTTTAACCTTTGGGTCCTCAATAAAAAAAGGTCTCTTATAATCCCGTGTAGGAAATATCCTTTTTATTTAATGAATAAGCAACCCATTCAGCTTGCTCGTGTTTCTCGTTATAGGATAAGGAGTAATATTTATGATGTATTACTTGGTTTGTAGTAGAGGTAGGAAGAAAGTCGAAAGAGGTATTCTCATTTTTTGTATTCGTTTTAGATTCTTCTTTTGTTTCTTTTGAGAATGAATGCTCTTTGTTCTCTTGATAGTAATTGTAAATTAAAACTGCGCTTAAAATAAGCGCAGCAATGATTCTTTTTTTAGTCACTTTTTAACGGTATTTGTTTAAAATCTTCTGTGCGATCAGCATCTTTAAATATTTGCTGAAATTTAACAGGAGGCACAGTTAACTTACGTTTTGCTAAATCTAACCATGCTCCGTAAACATTAATAATAGCAGATAGTTGTCCTTTACTATTAAATACTTCATGTTGAATTTTCCAACGTTCTCCTTTAGCTGATAATCCAGTTATTTTTAAATTTACTGAAATATCTTCTCCTAAATGTATTTCTTTTAAAAACTTAGTGTTTTCTTCAAACAAAATTGGTCCAACTTTTTCTTTTGTAAAGTCATGAATGGTAATACCAAATTTATTGAAAAATCTCAAACGAGCCTCTGCTGCATAATCATTATAAGCTGTATGACGCATGTGAATATTAGCATCAAAATCAGCCCATCTAGTTGTAAATTGTACTTTAAAATTCATGGGTTATTTTTAATCAAGGAGCGAAATTACGAACTTAAGACTTTACATCCAATGCATCTCGTAGCGAATTTCCAAGCAACATAAAAGCCATAACTAAACTCATAATTGCAATACCTGGAGCCAAAGCAAGAAACGGTTTGCCTAATATGATATAGTTGTAATGATTTTTAATAATTGCACCCCAAGATGGAGTAGGTGGTTGTGCACCAATTCCAAGAAAACTTAATCCGCTTTCAATTAATATCGCTGCGGCAAAGTTAGCAGCTGAAATAACAATTATTGGGGCTAAAATATTTGGTAAAATATGTTTAAAAATAATTCTAGCATGCGAGTATCCTAATGCTTTTGCAGCTTCAATATATTGTTGTTGTTTAGTAGTAATAACTTGACCTCTAACGATTCTGGCAACTTCTACCCACATAGTTAAACCTACGGCAATAAAAACTTGCCAAAACCCTTTTCCTAAAGTAAGTGTGATGGCGATTACAAGTAATAAGGTTGGAATAGACCACGTGATGTTGATTATCCACATAATGAAAGCGTCAATTTTCCCTCCGAAATATCCAGCAATAGCACCTATTGGTATTCCTATAAGTAATGAAATAAAAACAGCAATAAATCCTATTGAAAACGAAATTCTTGTACCAATAAGAATGCGACTTAATAAATCTCGCCCGAATTTATCTGTTCCTAGGTAAAATGTTTTTTTTGTTATGTAGTTTTCAGGATTGTTTTGAAAAAGTTCGAGTTTATAATTTTTAGTTGATCCGTCATATTTTTTAACAGAAATATACTCTTCTAAAATATTGTATGATAGAATTGGAATTTCCTTGGGATTATCTTTTTTTCCAAAAAACAAAGTTGAAAGCCAAGATGATTTTGTTTTATTTTCAGATGGCAATAAAAGCATTTGTGAAGAAAAACCAGGCTTTTTTGAGTGGATTTCAATATGCATTTGATTCGCTGCATTCGAATTGTCTGGTGCAAGTAGATAACAGAATAAGGCTACTAATCCACATAAAACAATGTAAGAAAGACTCAAAACTCCAGTTGTATTACGCTGAAACTTTCGTAATGTTAAAATCCAAAGTGAATTAGATGACTTCATGGTTTACTTCACACTTTTAAGTTGGGTAAGATCATTTCCTGTTGGTGATTCAAAAATTTCTAAATCAAAATACGTTACAGCCGCACAAATATGATCAAAAATATCTGCTATTATACGTTCATAAATAACCCATTCTTTCATGTTGCTAAATGCATAAATTTCCAGAGGAATTCCTTTGGATGTAGGAGTTAATTGTCTTGTCATCAAAGTTAGTTCCTTATTGATTTTTGGATGCTGTTCTAAATATAAATCTATATACTTTCTAAATATACCAAAGTTAGTAAGGTTTCTTCCGTTAATAAGTAGTTCTTTATCAAATCCATTCTCAGAATTGTAACTATTAATTTCTTCACTTTTTTCCTTTAAGTAAGAACTGATAAGTTCAATTTTATTAAGGTTTTCAATGTCCTCTTTAGAAACAAATTTAATACTACTCATTTTTATGGATACGGCACGTTTAATTCTTCTTCCTCCAGAATTATTCATAGCTCTCCAATTCTTAAATGAATCGGAAATTAAAGAGTAGGTTGGTATACTTGTAATTGTATTATCAAAATTCTGAACGATAACTGAAGTTAGATTGATTTCAATAATATTTCCATCAGCTCCATATTTTTCCATAGTTATCCAGTCCTGAAGTCTTACTGTATCATAAACAGATATTTGAATGCTCGCAACAAATCCAAGAATAGCATCTTTAAAAATTAAAAGTAATACCGCCGAAAAGGCCCCTAAGGTTGTTAAAAATCTACCCAATGGTCTGTCGGAAAGGATAGAGACACTTATAATAATTCCTATTAGCCACGTGAAAACCATAAATATTTGAACATAGCTTTCTAACGGTTTATCTTTGAAAACGGTTAATGTTCTCAAGTAATCTTTAATACTTGAGAGCATACTTTTTACTAAGAGTATAAAGCTTATTAATATGCAGACATTGGTTATTTTTTGAGCGTATTTTAAAACCTCATTGAAATCAATAAAAATATAGTCTAGAAAAGCATAGGTAATAATAAAAATTACAACTCTTGATAAATTTAGGAAGAAACGATTTTTAATTAAAATATCATCAAATTCCGTTTTTGTTTTAGAAGCAATTTTTCGAATCATTTGACTTCCAAATAACTTAACCAATCGATAGATTAAATAGCCTAAAATAGCAACCACAAGTAAGTTGCTAATCACATTTAAATATTCTGCTATAGTTTCATCAAAATTAAAAGTCTTCGTAAATAAATTATAGAATAATTTTCTTGATTCCATTTATAATTATATCAGATTTTTGAACTCTTCGCCTTCTTTTAAATTAAATCTTTTTCTAAACCAATACACTGTTAAATACAATAATGGAGTATCTAAAAGCGCAATAAATACTTTGAAAATTACACCGCTAATTAATAATCCTAAAAATTTATCCCAAGCGATAATCTCAAAAGAACATAATAAAACTAAGACTGTTAAGGTGTCGATTATTTGAGAGGAGAATGTAGAGAAGTTATTACGTAACCATAAATGTTTACCATTGGTGTATCTTTTCCAGAAATGATATACTCGTATATCTACAAATTGCGCAAATAAATATGCTAACATAGAAGCTAATACTGCCAGTGGAGCACCTCCAAATACCAAATTGAAAGTTCCGTCATCCACTGGAGACCATGACGTTGCTGGTGCATGTTTCCCTACATAAATAATACCTAAAGAGAAAAGTGAAGCAAAAATACCTGTAATTACAACTTGATTGGCTTTCCTCTTTCCATATATTTCCGATAATATATCTGTAATTAAAAAGGTAATCGGATATGGTAAAAGTCCAACTGAAACCTCAAATAGTTTTACTCCATATATTTCGATATCAAAAGGATACCAATAAAAAAATTTTTGAAAAATAAGGTTAGAGGCAACTAGTGAAGAAATAAATAAGCCAGCAAGTATTAAATAAATATTATGCGCGAGTACTTTGTTTTTCTCAGTCATAAAACGAAAATAGCAAAATTAAAATTGATTATGTTTGCATTATTAAACAAATGATTAAAGAAACATATGAAAGCATATATTTTTCCTGGACAAGGAGCGCAGTTCACAGGTATGGGGTTAGATTTATATGAAAAATCACCTTTAGCCCAAGAGCTATTTGAACAAGCGAATTCAATCTTAGGATTTAGTATTACCGATGCAATGTTTGAAGGGACAGCAGAAGAATTAAAGCAAACAAAGGTTACTCAACCTGCTATTTTCTTACATTCTGTAATTTTAGCAAAAGTTCTTGGTGAAGATTTTCAACCAAATATGGTTGCAGGTCATTCTTTAGGAGAATTTTCAGCGTTAGTTGCTAGTAATGCATTATCGTTTGAAGATGGGTTAAAATTAGTTGCTACGAGAGCCAGAGCAATGCAAAAAGCTTGTGAAATGCAAGAATCTACAATGGCGGCTGTATTAGGATTGGAAAATGAAGTTGTGGAAGAAGTTTGTGCTTCTGTGGAAGGTGTTGTTGTGGCTGCAAATTATAATTGCCCTGGTCAGATTGTTATTTCAGGAGAAGTAGAAGCAATTAATAAAGCTTGTGATATACTTAAAGAAAAGGGAGCAAAAAGAGCATTAGTTTTACCTGTTGGAGGTGCATTTCATTCTCCGTTAATGGAACCAGCTCGTGAAGAGTTAGCGAAAGCAATTGAAGAAACTACTTTTAATACGCCTATTTGTCCAGTTTATCAAAATGTGGTTGCTAAAGCAGTTACTGATCCTACTGAAATTAAAGAAAACTTAGTAGCACAATTAACTGGAGCTGTAAAATGGACGCAATCTGTTCAGCAAATGATTGCAGATGGTGGTGCTGAATTTGTAGAAGTTGGACCTGGTAAAGTGTTACAAGGTTTAATGAGAAAAATTGATAGAAACGTTGCTGCAAGTGGAGCAAGTTTTGAATAAAAAAATCAATTTATCATAAAATAAAAAAACGCCCTAATTGCTAGGGCGTTTTTTGTTTTATTGCTTCACTTTCTCTTGAAGTTTATTTAATAAGACTGGCTCTCCAAAACCTAAACCTTTCATTCTTTTTAATTGAGTTTCTGCATCTCCAACAACTAACCATATCATCTTGTTAGGGTCAACATATTTGTTAGCCAATTCTTGAATACGAGGAATTGTCATTTCTGAAACAATTTTCTCTCTTCCTTTAACATAATCAGGAGATAAATTATAAGTACTAATGTTTTCCAACATTCTTAATTTAGCATTCATCGTTTCAAAAGCACGTGCATTTGATTTGATTAAGAACCCTTTAGTGGTTGCTAAATCTTTCTCGTTATAATTTTTAGCATAGTTTTCTAAGATTTGTTTCACCAATTGAGATGCTTCTAAAGTAACATTACTTCTTACACCACTTGAAATTGTGAAAGCTCCTTTTTCCTTCGATCCAGAGAAACCTGAACGAACTCCATAAGTATAACCTTTACCTTCTCTAAGCTGTTGTGTTAACTGAGAAGCAAAACCACCACCACCTAAAATATAATTCATAACTGTTGCTGGATAGTAATCTTCATCATTAAAGGCTAATGCAGGAGTTCCAAATCGTAATTGAGATTGTTTTGCATTAGGAACATCGTAAAAATAAACAGTTGACTCTTTTGGAGGTTCTGGAGTAGGGAAGCTAGGAATCGTAACTTCTTTTGCTTTCCAATTTTCATTAATGTCTTTTAAAGAAGCTATAATGCTTTCCTTATCAATGTCACCAACTACATGCATTGTTGTAATTGAAGGAGAGATATAGTTGTTGTAGTAATTTTTAACATCGTCAATTGTAATTGATTCTACAGACGCAATAGTTCCTAAAATATTCTTAGAACGAATATTATCTTTTCCATATAATAAAGCGTTATACTGATTTGCGGCAATAGATCTTGGACTTGCTTCTTGTTGTCTTAAATTCGTAATTGCTCTCTTTTTTAATAGCTCGAATTCAGTTTCATCCCATCTAGGTTCTAGTAACATTTCTTTTACTAAAGCTAATGTTGCATCGTAATTTCTAGTTAAGGTAGTTCCTGAAATTCTTATATTTTCTTTTGTTGCGAATACATTAACTGAAGCACCTAATTGTGCTAAAGCATCTTCCAACTCGCTAACTGTTTTGTTTTTAGTTCCTTTTTCAAGTAAACCAGCAGTTAAATTAGCAACACCCAATTTATTCATGTCTTCTAGTAGTTGTCCGCCTTCAATAACAAAGTTGAATTCTACCAAAGGAACTTCACTATTTTGTATACCAAAAACTTTGATTCCATTATCAAGTTTATCTTGCCAAACATCTGGAGTTTTTATCTCAGGTGATTTTCCATAAGGAGGCTCAACTGAACGATCAAAAGAAGATGGTGTTTTTTCGTATTCAGCAGCTACAGATGCATCAAAAGATTCTTCAGCACCGATAACAATTTTTTCCTCTACAACTTCTGCTTCTTTAGAATTAGTAAGAGCTAAGGCCTGATCACCTTTAGGAACAAAACTGGTAGCGATGTAATTTTTTCCTTTTATATACTTATTGTACACCTTCATTACGTCTTCAGCAGTAACAGCTAATGTTTCGTTTAGTTCTTTTGTTACATAACCTGGATCACCAGTGTAAGTGTTATATGAAGCCAAACGAGATCCTTTCCCAAGCACACTTGATAAACTGCTGTAGAAGTCAGTTTCTAATCCTGCTTTAATACGATCTAAATCTTTTTGTGGAATTCCATTTTGTTCAAAATCTAAAAACGCTTTATCAATTCCAGCTTTTACTTCATCTAACTTAGTGTTATTAAAAGCTCTAACTATTAATTGAATTTGTCCTGCAATTTCAGAGGTGTAGTTAAACATAGTAGTTCCTGAAGTTAATTTTAAATCATCAACTAAAACTTTGTTTAAAGGAGCCTTTTTACCCACAGATAAATATTCTGATAAAATGTCAAGAGCGTAGGCATCTTTATGATATTGTTCAACGCCTGACCATGTTAATGTTAATTCAGGTAATCTTGCAAAGTTATCTTCATAGTATAAATGTTTTGTTTCATTAACAATACCTGGTCGTTTTTGAACTGGAGTAATTTCTCCTCCTCTTGGAATTTCATCAAAATATTTGTGAACCCACTCTTTCGCTTTGGCAACATCAATATCACCCGATAATACCAAAGTAGCGTTATTTGGTACGTACCATTTTTTAAAGAAGTTTTTTACATCATCTAATGTTGCATTTTGTAAATCTTCTAATGAACCAATTACTTGCCAGTTATATGGATGGTCTTTTGGGTACAAGTTTTTACCAATTACATATTGTCTATGTCCATAAGGTCTGTTGTCAACACTTTGTCTTTTTTCGTTTTTAACAACTTGTTTTTCTTTTGCTAATACTGGATCAGTCACTGTATTGATAAACCAACCTAGTTTATCTGCTTCTGCCCAAATCATTTTTTCCAACGCATCGCTCGGAACTGTTTGCAAATAATTTGTTCTATCTCTAGAAGTTGAGCCATTTGCACCTGATCCTCCAATACGCGCACTCATTTTATCTAATCCACCTTTTCCTAAATTTTCAGATTCTAAGAATAAAAGATGTTCGAATAAATGAGCGAATCCTGTTCTCCCTTCTATTTCTCGAGCAGAACCCACATGAACCATTAACTCTACAGCAACTACTGGGTCTGATTTATCTACGTGAAATATTACGTCAAGTCCATTATCTAATGTTATTTTTTCGTAGTCTATTTTTAAAGCTACAGGTTTAGCTTTTTCACTTGAAGAGGTGCAACTTAGCATGAAAACTGAAAGAAACACCCAAAAGATATTTTTAGTCATTGTTGATTTTAATTTAAGCTATGAAATTACTAAAACTAGAAAAGAAGATTTTCCTAATTTTTGTTAAATATTATTGATGTAGTATCAATAACTTATGCTTGCTGTTTTTGTTGCCATTCCCAAGCCGATTGTAACGCTTGTTCTATAGACTTCTCTGTTTTCCATTTGAGTTCACTATTTGCTAAAGTAGTATCAGCATAAGCTGCTGTAATATCACCTTCACGGCGAGGTGCTATTTTATAATTTAACTTTTGATTCGTCGCTTTCTCAAAGGCGTTGACTATTTCTAAAACGGAGCTTCCTTTACCGGTACCAACATTAAAAAACTCGAAATTCTTTTTGTTCTCCTTTCGAATTAATCTTTCAAGCGCAGCAATATGAGCTTTTGCTAAATCTACTACATGAATATAATCTCGAATAGCTGTACCATCTGGTGTGTCGTAATCATCTCCAAATACGGAAAGTTGTTCTCTAATTCCTGCAGCAGTTTGCGTGACGTAAGGAATTAGATTTTGTGGAACTCCAAGAGGTAATTCGCCAATGTTGGCTGTATCGTGCGCGCCAATTGGGTTGAAATATCTTAATGATATAGCGTTTAATCCGTGAGATTTGCAAGTATCTCTTATGATTTCTTCTCCGATTTGTTTGGTGTTTCCATAAGGAGATTCAGCAGGTTTTATAGGAGCATTTTCGGTAATAGGAAGTTTGTCTGCTTGTCCGTAAACTGTGCAAGAAGAGCTAAAAATAAAATTATCAATATTACGATTTCGCATTTCTTGTAATATATAAATAAGACTTCCGATATTGTTTTCATAATATTCTAATGGTTTCTGAACACTTTCTCCTACTGCTTTGAACGCAGCGAAATGGATAATTCCATCTACTTTATTCGTTTCAAAAAAATGTTGAACATCTTTTTTTACTCGTAAATCTATTTGGTGGAATTCAGGTTTTTTTCCTGTGATTTTTGAAATATTATCTAAAACTTCAATAGTTGAATTAGATAAATCGTCTATTATAATCACTTCATATTCTTCGTTTTGAAGCTCTACTACGGTATGTGCACCGATGAAACCTAATCCACCAGTTACTAAAATTTTTTTCATAGTTAATAGTTGAAATCTGAGTCTTTTAAATTCAGAGTAGTTTTGGCATTTCCTTTTGTTGGTCTAATTAATATGAGTAATATTAAAACACCGATATTTAAATTAATTAATTCTGGTTTTAAAATTAGAATTAAGAATCCTGCTATTTCCAACGGTGCCCATCTCAATACAAACGAACTTATATAGGTTGTAAGTTTTTCTGAGGTTGGTTGTTCTCGTGTCACTTTTTCTAATCTTTTATTTGATAAATAAATTCCAAGGAAATAAGCAATAATAGGTATTAGAAAAAATACAAAATTAGAACTATCAATGCTAAATTTATCAAGATTTTTAAAGTCTCCTAAGACATAATTAAAAATACAAAACCCAATAATCTGGGCTAAATGTATGATTTGACCAGTTCTAACTTTTTGATTCATTTTAACTTAAGAAATCATTCAAGGTTTTTGTTATGAATAAAAGCTGTTCTTCATCTAATTCAGTATGCATTGGTAATGAAATCACAGTCTCTACTAATTTATTTGTGACTTTGAAATCATCCTCATTATAGCGTTCATCCGCATAAGCTTTTTGTTTGTGCAATGGTACTGGATAATAAATTGCATTTGCAATTCCGTTATCTAATAAATGTTGATGTAATTCATCTCGTTTTCCATTGGTAATTTGTAAAGTGTATTGGTGAAAAACATGACAATCACAAGTAGCACAAATTTGTCCACAACTTGAAGAAGTCGGTGTAATTATGTTTGGATTACTAGCAAAGGCATTATTATAAAATTTAGCAGCTTCTCTACGTGCATTACAATAACCATCTAATAAAGGAAGTTTTGCTTTTAAAACAGCCGCTTGAATACTGTCTAATCTAGAGTTTACTCCGACAACGTCGTGGTAATATCTTTTGTACATTCCATGATTTACAATTCCTCTAATGATATGTGCTAAATCATCATCATTTGTAAAAATTGCTCCACCGTCTCCGTAACATCCTAAATTTTTAGAAGGAAAGAAAGAAGTTGTTCCTACATTACCAATAGTTCCGGCTTTCTTTTTTGTTCCGTCTTTGAAAGTATAATTAGCACCAATTGCTTGTGCGTTGTCTTCGATTACAAATAAGTTATGTTCTTTGGCAATTTCTAAAATAGCTTCCATGTTTGCTACTTGTCCGAATAAATGAACAGGAACAATTGCCTTAGTTTTTGGCGTGATTGCTTTTTTCAAAGCTTCAATATCAATATTAAAAGAATCAGGCTCAACATCAACTAAAACAGGAGTTAAGTTTAGTAAGCCGATAACTTCAACAGTAGCAGCAAAAGTGAAGTCTGCGGTAATAACCTCATCACCAGGTTGCAAACCAAGTCCCATCATTGCAATTTGCAAAGCATCGGTTCCATTTGCACAAGGAATTACGTGTTTTACGTCCAAATATTTTTCTAAATCTGCTTGAAATTCTTTTACATAAGGACCATTAATGTAGGCTGAAGAATTTAAAACTTCTTGTATTGATATGTCTACAGTTTCCTTAATTTTTTGATATTGACTTTGTAAGTCAACCATTTGAATTTTTTTCATCTCCTGCTGTTTGTTTACTCAAAAGTACAAATTTAAAACCTTTATATTTGATAAAACATATTTAGGAATGAAACTACTAAAAAAACTCCTCTTTTTTTTAATTAGCTTATCTTTTTTCGTACTTATCGCATATTGGCTTATTGGAAAATCATTAGCTCCAGATTATAATGGAGAAATGACAATTTCAGGGTTAAAAGATAAAGTTACAGTGTTTTATGATGAGAATGGTGTTCCTCATATTAATGCTAATAATAACGAAGATGCTTTAAGAGCTTTCGGATATGTCCATGCCCAAGACCGTTTGTGGCAAATGGAATTAATAAGAAGGTTAGCGGCAGGAAGATTATCAGAAGTTTTTGGGAAAGATTTAGTGAGAGTAGATAAGCTTTTCTCAGGTTTGGGTATTGAGGAAGCGGCTGTTAAAAGTATTTCGAAAATAGATAAAACTACGGAAGCTTATAAATTAACAATGGCGTATTTAGATGGTGTTAATCAATTTATTGAGGAAGGAGCAACACCATTGGAATTTTATTTAGTGGGTGTAGAAAAGGAAAAATATACGATTAAAGATGTCTATAATGTTTTTGGATATATGGCATTTAGTTTTGCTGCTGCGCATAAAACAGAGCCTATTTTAACAGAGATCAAAGAAAAATATGGTGAAGCACATCTTCAAGAATTAATCGGTTCTTTTTCTAAAAATTTAACTATTAACAAAACACAAAAGAATCCTGAGATACAAGCAGTAATGGCGGAAGCATTGAATGCTATTTACGATAAATTGCCTGTTTCTTCTTTTATGGGAAGTAACTCTTGGGTTTTAGCGCCTGAAAAGACAAAAAACGGAAAAGTAATTTTAGCGAATGATCCTCATATTGGTTTTTCGCAACCTTCTGTTTGGTATCAATCTCATATTAAAACACCGACTTACGAAATGTACGGATTTAATCTTGCCTTAACACCGTTTCCATTGTTAGGTCATAATAGAGAATATGCTTACGGATTAACTATGTTAGCGAATGATGATATTGATTTTTATATAGAGGAAAATAATCCTGAAAATTCTTTAGAATACAAAACTGAAGATGGTTTTGAAAAATATAAATTAGTTGATAAAACGATAAAAGTAAAAGGAGGACAGGATACTACCTATCAAATCAAAGTAAGTAGACATGGACCTATTATGAATGATATTATTGATCAAGTAAGTTATGATAAGCCAATTGCCATGCAGTGGATTTATACGAAACTTCCTAATCAATTATTGCTAGATGTTTCTTATGATTTATCACACGCAAGTTCAATTGAAAATTTTAAAAGAGCACCTGCAAATGTCCATGCGCCAGGATTAAATATTATGTATGGCGATGCGAAAGGAAATGTAGCTTGGTTTTCTTCAGCTAAATTATATCAGGTTCGTGATAGTTTATTCAGGCAAACTTATTTAGACGGAGCTTCTGGAAAAGATGAAATTACCGAGTTTTTAGATTTCGAAGAGAATCCACAAGCTATTAATCCAGATTGGAATTTTGTGTATTCGGCAAATCAACAAATTGATACAGTTCGAGGCGAATTATATCCAGGATATTATCAACCTCAAGACAGAGCAAAAAGAATAGTTGATATTTTAAAAAGTCAAGATAAATTTTCAAGAGAAGAGATGAAGAAAATGATTTTTGATGTTACTTCTTCAACTGCTTCAACAATTATTAAAGATATGTTGAACGGTTTAGACGTGAATAATTTGTCATCTTCTGAGAAAGAAGCATTTGAAATTGTTTCTGCTTGGGATGGAACTTATAAAAAGAATAGTGTAGCGGCTACAATTTACAATCGTTTGTTATACGAGTTTTACAAGTCAACTTTTCAAGATGAAATGGGAAAAGGTTTTGCTGTTTTCTTGAATACGCAAACCGCAAAAAAGATATTGGCAACACAAGTAAAACGTCAAGAATCGGTTTGGTGGGATGATGTTACTACAAAAACTATTGAAACCAGGAATGATATTATAAATGCAACTTTTAAAAATGCAGTTTCATTTTTGCAAAATCAGTTAGGAGATAATGTTAGTGATTGGACTTGGGACAGAGTATTATCTGTAGAACATGAACATGCTATTGGAAAAGCTGGAGGTGTTTTACGTAAACTTTTTAATGTTGGTCCGTTTAAAACAGTAGGAGGGAACGAGGTTTTAAACAATCAAATTTTTGATTTAGATAGTACGGGTTATTATAAAGTAAAATCAGGTCCATCGACAAGAAGAGTAATTGATTTTTCAGATATTGAAAATAGTATTGCAGTGCTTCCAACTGGACAATCTGGAAATGTGTTTAGTCCGTATTACAAAAATCAGGCGACAAAATATGTGAATGGAGAGTTTGTAAAGATGAAATTAAACCAAGAGGAAATCGAAAAATCTGAAAACAAATTGGTATTACTGCCTAAATAAATTTAGGATGAAGTTTCATTAGCTAATGCTTTTGTAACACCAGTTCGTAAGGTATAATCATAGGAAGAAATTTGAGCGTCAATTTTACCAAGTTGATGCTCAATTTCTTTATAAGCAGTTCCTAAATCACGATAATAATCTAGAAAATCTTTCGGATTCACATTGATTTCATTTGTCCACTCAAGAATGTCTTTATTTTCTTCATAGGCTTCTAAATTGTATAAAACCAAAAACCAATTCATTAATAAATTAGTTTCTGAAAAATCATTATATTCATCATCAATTAGAAGTTTCCATGATTTCCCATTAATTGAAAGTATCACGAAAAACAAATCCTTTCGAATGTGATCAAAAGGATTAGAAATTTTAATGTTGTGTTTTTCTAAATCGGATTTTAAGTTTTCTATTTCTTTATAGAACATTATTTGTCTTTCACTTTACAAGTATTAATTCCAAATGGAGCATATAAGGGACAAAAACTGACAAAACTTGTTAGTAGAAATATTAAAGCTACTACAAGTAGTACAATTCCTAAAGTGCCAGAAATGATTCCTGTAAAATAAAGAATAGCTATTAATGCAGCGATTATTGTTCTAATAATTCTATCCGAAGAACCCATGTTTTTTTTCATTTTGCTAAGTTTTAATTTAGGTGTTGTTATTACACAAAGATTGATGTTTTGTGCATAATAAACACTGATAAAAGTCATTACACTTTGAAAATAAACATTTTAAATGAATTTTTCTTTATTTAGCTTCGATAATATATTGATAAGGAAGTAAATCAACATTTACATGGAAAGTAGTATATCCAGCTTTTTGTAATTCTTTTATAACTTCATCTATAGATAGTTTATGGTTTACTGGAGGTCCAACAGGAATTTCTACCTTGAAAAAATCTATTATGATTAGTTTCCCATTAGAGTTGATACCTTTTTTTATTTTTTGAAAATATTTAGAGCGATTTTCAATATGGTGATACGTGTTTACAATTAAAACGATATCTACCTCTTCATCTTTTAAACTTGGAGAATCATAAGGTATTTTTCTAGTTTCAATGTTTTTTAGATTATTTTCTTTAATACGATTTTTAATAAACTCTTGAAAACTATCATCTACATCTGCTGCAATAACTTTAGCGCCTTTTTTAGCAAGTTTTACTGAGAAATAACCAGAGCCTGCACCAATATCCATAATAGTTAAACCTTCGATATTACCTAAGTATTCAAGAACTTTTTCAGGTTTTTGATAAGCATCTCTTTCAGGAGATTCAAACTTTTGAATTAACTCATCTACAGAAGATTTTAGCATGTGTTTATTTGCAGCACCATGCTTTGAACTGTTTGATTTGTGGAACTCTTTATAGTTATTGTTTTTACATCCTAAAACAATTAGGAAAGCAAAGAATAAAACTAGTTTTTTCATATGATATAAATCGGGGTAGGTTAAATGTATAGTTTCTAAATATCGGCTTCTAAAAACTTTTTTGCGGCTTCAACGCCAGCTTTTATGTCCCAGCCAGGAACAACATTTTCTAAAAGTTCAGGAGTTATATTAGCGTCAGCATCGACCAATTTTTTAAGTTTTTTATCGCTAGGAGCTTTACCATTATTTCCTGGAGCGTCAAAAGAGTGTTGCTGTAATTGTTCAAAATCATTCATACTACAAGCATCAATTAAATTAACTTCTTTGAATCCGTCTGGTTTGTCATAATTTGCTCTTTGCCATTTTTCTCCGTCCCATCCGTATACGAAACCAATCCATTCTCCAAAAGGAGCAGGATTCATATCGAAACTCCACCAATCTGGAGTGTCCGCTAAAATATCAGTTTCTTCTTCTTCAAAATATTTTGCAGCTTCTCCGTAATAGGTTTCAGTGTATTCGTGATCATGACCAATTAAAATAGCTTTGTTTTTTTCTTTAAAACGAAGACAGACCCAGTTTCCACCACCATCATGATAAAACCACTGATCTTTTTTAGCGTAAACATCATTTCCCCAACCTCTGGATGCACAAACTGCTGCAAGTGCTGCCCAGCCACCACGAAGTTCTTTTGGACTTGGGATATTTAGAGAAACTAATTCTTCTTGATTTTCTTTCTTTAAAGATTGGTCGTCAATTGTGTTTTTATTTGGAGTTTCTGCAGCTGCTTTTTTAGAAAAAAATAAGCTTCCTAACAATGCAGAAAAACTAAAGTTGAGAAAGTTTCTTCGTTTCAAAATTACTTGATTAATTGGTTTTGATACATAAAAGTAAATCAAAAAAATATTTTTGTATTGAGAATCTAAAGTTTTATTTCACTTAATATTATTTCTAAATTATGTTCTAAACTATTTTCACCGTTTAGTTTTAGTACATCACAAGTCAATAATTCAATCCAATTGGTATGAATTTTAAGAGATCTTCCGTCAAAATTGGGGTTTTCATATTGGTTGGCCCATTCCAAAAAAGCTTCAGAAGCTTTTTTGATTTCTTTATTAGTCTGTAGCTGATTTCCATAACGTTCTATTTCTCGTTTTTTCAAACGTTCCATTCTTATAGTATTATCTAATAAAATAAAGACAGCCAAATCAAAAGCAGATTCCCATTCTTTTCCCCAGCTAACTAAAGAGCCAGTAACAACAACGTTTTTATACTTGTTGAAATCATTCCTTA
Source organism: Tenacibaculum sp. MEBiC06402 (assembly GCF_049239625.1). NCBI lineage: Bacteria > Pseudomonadati > Bacteroidota > Flavobacteriia > Flavobacteriales > Flavobacteriaceae > Tenacibaculum > Tenacibaculum sp. MEBiC06402. The sequence continues at coordinate 176,133 of NZ_JBMKKT010000100.1, forward strand.
AATTTTCATTTCGTTCAAGTAATGGAATTTTTTCCTGAAAAGGAGGATTTGTTTGCTTCCAGTAATAAGCATCAACATCTAGATGAACGAAATCAGTTTTTTGAGCAACTTCATTGCCTAAAGTAGTCGTTCCTGAACCAGAAGCTCCAAATATTAAAATTTTCATGTTTTACTTCCTTAAAACTCCAGAATAATAGGTAACAGCATTATCGTTGTATTTCCAAATTCCATCACCACCGCCAATCCAAATAGTTCCTTTTGCGTCTTCAACAAGACCAAAAAACATTTTGCCAGATGTAAATACTTTTTCGGTTGTATGTTTTTCTGAAGTGTCGCTTTGTATAATTTTATTCAGCGATGAAGCTCCTCCATTTAACATGCCTGTAAACCAAAAATCGCCTTTAGCATCCTCGAATATTTTCCAAATATCGTCTAATTGATGTGAAAAAGTATTATTGTTATATTTCCACAAACCTTTGTTATCTACCAACCAAATAACTCCTGTTGAGTCCTCGAGTATCGACCAAACATTGAAAAACGATTCGCCATTTTCCTTTTTTAATTCTGAAAAAGTTTTACCATCAAAAATTCCTGCATTTCCTCTAGTACCAAACCAAATGTTCCCTTTTGAATCTTCTAAAATTGTGTTGATGTCGTTATGTGGTAAACCATCGTCTGTGTTGAAGTTTTTGAAAGACTTTCCATCATATTTACTCAAACCACCTTGTCCGCCAATCCAAATATTACCATCTTTATCTTCGTATATACACATATTTCGAGTATGACCTAATCCATCTTTAGTGTTGAAATTGGTAACTACACCAGTTTTACCGTCAATTCGATAGGCGCCAGATTGATCACTTGCAATCCAAATATTTCCATTTCGATCTTCTAATACATCGAAAGCATACCAGCTTTTAATATCGCCTGGTTTACTGAGTTTGGTGAAATTATTTCCATCATAAAAAATTACATCATCATAGGCGGCAATTAGCAGTCGTCCTTGCTTATCTATTTTTATGTTTCTGGTAATTCTCTTAGGAGCATTTTCAGCAAAAACAGTATCAACTTTTGAAATTACTGGATATGTGTTTTTTACAGTAGCAGTCGAATTGTGTTTACTGTTTTTAGTTGTGGAGGTTGTATGTTCTGTTTTGCAAGAAATAATAGAGATACAGAAAGCTATCGGTATTACCACTTTTTTTATAGATACTTTTCTAAACATAGAGTTAGTGAAAATTAATAGTTGCAATTTGATCTCCACATTTCACGTATACCCCAATTGAATTTGCATTATCTTGCGGTACAATAAAAGAATCTTGTTCTGTGTTTGGTTTGTCGGCAGTAGGATCAGCTACCACTTTTAGTTCAATACCTTGATAAAGTTTCCCTTTATAGGTTACTGTTCCTAGTGCTTGATAGCCTCCATAGTTGGTATCTAGTCTGTATCCAATATCTGTATAGGTAGAAATAGTAATTGAATATACGCGCGGAGCTTCTTGTTGAATTCCAACAATTTCTATATTGTAGTTATTATTCATGTTTTATTGATTTAAATTATTAGTTAGGACTATCTGAATTATTGTTTTTTGGAAATAACAGATTTAAAATTTCTTTATTGAAAGCTGCAAAAACAACAAGTAAAACAGTAAAAATAGGATTGAATACAAATGGCCCAATTCCTAATTTCATGTTTATATAATAAACATCTAATAGATTGAATACTCCAAGAACTAAAACGATTCCAAAGAAGTAATTGTAAAACTTTTTGTTTTTAAAATATAACAGACATGAAGTTCCCCCAAATATTATTCCGAGGTATGTTTTGGTATTCAAAGTATACTTTGTGAAAAGAGCCATACCAATGGATATTAGTGAAAGTACCACTGATATCAAGAGAGGCAATATGTCTTTATTTACGTTTTTAATCATTTTAGTCGAAAATAGTAAATCAAAAATCAAGATTCAAAATTCCCATTTTTAAAAATTCCTTTTCCTTTCGAAATAATTTCACATTGGGGTAACTTTTCTGAGAGGTTTAACAACGTTTTATAATCTAAATCATCTTCACAATCTACCATAAGTTCCTCTAGGTTTGGTAAGTTTAGTGATACCACATCTTTACCTGAAATCTCAGTTTCATGGATTTGTAATGAAATCAAACTCTTCATTTGATTAAAATACGGAATACTTTTTTTACTGATGTTAGTTTCTTTTAAACGAAGCCATTGTAATTTTTTTAGGTTCACTACATGTGGAATGCCTTTATCTGAAATGTTTGTAAACGTTAAGTTTAAATTGGTAATTGTTGCACATTGACCTACATATTGTAAACCAGAATCGTTAATGTTTGTGCCGTTTAAGGAAACAGCTTGTAAGTTTGAAAATTCTTGAAGCTTTTTAAGTTCAGACATATCCACAATTTGCTTGTATAAGGTTTCGAAAGAAAAATGTGTTCTTTTACGTTTAAAAACTTCTCCGCAAATATGAATGTTATTTTTACTTTTCACTAATTTCCTCGTAAAGTTCTTTTAAGTATATAGCACGTTCTCTTAAATGCGTCATTTCATAAGTAAGTGCTGCAGAACGCGCCATGGTTCCTCCTTGATACTGAATTTGATAAAAAGAATAGTAGAATTTTACATTGGCTTTATGAAAAGCAAGCCATTGCGTTTGCGATTCTTCTAGTAAAGCTACGTTAAGTTGTTTGCTTTCTTTTTTTAGTTTTTCTAAAAGTGTTGCTATTTCTAATTCCCATGCTTCTTTAGCTTCTTTGGTACAAGTAATACTACCAAGAGTTGTCGGAACAGCATTCTCAATACAGTTATAGTATTCCACATCTATCGGATGTTTTGAACTTTGTCCGTAGCTATAAATGCTTAGTGTAAGGAGTGCGAAGAGAAAGCGTTTTTTCATGATGTTTTAACTTGTGCTTTTATAGATAATATTACCATCTTTAGAGTATAATCAAATTAGCTTTATATTATATATAAATAACAATGTTTTTATATACGTTGTTGTTGCACGCTATTTATATTTTAGAACTCTTGGGTCACCGTCAAATTCATTGCTAGTTGTTAATCTCGTTTGTTTTTCGGTATCTGAATTGTAAAAATAGATTTCCCAATTATCGTCTTGATTAGTTCCGAAGAATATTTTATTTCCGTCATGTGAAAAACGAGCAATAAGCTCAATTCCTGGACTCTTGGATATATTTTTAATATCTCCATTTTCCAGGTTTTTGACAAGAATATCTTGGTTGCCTTTCTCAAAATAGTCCGAACTATAGACTAGTAATTTTCCGTTTGGAGATAACTCACCTCTTTCATTATTTGCATTAGAATCGGTTAATTGCATTATTTTTTTTGAATCTAATTCGTACTTGAAAAGCTGATTATTGCCTAAATGATTACTTGTAAATATCACGCTTTTTCCATCATGACTCCAGCTGGGATAGTTTGCTACTCCTACTATGTTCTCAGTTATGTCAATAGTTTCTTTTGTTCTGGAGTTATAAATAAAAATATCATTTTTACAGGTGTATAGTTCCAATTTACCATAATAAAGAACATTTTTATCATCTAATAAACAGTTTGTTGGATGATATAGTTTAGATTCTTTATCTGTTTTCAAATTCAACTTTATTCTAAAAATAGAGTCCTTTGTTTGTCTTAAGAAGCAAATCTCATTTTTGTTAATCCAAGTTGGTCCCCACTCTTCGAAATCCGTTTGAGTTAGTGCTTTCATATTTTCTCCATTAGCGTCCATAATGAAAATGTCCGAATTTCCATTTCTACTTGAAGAGAAAAGAAGGCGCTCTTCTTTTTCACTACAACTAGAAATAAGTAAGAGTATCGATATTAAAAAGATTAATTGTTTTTTCATTGTTTATCTTTCTAGTAATGCGGCACGTTCTGCGTATGGTACGTATCCCTCAGGGTATGCACCATATACTTTGTTACCAGACGTGTTTTATTTTATTAATTGTCGTTTTCTTTTTTCTCTATACCAAATCATAATACCTAGTAAGATGGACAATATTATTAAACTTGGCTCGCTCATTCGTTGAGCATCTTCTCCAAGATCTAAGGATTTGTTGCCAGACAAAACCTGTTCTTGTTTCTTTTTCAGCATTGCTTTTTGCGCTTCATTCTCTACCACTAAATATGATGCTACCGGTGTCATAACTTTTGAAATGAAACTATATTTTACCATATTCAGCCAGTCTTTCTCTGAGTTTTCAGGATGTAACATTTGTGAATTCCATTGTCCTTGCATTATCAAAGCAGATTCCCAATTCTTTACTTTAATCTCTGTTTCGTTAACTTCAAATTCCTCCTTTTTTAGAATTATGCTTGGCTCATTGTTGCTTGGTAAATAAGCAATTGACTTGTCGGGTAGTTTATATTCCAGAACAGTTTCACAGAACAAACATTCTCGCTGTATTTCGGGTAGTTCATTTTTTGGGTTTTCGACTAATGAATGTTCTCTTAAATTTCCGTTTTTGTCAAGGTTGAAAAACAAGTCGCTTTCAGGAAATGTAAACTTTAAGTCTGCAAAATCTTTCTCCAGAACCGCATTTTGAATACTGTCAGTTACAACCACAAGGACAGGATATGTTTGTGATTTGTTTTGATATGCACTGAACAAAGTTTTTCTTACCGCTCTATCCAAGTAAAAACCGCCTTCAAAAGGTTCATTTTCAAATTTTGTTTTCCAATCATCATTTAGTGAGACAGTATTTACATAGCTATTTACAAAACTGATTTTTGCGTTTTCCGCAAGTGTTTGATTATTATTTATAACCAGCTCAATTCTTTTGATAAAATCGGATGAGTTACTGTTTTTGTTTTTAGAAGCGTCAACCAAAAAATGAAAATAGGGTTTACGTTTAAAAGAGTTCAGTTTTTGTTTATGTTGAGTAGATATGTAAGCTATGATTTCAGTTTCAATGTTTTCGTAAATTGTCTCTTCTTTTGTTCCTAAGTCAATTATGTTGTTATCAATGTTAAGCGTAACAGGCTCTTTGTGTAAGAACTCAATTCCCGTTTTTCTCACTTCATCTTTTGCAAAAGGAAATACTCTGAAGGCAATTTTATTCCCTGTTAAATAATATAGAATTCCTGGGTCTCGATTTTCATTTCGAATTTGTGAAAATATCCACATTGCTGATTTTTTCTCTGCTAAAATTCCTGACTCTTTTTTGTCGCCAACATACAAATAGTAATCGCTTATCCAACAGCCTTCAGGTAAGGTAATCGTTGTAGCATATTCTGAAAGCCAAGTATTTTCACTTTTGTTGGTTATTTCCAAGTCAACCCAACTTTTCCATGCATTTTGAGATTTATCGTAAGTGCTATTTGTGGAAATATTACTTATTTTAACATTGTCATTTTGGATATTTTCAGGACGTAACTCAAAGGAGGTTTTACCAAAAAATATTTTTTCAATGGTGTTGATTTTAGAGTCAGATAAAGTGAGATTGTCCATTACTAACCAATTAAAATAGGATGACAAATAGGGAATTCCATTGCCAAACATTCCACCCCTGTTATTTCTATGGTCTTTATGGTTTTCTATAACATTGAGTGTTTTTTGAAGTGAACCTTTATCAATGTCATATTGTTTTGAGTAATCAGAGCTGTATAAATAAGATAATGTCTCATTTAAAACGTTTTTGTCTTTCAGATAAGTTACTGTGATAGATGCTGGAATAACCAGAAAGCCCAATAACGAAATTCCGATGATGAGTTTTTTCGGAAGCTGTGTTGTCAAGTAAGTAAAATCCTTTGAAAGCTCGTTGATATGAACAACGAAAAGAAGTAAAGGTGTTAACATTAAAAACCCTGTCCCGATTGCAATAATTGCTATTACCGATAAAGGTAAAAAAGGGAGAAAAACTAAAAAGAAGTAAAATGTGTAAGCAAATGTTATACTTCTACCGATGAATATAAGAATTCGGTATACTTTCTTTTCAAGCTTAGGTAAGCAAACCATTATACCGTTAACAATGGCAAGAATATAAAACCAAGCATTATTGAAATCTCCAAAAATTCCTGATTCACTTGGGACGAAATTATTAAATAGGTGTCCGTTGTTTACTGCTAATCCAATTAATGGAAGAACTATAGTAATCGGAATTTTCCAAGCTAGTTTGTATTTCTGCCAAGCTTCTGCTTTTTTTGTCGCGAGTATAAAAACACCCCGAATTAAGAAATAGAGGAAAACTAGAGTAGCAGTGATAACAAGAATCACCATTGCGTGAATACTAAAGCTCACATCCAATGGTTGCCATAAAGGAAGAATGATTTGAGTAAATAAGTAACCTGCAACCGGAACTCCAATTGCGATTAAAAAGTTTGTCCAAGCTTTATGTTCTTTGTTTTCAGGTGTAAAATGAGAAACCAAAATAAACAGTGAATATGCAAGTGTTGGCATTAGGAATGTTCCAACGTATAAAAAGATATTTCCCGAAACCATCCATTGAGGGATTGAAAAAGGAATGATTTTGTCTAAATGGTAGCCATAGAGGTAAATGAAAGGGATGTAACAAAGTAGGGCTATTAAACCAAACCATGCAGAAACATTTTTTTTCTTTAAAGTCAAATAAATCGCATATGCAAAATTCAGTAAACCAAGAACTCCTAACGAAAGACCAAAAAACATCCAAAGTTGGATGCTGTTTTCTTCTAATAAAGTTTTAATAATATTGAACTGACCAAAAAACAGAAAAAACAACACCACTAACGGTAGTGTGTTAATTACAAAAAGCCATTTCGGATTAAGCAAATTTCGCATTGTATCGTTTATGGGTTAATAATTTCTCAATTAGAACGTAAGCCAAAATCAAAAATGTCAGATTAGTAATTATTCCAATGGCTTCGTGTATAATATGTTGTTGATTCAGAAGAATCCTTTTTGTCTGGGTCTCTACAACAATGGAAGCAAAAACCCGAGATGTATTTACAAAAATGGTCAGTAGATAAGCTCCAATTAAAGTGGTCGGGATTGTCAGGGTTTTGCTTAAAGTTTTGTCAAAGTGTTTTACTGTCAAGTAAGTAAAAAGAAGGAAGCACAAAATCCAAAAGTTGAAACCCGAGCAAGATTTGTCAATAACAATGTTTAAGTGTTCGTGGAAATATCCACTATCCGAGAGATAAATGGAATGTGAGCCGGTCAAAAGTCCAACAAGTTTGTCGGTAGGTTTGAGAAGAAAGGTCAAGTCGTTATTGTCAGCAAGTGTAAAACCAAATTTCAGCAAGATGAAAAGTCCAACTGCTGTCAAATAATATGGTATGTTCTTGTTTGTCTGCATTGTTGCGTTTTGTATTTGTGTTAACGGACTTTCTCAATATACACAAACCTTTTGGTTATGCGATTATTAGCTATGTTTTATACACGGTATTAGGCATTGTTTTCTTTATTGATAGGATTTTCAGTTACTTCTTTGATAGACTTTTCTTGATATTCAGTCATTCCAATGTCCCCGTCACTTGCTGTTAAGAAAAATAAATCAATAAAAAATCCCCAATATTTCCCCCATAAAGTCATTGGTCTCCATTCAACTCTCACAACTTTATTTTTCTCTAACTCACTTTCTATATCGAAAATATTGTCCCAATTCTTAATGTGTAACCTCCCAAGAGTTTTAAATTTTAATCTTTTCTTACTTTTAAGTTCAATTTCGGTTTTATGTTTATCAAACTTTCTTTTTCTAATCGAATATTTCAAATTTGAATAATCGATTTTCATTCCATTTTTTTTAAGGTCAAATATTTCAATTTCAGAATCACCAAAGTGTATTTCGTCAATGACATATCCAACTTTTTTGAAATAAAAAAGATCAAATAATAGGTTAACCATTAAGGGAATTGAAATCAGAATTTTTGATATAATATGCCAATCTGAATACTTTGTTATAAAAACCAATAACCCTAATCCGAATAGAATATAAATCAACCACTTTAATTTATCTGATTTTTTATTTGTCGCTTTATATTTTATCATTTATTGAATAATGCCTAACGGCTTATATCTATACTATTGTTCTCGTTATTCTTATAATTTATACCTGATAACAGGAAGTTTACACCACCTTATATACTTCCTCAAAAGGAACTCTAAAACGTTGTCCATAAACACCTTCGGGTTTTCTAATACCGCAAGAAATAATCATGTTAATTTCCGCGCCATACGGTAAACCCAATACTTTTTTAACACGCCAAGTATCCGAGCCTTCCATTGGGCAAGTATCGTAACCTTCTGCTGCCATACTTAACATAAACGTTTGTGCGGCTAATGCGGTGCTTTTATGAGCAACTACACGCATATCTTTACTACGTACTTCTCTGTAAATGGGTTTAAAGATTCCCATTACCAACGTAATTACGTATTTTAACATTCCAAAAAGTCCGAAGAAATCTTTATACACGGTTGGTATTAATTTTTGGTAGTATTTTTTAGCAAACTTTTCTCTGTTAGACTGTTCGGCTTTTGGTTTCGGAGGAAAAACTTTATTTAGATAGTCTAAGTTTGCTTTTGCTCTTTTCGACCATAAATCTTTACGCACGGCAACAACTACTAATTGCTGAGCGGTTTTAGCTGCATTTTGATCGAAACACAAAGGAACTATTTTATCAATAACTTCTCTAGAAGTAATGTGGTAAAATTCCCACAATTGCATATTACTACTATTAGGAGCAAGCGTAGCTTGTTCAATACATTTTTTTACAATTGCGGCGTCTATAGGTTGCTCACTATCGTACACTCTCACAGATCTTCTGTAGTTAATTGCTTCCGAAACAGTTTTTTCGCTCATGTGTTATCCGAATTTAAGTAAGGTTTTTAATTGTTTTAGTTTGCCTTTATACGGCGCATATCTGGTAGGAACGTCTAACCAAGTTCCACGCTTCACCACTCCTTTTTTATGAGAAAAAGTATCAAATGTTTTTTTACCATGATATCCACCAATACCACTTTCACCAACACCACCAAATGGTAAATTGTCGTTGGCAAAATGTACTGTGGTGTCATTAATAGTTCCGCCACCAAACGAATATTTTTGAATCAGTTGTTTGGCAAAAGAGTTTTTACCCGTAAATACATAAAAGGCTAATGGTTTATCGTATTTAGAAATGACAGCTTCTAAATCGTCTGTAGTTTCGTAGGATAAGACAGGTAAAATAGGACCGAAAATTTCGCCTTTCATTACTTCACTGTCTAGACTTGGCTCGTCCAATAAAGTAGGAGCGATATATCGATCTTCTCTATTGGTATCTCCACCAACTAAAAACGATTCGTTTACTAGCATTTTTGACAAACGATCAAAGTTTCGTTCGTTTACAATTCTAGGGAAATCTTGAGATTCAGCTGGATTTTCACCGTATGCTTTTTTGATTTCCTCTTTAAAAGCAGTTACAAATTTGTCTTTACTTTTTTTATGAATCAGTAAATAATCAGGCGCAATACAAGTCTGACCTCCATTGATGCATTTTCCCCAAACAATTCGTTTTGCCGCTAATTTTATATTGGCGGTATCATCAACAATACACGGACTTTTACCTCCTAATTCTAAAGTAACGGGTGTAATATATTCTGCAGCAGCTTTGGCAACAATTCTTCCCACAGGAACACTTCCCGTAAAGAAAATATAATCCCAACGCTGTGCTAATAATTCCTGGGATTTAGGAATTCCACCCTCTACAACAGCTACATGACCAGTTTCAAAAACAGCTTCGATAATTTCTTTACAAATAGTACTGGTATTTGGCGTAAGCTCAGATGGTTTTAAAACAACGGTGTTTCCTGCGGCAATGGCTCCTGCCAATGGAGAAAAAGCTAATTGATACGGATAATTCCACGGCGCAATAATTAAGGTGGTTCCGTAGGGTTCTGGGTAAATTTTTGCAGATGAAGGAAAGTTCAATAACGAAGGCATCACACGTTTTGGTCGTGACCAAGAACCTAAGTTTTTAATCATTTTCTTTATTTCAGAAACTACAATGCTCGTTTCAGTCATTACACCTTCATATTCTGATTTCTTAAAATCGTTGTGTAATGCTTGTAAGATGTCTTTTTCTCTTCGGGTAACTTCTTTTAAAAGTTTTCGTAAGCTATTTTTTCTGAAGGAAACATCTTTTGTTTGTTGAGTAGCAAAAAACTGTTTTTGTTGCTCAATAATTTGAGGAATGGTCATCAATTAAATTTCTTGAAGTTTTTTATTCATTACTTTAAACCAAATAGGTGGAATCAATGATAATAACATCATTCCAGGGTAACCTGTTGGCATTTGTGGACTTTCAGGTAGCGATTTTAGTATTTGATAATGTTTACTACCGTTATAATGATGGTCTGAATGTCGTGATAAATTAAACAGAACTAATTTTCCGATAACATGGTTAGAGTTCCAAGAATGTGTGTGTTTTACACGTTCATATCTTCCAAATTTGTTTTTATCTCGAAGCAATCCGTAGTGTTCAATATAATTTACAGTTTCTAAAAGTAAAATACCAAAAATAGCGGCTGCTAAGAAATACAAAGTTGTAATCACACCGAAAAAGAAAAATATGGCACCTACCAACAGCGCGTGGCAAATTGTATAGATTAACATTCTGTTTTGATAATGAAACCAAGATCGTTCGGAAGTTGTCATTCGTTTGTTTTCTAATTTCCAAGCTTGGATATAGCTCATAAATTGAGAACGAATCCAGAATATATACAAAGGTTCATTTTTTCTAGCAGTAGCAGCATCTTCTGGTGTAGCAACGTTAAAATGATGTCCCGCATTATGATAGGGCAAGAAATGCGTTTCTAGCGAAGTCATTAGTAAGATTTCTCCAAGTAATTCTTCAAATCTATTATTTCGGTGGCCTAATTCATGTCCAACATTAATACCAATAACACCACACATAATTCCCATAGCGGAAATTCTTCCGATTAAATCAATTGTTGCGGTGGTTTCATTGATTACAAATAAAAACCAAACTAAGAAACCAACTTGCACGGGCAAGGTTAGGTACAAAATGTAGGTGTAGAGTTTGTTGTTTTTTTCGATTTCTTCTTGTTCTTTATCGAAGTTTTCGGCGTTTACTTTTAAAAACATATCTGATAAAGGAACAATTCCAAAAACATAAATAAGTGGAAGAAACGTAATCCAACCAGTATTAGTAAATGATATATATACGGTTAACGGAATCGTAAAAACGAGTAAGTATTTTAAGGCTTTCATCAATAAAAGGGTTAAAAAACTAAATATACGAATTTAGTTACATGCTTCCCAAATTGAATCGTTTTTTGGTAGAGGTGCCTTTATTTCTATTAATTCTTTACTTACAGGATGCGTAAAGGAGATTTTTCTAGCGTGTAAATGAATACTTCCGTTTTTGTTGCTTCTTGAAAATCCGTATTTTAAATCACCTTTAATAGGGAAGCCAATGGTTGAAAGTTGACAGCGAATTTGATGATGACGACCAGTTTCTAAGTCAATTTCTAATAGCGAGTAATTGTCTAATTCTTTGATAACTTTATAATGAAGAATTGATTTTTTACTTCCATCAATTTCTTTCGAATAAGCTGTGGACTTATTATTCTTTGGGTTCTTCTTCAAAAAATTAACAAGTGTGCCTTCCTTTTTCTTTAAAGGACCTTTAACAACTGCAAAATAGGTTTTTTGAATTTTCTTTTCGCGTAACATTTTATTCAAACGTTCTAAGGCTTTAGAAGTTCGAGCAAAAATTACGACACCGGAAGTTGGGCGGTCTAAACGATGAACTGTTCCCAAATACACATTACCAGGTTTGTTGTATTTATCTTTAATGTATTCTTTGACAACATCACTTAGTGGTTTATCACCAGTTTTATCACCCTGTACAATATCTCCTGGTCTTTTATTGACGATGATAAGGTGATTGTCTTCGTGAAGAACTAATAAATTATTTTTGGTAGAATGCATAGCGATTTATTTAAAATCATCTGCAACATCTTTGTTTACGCTGTCAATGAAATCTAATACTTCATCTCTTCCAAGTTTAGAAGAGGAAGAAGTTAAAAAGTTGACAGGTAAACTTTCCCAGTGTTCTAGTAGTTTTCTTTTGTAAGAAAGAATTTGTTTGTTGAGTTTAGAACTTGGTAGTTTATCGGCCTTTGTAAAGATAATGGCAAAAGGAATTTGGTTTTCTCCTAAAAAGCGCATGAATTCTAAATCTATCTTTTGTGGATCATGTCTTGAATCAACCAATACAAATGCACAAACTAATTGTTCTCTTTCTTTAAAGTAGTTTTCAATGAAATATTGAAAAATGGTTCTTTTCTTTTTAGAAACTTTAGCATAACCGTATCCAGGTAAATCTACTAAAAACCATTCGTCGTTTACTTTAAAGTGATTGATTAATTGTGTTTTACCAGGAGTTCCAGAAGTTTTAGCTAACTTCTTTCTATCCATCAACATGTTAATCAATGAAGATTTTCCAACATTTGATCGACCGATAAAAGCATATTCAGGAATGTGGTCTTTTGGAGCATTAGTAACGTTACTATTGCTCATGACAAATTCTGCAGATTTAATCTTCATATGTTAAACAGTTTATATAATGAATGCGAGGTTATATATTACGCATTTTAAACCATCCTTCTAAAACTTTATTGAATTCTTCAGGATGTTCCATCATTGCAGCGTGTCCACATTTATCGATCCAATATAAATTGCTGTCTGGTAGTAATTTATGGAAATCTTCAGCAACTTCGGGAGGTGTAACAGTATCGTTCTTTCCCCAAATTATACAAGTAGGTTGCTGCATGTTTGGTAAATCGTTTGCCATGTTATGACGAACAGCGCTTTTTGCAATAGCTAATGTTTTTACCAAGGTATTTCTATCATTAATAACATCATATACTTGGTCTACTAATTCGTCAGTAGCAATTGATTTATCGTAAAAAACTTCTTGTGTTTTATTTCGCACAAATTCCTTATCTCCTCTTCTCGGATAATTGTTACCCATAGAGTTCTCATATAAACCAGAACTACCAGTTAATACAAGAGCAGAAACGTCTTGTGGGTAATGCTTGATGTAATATAAAGCGATGTGTCCACCTAAAGAGTTTCCTAATAAAACAACATCTTTAAGTTTTTTGTATTCGATAAAATCATGTAAAAACTTGGCAAGATTTTTAACATTAGTCTTAAGTATAGGTAAAGTATAAAGTGGTAATTCAGGAATTAAAACCTTGTACCCAATTTCTGAAAAATGCTTAAAAGTAGCGTCAAAATTACTTAAAGCTCCCATTAATCCATGAAGAACAATAATAGCTTTTCCTTCTCCCGCTTCGGCATATGTAAACTTACCTTCTGTCTTTAAAAAATCTGTCATTAGCTAAGATTTGGCTCAGAGCAAAAGTAATTCTTTTTTTTATACCTATCAATTTCTTTTCAAATATGCTTTTTGAGAATAAATAACCAACAGAACGCCAGTATTTTCTCTAAAAAATGGAAACTTATCAACAATGTGGTAAAAAGTGGTAAAAAGTGGTAAATATTTTATATTTTTGAATTATTCTTGCATTTTAAAGTGGTAAATATAATAGGAACATATGAGTGTAAAGCTGATGCCAAAGGTAGGTTAATGGTTGCTTCTGCGTTAAAGAAGCAGTTAAGTCCTGTTTTGGAAGAAGGCTTTGTAATCAAACGTTCTGTTTTTCAGCCATGTTTGGAATTATATCCGATGCAGGAGTGGAATCAAATGATGGCGAAAATAAATAAGCTTAATCGTTTTGTGAAGAAGAATAATGATTTCATAAGGAGATTTACTGCTGGTGTGAAGATGGTAGAAATGGATTCTGCAGGAAGAATATTAATTCCAAAAGACCTATCGGTATTTGCTGGTATTGAAAAACAAGTAGTGTTGTCGAGTGCTGTAAATATTATCGAAATATGGGATAAGGAAAAGTATGAAAGTGTAATAGAGGATACAGCTTCAGATTTTGCTGATCTAGCTGAAGAGGTAATGGGAAATATTGAAATCGATGAGTAATTATCACAAGTCTGTTTTATTGGAAGAAAGCGTTGATGCGCTCAATATAAAAGAACATGGAGTTTATGTTGACGTGACATTTGGAGGAGGGGGTCATTCAAAAGAAATCTTGAAACGACTGGGGAAGGATGGAAGATTGTTTGCTTTCGATCAAGATGCTGATGCGTTACAGAATATAATTGAAGATGATCGTTTTGTTTTGATTGGTGAGAATTTTAGGTATATCTCAAGGTTTTTGCGTTTTCATGGAGTTACAAAAGTGGATGGGATATTAGCTGATTTAGGTGTTTCTTCTTATCAGTTTGATGAAGCGACAAGAGGTTTTTCAACAAGGTTTGATGGTGAGTTGGATATGAGAATGAATCAGGCTTCGGGTTTATCGGCGAAAGTTGTGGTAAATGAGTATGAGGAAGAAAAATTAGCGGATGTGTTGTATTTGTATGGGGAGTTAAGAAATGCAAGAGCAATGGCTAAGCAAATAGTTAATTCTAGGGCTGAAAAAAGTATTGACACCAGTTTTGAGTTAAAGGAGGTATTGAGAAGGTTTTTACCAAAGGCTAAAGAACATAAAATTTTAGCTCAGATATATCAGGCAATTCGAATAGAGGTAAACGAGGAATTAGAAGTGTTGAAAGAGTTTTTGATACAGGTTCCTAGTTTGTTGAATGAGAACGGGAGGTTAAGTGTTATTTCTTATCATTCCTTGGAAGATAGATTGGTAAAGCGTTTTATTCAGATGGGGAAATTTCAAGGTGAAGCTGAGAAGGATTTCTACGGAAACACAAATGAGCCTTTGAAAAAGGTAGGAAAGTTAATTGTTCCGACTCAAGAAGAGATTCAGGTGAACAATAGAGCTAGAAGTGCGAAATTAAGAATAGCAACATTAAAGTAAAATGAAGCGAAATTCAGGAGGAATATATGATGTTTTAAGGTGGAGTTTTCTTACTGATGAGTCAGCTGCAAAGAATTGGAGAGTGATTTTTTTTGTGGTGATTTTATTGTTGGTTATGATATGGAGTTCTCATTCTGCAGATGAGAAAGTGGTTAAAATAGCTGAGTTGAATAAGGTGAAGAGGGAGTTGAGAGCTGAGTATGTTGATACTAGTACAATTTTAATGCGTATGAAATTGGAAAGTGCAATTCGAAAAAAGGTAAAGGCAAGTGGTTTAAGTCCTGCGGATGAACCGCCACAAAAAATAAAAGTAATTATAAAAGAGTAAAGTATTGTCAGCCGTTAAGAAAAATATACTAAACAAGTTTTATGTTATTGCGACTTTAATGTCGCTTTTTCTGGTTGTTATAGGGTTTAAAGTTTTTGAACTTCAATATATCAAAGGTGATAAGTATAAAAAATTAGCACAAGAAGTTAATTATAAAAATGATACGGTTTTTGCTAATAAAGGAAATGTGTATGCCGCAGATGGTAATTTGTTGGCTACATCTATTTCTAGTTATACTATCCGAATGGATGTAATGTCTGTTGATGAAAATGTTTTTGAAGAAAACATTGCGGGTTTAACAAAAGAGCTTTCAAAAATGCTTGGCAGAACACCTAGTTATTATGAAAGAAAACTTAGAGATGCTAAGAAGGTTAAAAATCGCTACCTGTTAATTGCTAGAAATCTTGGGTATAATGACTACATGAAAATGAAAAGTTTCCCAATATTTAAATTAGGGGTTTTTAGGGGTGGTTTTATTGCAGAGCAACGAACTGTTCGAGAGCATCCAATAGGTAAAATAGCGGAGCGAACAATTGGTTATAATGATCATAGAGGAGGTGCGGGAATTGAAGGAGCTTTCTCTGAATTTATGCTTGGTAAAAATGGTTGGAGATTAAAGCAAAAAATAGCAAAGGGTCAGTGGAAGCCAATCAACGATTTAAATGAGCAAGAGCCAGAGGATGGAAAAGATGTAATCACTACAATAGATGTTAATATTCAGGATATTACACATCATGCTTTGTTGAAGCAAATGGAGTATTATGAAGCAGATCATGGTTGTGCTGTTGTTATGGAGACTGCCACAGGTGAGATAAAAGCAATTTCAAATCTTGGTAGAACTTCAAATGGTAAGTATTACGAGAAGAGGAATTATGCTGTGTGGGAGAGTCACGAGCCGGGTTCAACGTTCAAATTAGCAAGTTTAATGGCTGGGCTTGAGGATAAGGTAATTGATACTTCTACTGTTGTTGATACAGAAAAAGGAAAAATTTATATCAATAATCGAAAAGTTGAGGATAGTGATAAAGATGGGTACGGAAAAATTTCATTAGCGAGAGTTTTTGAGGTTTCTTCTAATGTTGGAATTGTAAAAGCTATTCAAAAGCATTACGATCATAATCCTGAGAAATTTTTAAAGAGAATAAAGCAATTTGGTTTAGATAGACAAACGGGAGTGAATATTGTTGGAGAAGGTAAACCTTATATTCCATCAGTTAAAGAAAAACGTTGGAGTTCTATCAGTCTTGAATGGATGGCTTGGGGTTACGGAGTTTCTCTAACACCATTACAAACATTAATGTTTTACAATGCTGTTGCAAATAATGGTGAGCTAATTAAACCTCGATTTGTTAAAGAACTTAGAGTTGCGGGTAAAACCGTTAAAAAGTTTGATAAAGAAGTGTTGAGTGAAAGTATTGCCTCAAAAACTACGATTGATAAGGTGGTTCAAGTTATGGAAAACGTGGTGAAAAGAGGAACGGCGAAAGAAATTTATTCTCCTAATTTTTCCATGGCTGGTAAAACAGGAACAGCAAAAAAATGGATTCCAAGAACTAAAAATAAAGAGGGTGAGTATGAAGGGGGGTATTATTCTAATCAAAAATACGTTGCGTCATTCGCTGGTTTTTTTCCTGTTAAAAATCCAAAATATTCTTGCATTGTGGTTATTCATGAGCCTGATGTGTTAAAAGGGTATTATGGTGCTAAAGTGGCAGCTCCTGTTTTTAAAGAGATTGCACATAAAATTTACACTTCAAATCCGTCAAGTGTTCAAATGGTTACGGATTCTGTGGTGAGTAAAGCTGTGAATAAGGATTACAATAAGTATTACACTGTTTTAAGTAAGTATAAAACAATAATGCCTAAAGTGGTTGGAATGAGTGCTATGGATGCTATTTCGCTATTAGAAAACATGGGACTTAAGGTAAGTTTCTCTGGTTCTGGTAAGGTTAAGGAGCAGTCTATAGAACGAGGGGAAAAGGTTAAAAAAGGAGCAACTGTTTATTTAAAATTATCATAAGTGAAGATTTTAAGAGACATATTATATAAAGTGCCAGTTAATGCAGTTTTTGGCGATACAAGTATTGAAGTGAATAATATTCACTTTGATAGTAGACAAGTTTCATCAAACGATGTCTTTGTAGCACTAAAAGGAGTTAGTGTTGATGGTCATGATTTTATTGATAAGGCTCTAGTTAATAGAGCTGTTGCGGTAGTTTGTGAGAAAGCTCCTGAAGAGAGAATAGCAGGAGTAACGTATGTTGAGGTGTTAGATTCAAGTGAAGCTTTAGCTATAATGGCTTCAAATTATTATGATAATCCGTCTAAAAAAATAAAACTTGTTGGGGTAACAGGTACCAACGGTAAAACTACTATTACAACATTGTTGTATGATTTGTTTACAAACTTAGGGAGAAGAGTTGGGTTGCTGTCTACTGTAAAAATTATGGTTCATAATCGTGAGTTTCAAGCAACCCATACCACCCCTGATTCTTTAACAATCAACAAGTATTTGTCTAAAATGGTTGAAGAGGGAGTTGAGTATTGTTTTATGGAAGTTAGCTCTCATGGAATTCATCAAAATAGAACCTTGGGATTAAATTTTGTAGGAGGTGTGTTTACAAATTTATCTCATGATCATTTAGACTATCACTCTTCATTTGCTGAGTATAGAGATGTTAAGAAGCGTTTTTTCGATGAATTGCCAAAGGATGCTTTTGCGTTGGTAAATATCGATGATAAAAATGGCGCTGTAATGGTGCAGAATACAAAAGCAAAAAAACAATCGTATGCACTTAAAACTCTTGGTGATTATAAAGCTAAAATTTTAGAGAAGAGTTTTTCAGGTTCTTTAATAACTATTAATGGAACTGAGGTTTGGAGTAAACTCATTGGTAAGTTTAATGCTTATAATGTTTTAGCTATTTATGGTGTTGCTGATTTATTAGGAATTGAAAAACTTGATGTTTTAAAGGGGATCAGCGAGTTAAATAGTGTAAGTGGCAGATTTCAATATGTAGTCTCGAATACAAATATTACTGCAATCGTTGATTATGCTCATACACCAGATGCATTGAAAAATGTACTTGAAACGGTAAATGATATCAGAACAGGAAATGAGAATGTAATAACAGTAGTTGGCTGTGGAGGTGATAGAGACAAGACGAAGCGTCCAAAAATGGCTCACATAGCTTCGCAGTTAAGTAGTCAAGTAATTTTTACTTCGGATAATCCGAGGTCTGAAGATCCGCAAAGTATCATTGACGATATGGAAAAAGGTGTTTCTCCAGAGAACTATAAGAAGTCATTATCAATCTTAGACAGAAGACAAGCTATAAAAACAGCATGTAAACTGGCAAACACTGGAGATATTATTTTAATAGCTGGAAAAGGACATGAAAATTATCAGGAGATAAATGGAGTAAAACTTCATTTTGATGATATGGAAGAAGTGAAAATATGTTTTAACTAATAAGTTTTAGAAGATGTTGTATTATTTATTTGAGTATTTAGAAAGCGAATTTAATTTAACTGGAGCAAGTGTTTTTCAGTTTATTACTTTTCGTTCTGCTGCGGCTTTTATTTTGTCGTTGCTGTTATCAACAATCTTCGGTAAAAGAGTTATTAATTATTTAAGAAAATTACAAGTTGGAGAAACCATTCGTGATCTTGGTTTAGAAGGACAAATGCAAAAGTCTGGAACACCAACAATGGGTGGTATTATTATCATTTTGGCTACGTTAATTCCTGCAGTTTTGTTTGCTAAACTAGAGAATATTTATGTAATAATTCTATTAATTACAACCGTATGGATGGGGCTAATCGGGTTTACTGATGATTATATTAAAGTTTTCAAAAAAGATAAAGCTGGTTTAAAAGGGATTTTTAAAGTAGTTGGTCAGGTTGGCCTCGGAATTATTGTAGGTGCAATGCTGTATTTCAGTCCTTCTGTAACAATTAAAGAGCAATTACCAGCGGATCAACAAATCGTTCAAGCTAATGGAAAAAAACAAGTTTTTGGAGAGGCTCATAAATCTACAAAAACTACCGTACCATTTTTAAAAGATAATGAATTAGATTATGCTAAAGCACTAAGTTTTCTTGGAGATGGCTATGAAAAATATGCTTGGTTAGTTTTTATTCCGATTGTAATTTTTATTGTAACAGGTGTGTCAAATGGAGCAAATCTAACGGATGGAATAGATGGTTTAGCTGCAGGTTCTTCTGCTATTATGGTGCTTGTTCTCGCATTGTTTGCATGGGTTTCAGGAAATATTGTTTTTGCTAATTATCTAGACGTGATGTATATACCTAATTCTGGTGAAATGACGGTTTTTATATTGGCATTTGCAGGAGCTTTGATCGGTTTTCTTTGGTACAATACGTTTCCGGCGCAAGTTTTTATGGGAGACACTGGTAGTTTGACAATAGGAGGAATTATTGCAGTGATCGCGATTGCTACTAGAAAAGAATTACTACTTCCGCTATTGGCTGGAATATTTGTAGTTGAAAATTTATCAGTGATTTTACAAGTAGGGTATTTTAAATACACAAAAAAGAAATACGGAGAAGGTAGAAGAATATTTAAAATGGCTCCATTGCATCATCATTATCAAAAACTAAACTATCATGAAAGTAAAATAGTTACACGTTTTTGGATTGTGGGAATTTTGTTAGCGGTATTTACAATAGTGACATTGAAGTTGAGGTAGTATGAAGAAATTGGTCGTACTAGGTGGTGGAGAAAGCGGAGTAGGAAGCGCAATTTTAGGTAAAAAACAAGGTTTTGAAGTATTTGTTTCTGATTTAGCAGAAATAAATAAAGAATATAAAAAGGTTCTTTTACATCATAATATAAGTTTTGAAGAAAAGCAGCATTCAAAAGATAAGGTTTTTGATGCAGATCTAGTTATGAAAAGTCCTGGTATTCCGGATAATGTGGCTCTAGTGAAAGAGTTGCGATCAAAAGGAATTTCGGTGATATCTGAAATAGAATTTGCAGCTAAATATACCGATGCAACTATAGTAGGAATAACAGGTTCAAATGGAAAAACAACAACGACTTTATTAACGCATCATTTGTTGAAAAATGCAGGATTAAATGTTGGTGTTGCAGGAAATATTGGAGATAGTTTTGCCAAACAGGTGGCAGAAAAAAGTTTTGAGAATTATGTTTTAGAGTTGAGTAGTTTTCAGCTAGATGGAATTGAAAGTTTCAATTCTCATATCGCCATGATTACCAATATTACCCCAGATCATTTAGATAGATACGATTATGATTTTAATAAATATATCGCTTCAAAATTTAGAATAGCAAAAAATCAAACCAAGAACGATTTCTTGATTTATGATTTAGATGACCCGGTTATTACTGGTTGGTTAAAAGAAAACCCAATAAAATCAACTTTAGTTCCATTTTCAATGAAAGAGCATTTGGAATACGGAGCATTTTTAAAAGAGAATAATATAATAATTAGATTAAACGAAGAAGAGTATATAATGAACACATCCTATTTAACAATTAAAGGAAAGCACAATACTAAAAACGCTATGGCTTCAATGCTTGCGTCTAAATTATTGCAAGTAAGAAATCAGTCGATAACTGAAAGTATGTCAAGTTTTGAAGGAGCTGAGCATCGCTTAGAAAAAGTATTGAAAGTTGAAGGTGTTTCTTATATAAATGATAGTAAGGCAACAAATGTAAATGCAACTTTTTATGCTTTAGAATGTATGGACAGGCCAACGGTTTGGATTGTTGGAGGTGTTGATAAAGGAAATGATTATAATGATCTATTGCCTTTAGTAAGAGAAAAGGTTAAAGCAATAGTTTGTTTAGGTTTAGATAATCGTAAAATCATAGATACTTTTCAAAATGTAGTCGATGTTATTGTTGAAACAGCAGGAGCAGAAGAGGCTGTTAAAGTTTCTCATAAGTTAGCTGAGAAAAATGATGTTGTTTTACTTTCGCCGGCTTGTGCAAGTTTTGATTTGTTTGATGATTACGAAGATAGAGGTCGTCAATTTAAAAATGCAGTAAGAGATTTATAATAAAAATTGAAAACAGTATTTAAACATATAAAAGGAGATAGGGCAATATGGGCAATAGTGGCTATGTTGGCAATTTTGTCTTTTATGCCTGTTTATAGTGCTAGTACTAATTTGGTTTATGTGGTAGGAAACGGTTCTACATCGGGCCATTTGGTAAAACATATAGCGCTTTTAATTATGGGGTTTGGAATCCTTTATGGAGTACATAAAATTCCGTATCGATATTTTAGTGGAGGTTCAGTTTTAATGTTGCCTATAGTAATATTGTTGTTAATAGTAACAATATCACAAGGCTCAACTATTGGTGGAGCAAATGCAAGTAGATGGATTCGTATTCCTTTTGTAGGTGTTGGTTTTCAAACATCTACTTTGGCAGGTTTGGTGCTGTTAGTATATGTGGCAAGATATTTAGCTAAGAATAAGGAAAAACAAATAGTTTTTAAAGAGAGTTTGGTGCAGTTGTGGTTACCAGTTGGAATAATATTGATGTTAATTCTACCTGCTAACTTTTCGACTACCGCTATCTTGTTTTTTATGATAGTATTGCTGTCTTTTATAGGTGGATATCCAATGAAATACATCGCAAATATTGTAGGTGTTGGAATAGTTGCTTTAGGTTTATTTATACTTGTTGCGAAAGCTTTTCCAGATCTTATGCCTAACAGAATTCAAACTTGGGAAAGTAGAATCTCTGGTTTTTTATCTGGTGAGAGTTCTGAAAATTATCAGGTAGAAAAAGCAAAAATAGCAATAGCAACAGGAGGCGTTACGGGTAAAGGTCCAGGAAAAAGTGTACAAAAGAATTTTTTACCTCAATCTTCTTCTGATTTTATTTATGCAATAATTGTTGAAGAGTATGGTTTGGTAGGAGCACTTTTTGTATTGTTTATTTATTTTCTGTTGTTATTTAGAATTGTAATATCGGCAAGAAAGGCAACAACAATATTTGCAACATTGTTAATTATCGCCGTTGGTTTGCCAATTGTTTTTCAGGCAATAATTAATATGGCTGTAGCTGTTAATTTATTTCCTGTAACTGGACAAACGTTACCACTAATTAGTAGTGGAGGTACCTCAATTTGGATGACCTGTTTTGCATTGGGTATGATTTTGAGTGTAAGTGCTTCAAAGAATGAAACTGAGGAGTCAATTTTAGATGATAATCCGTTGGATATTTTGCATGAAACCATATAATTAAAATCAAATGGGAAAATCGTTAAGTGTTATTATAAGTGGTGGTGGAACAGGAGGACATATCTATCCTGCAATTGCTATTGCCAATGAAATTAAACTTCGATACCCTGAGGCAAATATTTTATTTGTTGGCGCAAAGGATAAAATGGAAATGGAAAAAGTTCCTCAAGCCGGATATGATATTGAGGGTTTGTGGATTTCTGGTATTCAAAGAAAAATAACATTTAAAAATTTATTGTTTCCATTCAAGCTAATTAGTAGCCTGTGGAAAGCAAGCAGGATTATTAGGAAATTTAAACCTGATGTTGTTATTGGTACGGGAGGTTTTGCTAGCGGACCGACTTTAATGATGGCCAACAGAAAAGGAATACCAACCTTAGTGCAAGAGCAAAATTCTTTTCCGGGAATAACAAATAAGTTATTAAGTAAAAAAGCAAATAAAATTTGTGTGGCTTACGATAATTTAGAGCGTTTTTTTCCAAAAGAGAAAATTATAAAGACAGGGAATCCTGTTCGTCAGGACTTGTTATCAATTCATACAAAAAGAGAAGAGGCAATTGAGTTTTTTAAACTAGATAGAAATAAGAAAACAGTTTTAGTAATTGGAGGGAGTTTAGGAGCAAGAAGAATAAATCAGTTAATAGAATTAGAATTATCGTTTTTAAAAAATCAAAATGTACAACTCATCTGGCAATGCGGAAAATTGTACTACGACGAGTATAAACAATATAATAAAGAAAGTAATGTTCAAGTTTTTGAGTTTTTAAATCGAATGGATTTAGCTTATGCTGGAGCCGATTTTATTATTTCGAGATCTGGAGCTAGTTCTGTTTCCGAATTATGTATCGTAGGAAAACCAACAATATTTATTCCTTCTCCAAATGTTGCAGAAGATCATCAAACAAAAAACGCTAAAGCTATTGTTGATAAACATGGTGCACTGATGCTTAAAGAAAGTGAGTTAAATACATTTCCTGTAGTTTTTGAAACTTTAATGAAAGATAAAGGTAAACAGGAAAGTTTAAGTGAAAACATAAATGAGTTAGCATTACCTAATGCTACAAATCATATTGTAAACGAAATTGAAAGTTTAATTAGTTAGTGAATTTAGAAAACATACATAACGTTTATTTCATAGGTATTGGTGGTATTGGAATGAGTGCTATAGCACGTTATTTTTCTGCCAATAAGAAAAGTGTTGCTGGTTATGATAAAACACCTTCGCCAATAACCAATGAATTGGAGCAGTTAGGTATTCAAATTCATTATGATGATAATCTTTCTTTGATACCTAAAGGGTTTTTGAATAAAGAGAAAACGTTAGTTGTATACACGCCTGCGATTCCAAAAAATCATAAGGAGTTAAACTATTTTTTTGATAACGACTTTATGGTGTTAAAAAGAGCAGAGGTACTAGGGAAAATTACCGAAAATACTTTTTGTTTAGCTGTTGCCGGAACGCATGGTAAAACTACAACTTCGTCTATTTTGGGTCACATAATGCAACCATTTAACGCTACGGCGTTCTTAGGTGGTGTTGCAGAGAACTATAATTCTAATCTTATTTTAGGAGAAGACAAAGTATCTGTAGTTGAAGCAGACGAGTATGATCGTTCTTTCCTTAAATTATCTCCGGATATTGCGTGTGTTACATCAATGGATGCTGATCATCTTGATATATACGGAGAACATGATTCGTTATTAGGGTCTTTTAAAGAGTTTTCTGATAAAGTAACTGAAAAATTAATCGTAGCAAAAGGATTAAACTTACAAGGTTTAACTTATGCTATAGATGAGGATGCAGATTATAAAGCATTTAACTTAAGGGTAGGTAATGGAGCATATTTATTTGATGTTTTAACACCAAATGAAGAAATATTAGACATAGAATTTAGTTTACCTGGAAGACATAATATTATGAATGCTCTTGCTGCTTTGGCGATGGCAAACTCGTATGGTATTTCATTAAATCAGATTAAAACTCAGCTGAGAACTTTTGCAGGTGTGCAAAGAAGGTTTTCCTATAAAATAAAAGAGGAAGGTTTGGTGTTAATAGATGACTATGCACATCATCCGACGGAAATTAAAGTTGTAGAAGCTGCAGTTAGAGAGATGTACCCTAGTAGTAAGGTGTTGGTAGTATTTCAACCTCATTTGTTTTCTAGAACTAGAGATTTTGTTGATGATTTTGCGAATGAATTGTCCAAATTTGATGAGATAGTTTTGTTAGATATTTATCCTGCAAGAGAATTACCGATGGAAGGTGTCACTTCTAACTGGTTGTTGGAAAAGATTGATAATGATAATAAGCGTTTGTTATCAAAAGAGGATATGATAAAGTTTGTGGAATCTTCAAATGCTGATGTTGTTTTGATGTTAGGTGCTGGGGATATCGGACTTTTGTTGGAAGATGTAAAGAAGGTATTGTTAAATCGAGTGAAAAAACATGAATAGAAAAATAATTATATATCCAATATTTATCTGTTTGTTACTGATTTTATCGGTTTTATATGGTTTTACAAAAAAGAGAAACTTAGATAGAAAAGTTCATTCAGTAGAAGTGAAATTTGAGGAAGGTAAGAATTCATTTTTGACGCACGAGACGGTTAATAAATTGTTAATACAAAGTCAGGTTACAGTTAAAAACCAACCGAAAAGAATCATAGATTTACACCATCTAGAGGAACAAGTGTTAGCAAATCCTTATGTCGATGAGGCTAAGGTTTTTATAACACCAGGGGGATTAATAAAAACTCATATTTCACAAAAAGAACCTATAGCTAGGGTTATTTCTGGAGAACAAGTTTATTATATTGATGATAATGGATTTAAAATTCCTTTATCAGAGAACTTTTCTGCTCGAGTACCATTGGTAATGGGTAATGACGTGTCTTCTCATATAGAAGATATAACAGGGTTAATTTTGTTTATTTCTCAAGATGATTTTTTGAAAAAAGAAGTCACAGGAATAACAAGGTTAAACTCCAATGAATATGTGTTAGATGTTCGAAGTGGTGATTACAAGATTCACTTTGGAGAATATGAAGATGTGAATTTGAAGTTTAAAAAGTTGAAAGCTTTTTATAACAAGTCTTTAAAAGACAAAACAATTAGTAAGTATAAAATTATAAATATTAAATACCACAACCAAGTGGTGTGTACAAAACAAAATCAAGATGGATAATAATAAAATTGCAGTTGGTTTAGATATTGGTACTACCAAGATTGTTGCGATGATTGGTCGCAAGAATGAGTATGGTAAAATTGAAGTGCTTGGTATTGGAAAAGCAAAAAGCTTGGGAGTAAAGCGTGGTGTTGTAAATAATATTACTCAAACTATTCAGTCAATCCAACAAGCCGTTGATGAAGCTGAAAGTGTTTCAGGACAAAAGATTAGTGAGGTCGTGGTTGGTATCGCTGGCCAACATATAAGAAGTCTTCATCATAGTGATTATATCACAAGAGTAAATGCAGATGAGGTAATTGAAGAGACGGACATTGAAAATTTAGTAAATCAAGTACATAAGTTAGTTATGTTGCCTGGAGAAGAAATTATTCATGTGTTACCTCAGGAGTTTAAAGTAGATAGTCAACCAGATATTAAAGAGCCAATTGGAATGTATGGTGGAAGATTAGAGGCGAATTTCCATGTGGTAGTTGGTCAGGTTTCTTCTATTCGAAATATTGGTAGATGTGTAAAGAGTGCAGGTTTAAATTTAGCAGATATCACTTTAGAGCCGTTAGCGTCATCTTCAGCAGTGTTAAGTCAGGAAGAGAAAGAAGCAGGTGTAGCATTAATCGATATAGGTGGTGGAACAACTGATTTAGCCATTTTTAAAGATGGAATTATTCGCCATACTGCAGTAATTCCGTTTGGAGGAAATGTAATTACAGAGGATATAAAAGAAGGATGTTCAATTATTGAAAAGCAAGCAGAGCTTTTAAAAATTAAATTCGGTTCAGCTTGGCCGGGAGAAAATAAAGAAACAGAGATTGTTTCTATTCCTGGATTAAGAGGGAGAGAACCAAAGGAGATTACATTGAAAAATCTTTCTAAAATAATTCATGCGAGAGTACAAGAAATTATCGAGCATGTGTATTTGGAAATTAAAAATTACGGACACGAAACTCAAAAAGGAAAATTAATAGCTGGAATTGTTTTAACTGGTGGAGGATCTCAGTTAAAGCATTTGAGACAGTTAGTAGAATATATTACAGGAATGGATACTAGAATTGGGTATCCAAACGAACATTTAGCTGGAGATAGTGAAGATGTATTGTCTAGCCCTTCATATGCAACTGCAGTAGGATTACTAATGGAAGGTTTAGAAAAACAATCTACAATTATCGAAGAAGAACCAGTTATTGTTCAAGAACAGGAAGCAATTGTTGATCAAATTTCTGTTGAAGATTCAAAAGAAATCATCGAAGAGCAACAAAAGGAAAAAACTATTAAGAGAGGTAAGTCGTTTTTAGAAAAATTCACCGAAAGATTTAAGGAGTTTTTAGATAACGCAGAGTAAAAAATTAATTAAGAGATAAAGAGTTTAAACAAAAAGAATAGTTATTATGAGCGCAGAATTTGATAACATTTCATTTGACATGCCAAAAACACAATCAAATACAATTAAAGTAATTGGTGTTGGAGGAGGAGGTAGTAATGCAGTAAATTACATGTATAGTAAACAAATTCACGGAGTAGATTTCGTAATTTGTAATACCGACGCACAGGCATTAGAAAATAGTCCGATTCCTAATAAAATTCAATTAGGAGCACACTTAACTTCAGGTTTAGGTGCAGGAGCAAATCCTGATGTAGGTGCACAAGCAGCTGCAGAAAGTATACAAGAAATTCAGCAAATGTTAAATACACATACAAAAATGGTGTTTATTACTGCTGGAATGGGAGGTGGAACTGGAACTGGTGCTGCTCCAATTATTGCTAAAATTGCTAAAGATATGGACATTTTAACAGTGGGAATTGTTACAATGCCATTTCAGTTTGAAGGAAGAATGCGCTCAAAACAAGCTCAAAAAGGAATAGATGAACTGCGTAAAAATGTTGACTCTTTAATTGTTATCAATAATAATAAGTTACGTGAGGTTTATGGAAATCTTGGTTTTAAATCTGGTTTCTCTAAGGCCGATGAAGTTTTAGCAACTGCAGCAAAAGGTATCGCAGAAGTAATTACGCATCATTATAAACAAAATATCGATTTACACGATGCTAGAACAGTATTAGCGAATAGTGGAACAGCTATTATGGGATCAGCGAGAGAATCAGGTGATAACCGTGCAAAGAATGCTATCATTAAAGCATTAGATTCTCCATTACTAAATGATAATAAAATTACGGGCGCAAAGAATGTGTTATTATTAATTGTATCTGGTTCTAATGAAGTTACTTTAGATGAAATTGGTGAAATCAATGATTTCATTCAAACAGAAGCTGGTTATGATGCTAACATTATAATGGGTATCGGTGAAGATGAGGCTTTAGAAGAAGGTATTTCTGTAACTGTTGTTGCAACTGGATTTGCACAAGATCAACAACAAACAATCAATAATGTGGAAACAAAAAAAATCGTTCACACATTAGAAGATGAGCAAAAAGCAACTTATGAGTTCGATAAAAAGGCCGTAATAAAATCACCAACACTAGAAGAGCCTATTTCATTAAATAGAAAAGAAGAAAAGGTTGTACATGTGTTAGATTTAAATGAAGAGAAAGAGGTTGTTCCAAATAGAGTAGACTTAATTGAAACAACGGAGGCTATAAAGAATATTGAAGTAGATTTTGAAGAAGTTACATTCGATAATTTTACGGCTATTCCAGAAACTGAGTTTGTAATCACGAACGTAACTAAAAAACAAGAAATTAAACAAGAAATTGAGGAATCTCCTACAATTCAACAGAATCTTTTGTTTGATTTACCATTAAACTCGTTCGAAGAAATTAAACCTACTGAATCTAATGAGAATGATTTAATAGAAACGACTGAGGCTATCAAAAATATTAACGTTGTAGCCGAGGAAGTTAAGCCAGTTTTAGAAAAAAGATATGTGTTGGAAGATTTTGATATCCAACCTACAATTGGAAAAAGTTCGACTCCTGCTGTTGAAGCAAGAGAAGAGGAAGAAGCGTTACAATTCAAGGTTAGAACAAAGACTCCAAACGAAAATGATGACGAAAGTTTAAATGGAGATGAAGCTTCTCCTTTAAGTTTAACTATTACTGAATTACAGAAGAGAGCGAAGGAGAGAAGAGAAAAAATGAAAGGATTTAATTATAAATTCTCTGATCAAGTAAATAAAAATATTGATGATATTGAAAGACAACCAGCCTACAAGCGTTTAGGTGTTGATCTTGATGTGAATTCTAAGATTAGTGAGATTAAAACTCCTTTAGATACAGATTCAGAAGAGTTTCCTTTAAAGTCAAACAATTCTTTTCTTCATGATAATGTAGATTAGTTTTAGTATAAATTTAAAATATAAATCCTGAGAAATCGGGATTTTTTTATATGTATTATATTTGAATCATAAAAGAATAAGAAATGAGCATACAGAAAGATATTACAGAGAAAATGAAAGAGGCTATGAAAGCAAAAGACAATGTAAGTTTAACGGCATTAAGAGCATTGAAGTCTGCTTTTTTATTGGCGAAAACAGAGGCTGGAGCAGGAGAATTGAATGATGAACAAGAATTAAAAATCATCCAA
The DNA here is from genome assembly GCF_049239625.1 of Tenacibaculum sp. MEBiC06402. NCBI lineage: Bacteria > Pseudomonadati > Bacteroidota > Flavobacteriia > Flavobacteriales > Flavobacteriaceae > Tenacibaculum > Tenacibaculum sp. MEBiC06402. Next base: position 205,341 of record NZ_JBMKKT010000100.1, read on the forward strand.
AAACAGGTAAAGCAAAGAAAAGATAGTGCTAAAGTTTACCTTGAACAAAACAGACAAGATTTAGCAGATCCTGAATTGGCTGAAGCTAAAGTTTTAGAACAATTTTTACCCGAAGCTTTGAGTGAGGAAGAAATTGCTAAAGTTGTTACCGCAGTCATTAATGAAGTAAATGCAAATGGAATGAAAGACATGGGTAAAGTAATGGGAATTGTTTCTAAAAAATTGGCAGGTCAAGCCGACGGAAAAACAATTTCTACTATTGTAAAGCAAAAGTTATCTTAGGAATACTTTAAAGGCCTAGTAGTTCAACTGGATAGAATATCAGATTTCGGCTCTGAGGGTTAGGGGTTCGAATCCTCTCTAGGTCGCACGGAAAAGAAAGGAAAAAGGGGAATTAAATTTTTTTTATAAATCAATTAAGAAAACTTCTAGGAACTATTTTGCTGGAAATAAGAAATAACTTAATTATCATCGAATAAAGTTTTATCACTACTTCATCTCATGTTTGGTTTAATTTCAACTCTAGATGCGCAATATTAAGTTGTATAATAAGGTGAAAGAATTTTAAGTTTGCCTAAATATAATTCTGTGTATTATTTTTTTCACGATAAGTTTTAATTGGATTCAACTAAATCAATAAAAAGTGAAGTTTTTAAATTATTAATGTAAGGTGCCTATGAAGTCTTACTTTTATTTGAAAGTTCTAACATATGGTATAAGTGGATTAACGATAGGGGTTAATGTGTTAGAGTCTATTTATATAGCTGTTTTTAATAAACCTATATTTGTACACTTGTACTTTATCAAGAAAAAACTACCCAAACATAAAAAGGAGTTTTTAACTAATATAGACTTCTATAGAAAGTTAAATCCAAAGTATCAATCGTATTTTGAACATCGTCTTACAAAGTTTATAAGGAATTATGATTTTATTGAGCGAGACGGGTTTGAATTAACTCCTGAATCAAAAGTTTTAATAGCTAGTTCTTATATAAAACTGACTTTTGGTATGAGAAGGTATATGTCTTCCACGTTTGATAAAATTATGGTGTATCCTACCTCGTATTATTCAACTATTACAGATCAATATCATAAAGGTGAATTTAATCCAGGTTTAAAATTAGTCGTTTTTTCTTGGGAAGATTTTTTATTGGGAGAAGTAGTTATGAATGATAATTTGAATTTAGGAATTCATGAATTCACCCATGCTTTAACTTTTCATGGTAAAAAGTCAAAAGACAAGAGTGCCAAAATTTTTTATAAAGTATTTCTCGAGATTATAAAGTTTATGAGAAACCCAAAAAACTCAAATGCAATATTGAAATCTAATTACTTTAGAGATTATGCCAATACAAATGCACTTGAGTTTTTGTCTGTTGTTATGGAGCATTTCTTCGAAACACCTGAGGACTTGAAGAATAATTTTCCAGAACTATATTTTAAAATAGAAAAGATGCTTAATTACAAAGCGATTTTAAATCAGCAATTGTCTGAGTAGGGTTTTCGCTCTTAAAAACAAAGCTTCCCGCAACTAGTACATCAGCTCCAGCATCTGCTAACTGCTTAGCGTTTTTGTTTGTTACTCCACCATCAATCTCAATTAAAGAATTTGAACCTGTTGTTGTGATTAACTCTTTTAGTTGTTTTACTTTTTTATAAGTATTTTCAATGAAAGATTGTCCTCCAAACCCTGGATTTACACTCATTATACAAACTAAGTCTAAATCAATAATAATATCTTCTAAAACAGAAATAGGTGTGTGTGGGTTTAAAGCAACACCAGCTTTCATTCCAGCTGCCTTAATAGCTTGAATAGTTCTGTGTAAATGAGTACAAGCTTCATAATGAACAGTTAACATATCAGCTCCTAAATCCGCAAATGTTTTAATATATCTATCAGGATCTACAATCATTAAATGGACATCAATTGTCTTTTTTGCATGCGATGAAATAGATTTTAAAACAGGCATTCCGAAAGAAATATTAGGAACAAAAACACCGTCCATAATATCGATATGAAACCAGTCAGCCTTACTTCCATTTACCATTTCTACATCTCTTTGTAGATTTCCAAAATCAGCCGCCAAAACTGATGGTGCAATAAGTTTATTCATTATATGTGTGTTTTGTTAATGCGGCAAAAATACAACATAAAAAAAACTCTCAATAAAAAGTATCGAGAGTTTTTGATGATATTATTAAAAGCTTATTAACCTAAATAAGTCATTAAAATTTTACTTCTTGAAGTATGCTTTAATCTACGGATAGCCTTTTCTTTAATTTGACGAACTCTTTCTCTAGTTAAATCAAAAGTTTCTCCAATTTCTTCTAAAGTCATTGGTTGGTGTTCACCTAAGCCAAAATACAATCTAACAACATCAGCTTCACGTGGAGTTAATGTTTCTAAAGCTCTATTAATTTCAATTCTTAATGATTCGTGTAATAAAGTTTTATCTGGGTTTGGAGATTCACCTGAGTTTAAAACATCGTATAGGTTTGAGTCTTCACCTTCGATTAACGGAGCATCCATAGATACATGACGACCTGAGTTTTTCATCGACTCTTTTACGTCACTAACTGTCATGTCTAATTTCTTAGCAATCTCTTCAGCACTTGGAGGTCTTTCGTTTTCTTGTTCTAAGAAAGCGTACATCTTATTAATCTTATTAATAGATCCAATTTTGTTAAGAGGTAAACGTACAATACGAGATTGCTCTGCTAAAGCTTGTAAAATCGACTGACGAATCCACCATACAGCGTAAGAAATAAATTTGAAACCACGAGTTTCATCAAAACGTTTTGCCGCTTTGATTAATCCAAGGTTACCTTCATTAATTAAATCAGGTAACGTTAATCCTTGATTTTGATATTGTTTTGCAACCGATACTACGAAACGTAAGTTCGCTTTAGTTAATTTTTCTAAAGCTCTTTGGTCACCAGCTTTAATTCGCTGCGCTAACTCTACTTCTTCATCTGCAGTAATTAAATCTACTTTCCCAATCTCCTGTAAATATTTATCTAGTGAGGCAGTTTCTCTGTTGGTTACCTGTTTCGTAATTTTAAGTTGTCTCATAAACTTTTAATTAATTAATACATACTTTACACTTTCTTATACGTTAGTTATTCCGAAAATGTTACAAAACTTTTTATTTTTTTGAAAAAAATTTTCACAACTGTTAAATAATGTTAATTTTATCGAATCACCAAATAGAATTGTGACCTGAGCTTAGATTTTGTGTCTCAATACAATATACCTAAACTTAGATATAAGAAAGAGAACTTTTGAATACCAATAAAGTTGATAATATAACTGACGAAGAACTCGTTCGTAAAATAGTCGAAAAGAATGATACTCATTTATTCGCTATTTTGTACGATAGGTATGCTGGCTTAGTATACAATAAGTGTTATGGCTTTTCAAAAAGTAAGGAGGAGGCACAAGACTTAACTCACGATGTTTTTGTTAGATTATTTGTTAAACTTAGGAGTTTTAAAGGTAAATCCAAATTTTCTACATGGTTGTATTCTTTTACCTATAATTTTTGTGTGAATTATGTACAAAGAAATAGTGCTAAAAAGAATGAAAAAGTGACAGTTGTTACAGATGTAATTAAAGATGAAGATGCAGAAACGGAAGAAATAGATGACGCATCTTTATTTGAATTAAAATCTGAGAAGTTGGCTAAAGCCATGCAAATCATCGACCCTTCGGATAAGATGATTCTTTTAATGAAATATCAAGATGATATGAGTATAAAAGAAATATGCGAGGTTTTAGATATTGGAGAAAGCGCAGTGAAAATGCGTGTAAAAAGAGCTAAAGAAAAAGTTGTAAAAGCTTATAATAGTTTGTAATTATGGATAATCCGTTTAAGAAAATACTACATAACGAGGAGCTTCCGGAGGTACTTAAGAAAAAAGTACTGAATGATGTTGCTATGATTAAGTTATCCATAGATATGGCAGATTTATTTGTGGTTAAATATCCAAATGCTATTGGTGATATATTAGCTGGGGGAGGTGCTGATGACGTAGATCAATTGAATAAAAAGAATAAAAAAAATACAGATAAGAAGTAATTAAATTTTTAAAAAAACTAACACCACTATTATGAATGATTTATTAGCTCCTTTTGAAGAGATTTTGAATGATATTAAAGAGGTAATTCCCTCGATTTTTAAGTTTATAGGTTTTTTAGTTTTCGCATGGTTGTTCACGAAGATTTTATTGAAAGTTGTGAAGAAAATTCTATCGAAGACTAAGATTGATCAGTGGTCTGAGAAATTAAGTGAAACTAAAATTTTTGGTGATACTACTATCAATATTGTTTTAACCAATGTTATATTAGGAGTCCTTAAGTGGTTATTGATATTAATATTCGTAATGGCTGGTTCGAATATTTTTGGTCTTACTTTTGTTTCAGATGGATTAAGAAGTTTCTTTAAATACTTACCAAAATTAGTTTCTGCTTTAGCAATTTTTGCAGGAGGAGCATATTTAGGAACTATGGTGAAAAAGGCTATCCAAGGAATGTTCAAGTCATTGGAAATTAGTGGAGGAAATCTTGTGGCGAACATAGCGTTCTACTTAATAGTTATTTTTCTATCTATAACGGCTTTAGATGCAGCTGATATTGATACTTCTCTAATAAAGAGCAACTTGACTTTAGTTATAGGTTCTATATTACTTGCATTTACTATTGCCTTTGGTTTAGGAGCGAGAGATGCTGTAACTCGATTATTGTTTGGTTATTATTCAAGAAGAAATATAGCCATCGGGTCACATGTGAAGATAAATGATATAGAAGGGGTTGTATTAGCAATTGATAATATTTGTTTTACTATAAAAACTTCAGATGGCGAAGTAATGCTTCCAATTAAAGAAGTTGTCGATAATATAATTATTATTAAAAAGTAATTTAAATATTAAAAAAATATATATATTTGTAAAGTTTATATTATAACGCATTCAGATAAAATACTTTAGATAAAAAGTATTTATGATAATAATTTATTTGGTAGATTTCGGGGGACTTCTATCTACAGGGTTGCGTAGTGGGCAACTCATAAAGGGCTAGTTTACTAGCTCTTTTTTTTGGTAAAAAAAATATTTCTCTAGATGTGACCTTTCAAAAATAAATGTGTCTAAACAATATATAGTGTGGATATTTGTATTCTGGGGGGACGACAATTTCCGCACAAATAGTAAACTCAAAGCCGCATTTTATTTGCGGCTTTTTTTATTGAAAATAGAGGCAGTGTGACTTTAATGTAAATTAATGTGTCTTAATTATAAGTGTAGTGGGATTATTTGATTTTGGGGGATATCATCAATCCATGCACGTTAATGACAAGAAGAGCCGCTATTAGCGGCTCTTTATATATCGAAATAATATCTTATTCTTATAAATTATTCAAAAGATAGGTGTAGAAAAATCCCACGTGTTCCCATAAAATCTATAGGGTCGGTCCATTGACTTGGTGATCTCTCATCATATTTTACCTCGTTGTTTATTGCGAAAATCCCTCTTATTGAAGGAGAGAATTTAAAATAAGGCAAATAAAAGTCAACACCAATTCCAACTTCATACATATAGTTGCTTGAAGTTTGTCGAAATTGTCCTCCAAAGTTGTCATTTTGATTACGTTCATTACTCGAAAAGTTATAATCAAATGATGCACCACCTAAAACATATGGTCTTATATTGTTTAACCTGTTAGTGCTAAATTTAAAAATAAAAGGTAAGTGTAAATAAGTATTTCCTACCTCCCTAGTATCTTGACCAGGCGTTGTTATATGCGTAAACTTTAGAATTTTTGTATTAGAAATTAAACCAGGCTCAAAACGAAGGTTTATGTTATTGTGAAGCTTTAGATCAGCAATTAAACCAACGTTAAATCCAACTTCAGAAGTTACTTCTATTTGTGGATTGTTAAATGCACTAGGCTTATAAGCAACCTTAAAACCATTGGTGTTAAGTCCTAGATAAAAACCATAATGTAATCTACGTTTATCAAAACTTGGCAAATTTTCTACTTTCTCACGTTGAGAAAGAACAGACCAAGAAATAAATAGTAAACAAGCAGAAATAAAAATCTTTTTTTGCATATTATTTTGTCGATGTATAAATTGAAGCTACTCCGAAGGTTACGGGTAAACTATTTGCATTCTTAAACCCGTTTTTAGTCAAAATATTGTTGAAAGCCTCACCAAAAGGAAAAGAATTTGCACTTTCAGATAAATATGAATAGGCAACTTTATCTTTTGAAAATAATTTACCTATCACTGGAAGAATGAAATTGGTGTAAAATTTATACCCTTGTTTAAAAGGAAATTTTGTGGGGTTTGAAGTTTCTAATACCACAAATTTACCTCCAGGTTTTAAAACTCGATGTATTTCTGTTAAACCTTTATCTAAGTTTTCAAAATTTCGCACTCCAAAGGATACTGTTATGGCATCAAAAGTATTATCCTCAAAAGGAATATTTTCACTATCTCCAACAACCATTTCTATTTTGTCAGATAGGTTAGCTTTGTTAATTTTTTCTTTACCCACTTCTAACATCCCAGGAGAAATATCTAAACCAACAATTTTGTCTGGGTTTAACTCCGCCATCATTAATGCCAAATCTCCAGTTCCTGTTGCAATATCTAAAATTTGCTTAGGGTTGTTTTCTGAAACTAACTTTACTACTTTTTTTCTCCAGCTTACATCAATACCTAATGAAATAACACGATTTAGTCCATCGTAGTTTTTAGAGATTGTATCAAACATATGAGCTACTTGCTCCTTTTTCCCTAGCTCAGAATCTTTATAAGGTTTTATTTGCTTATCCATTTACAGCGATTACTTCATTGATTTGGTTAGGTAACATTTCTTTTAGCATAGTTTCGATTCCATTCTTGAGAGTAATTGTAGATGAAGGACACCCACTGCAAGCACCTTGCAAGATAACGCTTACTCTTTTTGTTTCTGTATCATAAGAACGAAAAGCGATGTTTCCTCCGTCTGATGCAACAGCTGGCTTGATATATTCGTCCAAAATTTCAATAATTTTGGTAGAAGTCTCATCTAGATTTTCATTACTTACTAGAACTTCCTCCTTCTGTTTTGTTTCAGGTAAACTAGAAATGATGCTTTTTCCTTCCTGTAAGTATTGTCTTATGAAGGTTCTTATTTCTTGATATACTTCATTCCATTCTACAATATCAAATTTAGAAATCGAAATATAGTTTTCTGAAATAAAAACTTCCTTAACAAAAGGGAAGCTGAATAAAGCTTGTGCTAAAGGTGAAGATTTACTGGCTTCTTCAATGTTTTTTAATTCAACATCTGTTTGTGTTAAAGCTTTGTTCGTGCCAAATTTCATTACTGCAGGATTAGGAGTAACTTCAGCATACACTTCAATAGCATTGGTTTTCTCTTCTTGTTTCGTAATAACAGCATTTCCACTATTTAAGTAAGCTTGAATTTGTTCTTTTACCTCTTCTTGAACATCCTGCCACTCAACAATATCAAAACGTTGAACAGCAATGAAATTTGCAGTAACAAATACTTTTTTTACAAAAGGTAAGTAGAATAGTTGTTGGGCAAGTGGAGATGATTTTGCTTCATCAATATTGTTGAATTCAAAACTACCACCATTAATCAATATTGTATTACTAACAAACTTTATAATCGAGTTATTGTTAGTTTCTTGTATTTGAATTATAATATTTTCCATAAGTAAAAATGAAATGCAAAATTACAGTAAAAAAGTGATTAAATAAAAAAGACCTCCTAGGTATTGTAAGTTATCATTACACCTAAGAGGTTTTATATAAAAATCCCCAATTAATTTTTATAAACTAAAAGTAATAGTTGCTGCTATTCTTGAAGTAATATTATCAATGTCAATATCAGCAGTATTATACAATGAATAAAATTGTTTGTTTTCTGATTGTTGGTAAGACAAATCTATTTGCGTATTTCCAAAATTGTATCCTAGACCAGCAGAAAATGCTCTAATGTTATCTTTGTTCGTATTTCCTCCTACAACTAAATTTGGATCCAATTCATAAGAGTATCCTCCCCTTAGGCTAACTCGGTCAAATCTCCATTCTGTACCAACACTAAGCTTTTGAACAGCTCTAAAATCAGTGCTAAAGAATTGATTCGCGTCCTGTAAAACTTGGTCAACTTCACGGTAATTAAAGTTTTGGAAGTCTTTATAAGTATAATCTACACTGATTAGTCCTTCTTTTCCAAAAATAAGAGCACCACTGGCAGTTAATTTACTTGGTGTTGTAAATCTTAATGAGTAAGGTCCTTCGAAAAAACGTTCTTCCAAACCATCAATGCCTAAGTTTGGAATTTCAAACATTGTTAAACTTCCAGCTCTTTCCTCAATAGTTTCTTGATACCAAGTCGGAGATTCATAGGAAGCTCCTAAGCGGATAAACTTGTTAAGCTTGTATATGAAACCAAGATTAAAAGAAAACCCATTTCCTTCTATAAAACGTTCGTTAAAATCTTCGACATCTAAGATGTTTCCGTTGATGTCATCATTCATTTCTGCTAAAAAAGACCTTTCTCTAAATTCTAGGTTATGAAATTTAAGAGATGCTCCCACATAAAGTTTATTATCATGTACTGCTGAAAACCCGATATTAAAAGAACTATTTAGTCCTCTTGTTTCGTTAGAAAAGCGTTGTTCTATTGAACGATCAAAAATATTCGCTGGGTCGGATGTATCGTTTATATGTTGGTCATAGAATAAAAATTGGCTATTTCCACTTCCAGTATAAAGGTTATCGAAATCTGCTTTCATTTTGTAGTTGAAAGAGATTGCAAATCTGTTCCAATTTGAATTTCTATGGTCAATGTCAAAAACAAAAATACCACCAGCTTGAGAAATATTAAAGTATTCGTTTTGTAAACTAGTTTTGTTATTATAGTAGTTTACAGCTAAGTCCATATTTTTATTGGCAAGGGTTACCGAAAATTTACTATTCCTTGCAACAGCGGCTCCAGCCGGATTAATATCTGTTGAAGAAACATCGCTTCCCAAAGCACCAAATGCTCCGGCCATTGCGTTAAATCTCGCCGTACCAATTGTGTTGTCCTTTGAAAATAAAATCCCTAAGTCGTTGTAATCTAATGCCTGAGAATAGGACGTAAGTACTGTAGTAGCAAAAGCTACGAATAATATAAATCGTTTCATGTTTTATGCTAATTTCTTTTGTGAACTAAGTTTTTAGGCTAGTATTTTATCTTCTTCTTGAGCTACCTCTTGAAGAACTTCTTCCTGAAGAGAAACTTCTAGAGCTTCTGCTACTTCCAGATGAATAGCTTCTAGAAGAACTTCTGCTACTTCTACTGCTCGAGTAACTACTGTTTCGAGAAGAACTACTTCTGTTAGAATATCTTGAGTTAGAATTATTACTTTTGTTAGCATATCTTCTCTTTGAATTGCTCTTTGATGATTTTGTTCTAGAAGGTTTGTATCCACCTGTACTGGCTGAGTTTCTTCTTGTTCTTGAAGGTTTATAACCTCCAGTTCTATTATTAGACCCACCTGATCTATTTGGTCTATAGCCTCCTGTGTTTCCTCTAGAAGGTCTTACTCCTCCGGTTCTATATCTTCTTATTTTAGTTTTTCTATTGATTCTGGTTCCATTAGAGTTTCTAACACTATTATTTCTTCTATTTCTTGAAATTTGACTATTGTTTCTTCTGTAAATATTTGAAGATCTTCTTGATAATGCTCTTGTAGAATTTCTGTAATGCGTTCTTCTATTTGAAGCTAGGGTGTTTCTACTATATATTCCACCTCTATTATATCTGTTGTTATAAAAACCGCGACGATTTCTGTAAGCTAAGCCGTAATATCCATTAGGTGGACAGTATAATCCATTGTTCCAACCCCAGTTGTTCCATCTCCAATTATTCCAACCCCATCCCCATCCAACATTGTTGTATGGATACCAGTAAGGATCATAACCCCAGTTCCACCCCCATCGATTCCAGCCAAAAGGACCGTCCCAAAAAGGATCTCCCCAATAAGTATTAAAATTCCAACCTAGTCTGTAACGAGGAAATGTATTCACATTGATTACAACATCTGAATCAGAATCATAGCCCCATGGAGCATTCTCACTATTATAATTGATTTGAGTATCTGGATCTTCGTCAATCGTTTCATCTTCAAATTCGTAATCTTCTGATTGATAACTTTCAATGTCAGTCAAGATATCAGTACCGTTTAAGCCATCTAGTCTTTCCAGTTCTTTTGTGAAATAATTTTCATTATAATTTTTGTAATCTCTGTTTGTGTCTTGAACAACTACTTTTCTCTGTTGAGTTTCATTGTCATCTGCATATATACCATCATCACTACCAGCAACAGACTGGGTTGTAGCACAAGAAAATAGTGTAGTTACCACAAGTAATGATAAGAGATAAAGTGGAAGTTTGGTTTTGGCGTAATGTGGTGTCATATCTTATCTTTTTTTATTAGTTAATAACAGTGTAAATCAATGTGAAAAAACTATTGTAAAAATACACAACTTTATTGTAGTTTTGCACACATAATTTACGCATAAAAAACTGCAATTTTTATGCCAAACTTTTGATTATGGGTAAACATTTAACGAAAAGATCTGAGGATTATTCAAAATGGTATAACGAATTAGTGGTAAAAGCTGATTTAGCTGAGACTTCTGCAGTAAGAGGTTGTATGGTTATTAAACCTTATGGTTTTGCAATTTGGGAAAAAATGCAAGCGGAATTGGACAGGATGTTCAAAGAAACAGGGCATCAAAATGCTTATTTTCCACTTTTTGTACCTAAAAGTTTGTTTGAGGCTGAAGAGAAAAATGCAGAAGGATTTGCAAAGGAGTGTGCAGTGGTTACTCATTATAGATTACAAAATGATCCAGAAAAAGAGGGGAAGTTAAGAGTAGATCCAAATGCGAAATTAGAAGAGGAGTTAGTTGTAAGACCAACTTCAGAGGCAATTATATGGAATACTTATAGAGGTTGGATTCAATCGCATAGAGACTTACCATTATTAATTAACCAATGGGCAAATGTCGTTCGATGGGAGATGAGAACACGGCTGTTTTTGAGAACAGCTGAATTTTTATGGCAAGAAGGTCACACTGCGCATGCTACAAAAGATGAAGCAATAGCAGAGGCGAGACAAATGCAAGAAGTTTATGCAACATTTGCTGAACAGTTTATGGCAATGCCTGTTGTAAGAGGAGTAAAGTCGGAAAGTGAACGTTTTGCCGGAGCAGATGACACCTACACTATAGAGGCATTGATGCAAGATGGAAAGGCTTTACAGGCAGGTACTTCGCATTTTTTAGGTCAAAATTTTGCAAAAGCTTTTGATGTAAAATATACTTCTAAAGAAGGTAAGCAAGAGTATGTTTGGGCAACATCTTGGGGGGTTTCTACAAGATTGATTGGTGGGTTAATTATGACTCACTCTGATGACTCAGGATTAGTGTTACCACCAAAATTGGCGCCAATTCAAGTTGTAATCATTCCGATATATAAAGGAGAAGATCAATTGAATGCAATTTTTGATAAGTTACAAGGCGTAATTACTGAGTTAAAAGCTAAAGGGATTTCAGTTAAATTTGATGATAGAGATACAATGCGTCCTGGTGCAAAATTTGCTGAGTATGAATTGAAAGGTGTTCCTGTAAGAGTTGCAATTGGTAAAAGAGATTTAGAGAATGGTACTGTTGAGGTAGCTAGAAGAGATACTTTTGAGAAAGAGACTGTTTCTCAAGAAAACGTAGTAGATTACATTTCAAACTTATTAGCTGAGATTCAAGAGAATTTATATTCTAAAGCTGTTAATTATAGAAATGAACACATAACAGAAGTAAACTCTCTTGAGGAGTTTAAAGATGCGATAGAGAATAAAGGAGGTTTTGTATCTGCCCATTGGGATGGGACAGAGGAGACTGAAGATAAGATCAAGGAATTAACAAAAGCAACTATTAGATGTATTCCTAATGATGCCGTTGAGGAGGATGGAGTATGTGTGTTTACTGGTGAAAAATCTAGTAAAAGAGTTCTTTTTGCAAAAGCATATTAAAAAAAACAAAAAAAGTTTTGCGGTTTTTAAAAAGCATTATATATTTGCACCCGCAAACTGAAAAGATTGTTTTGCTCCGTTCGTCTAGGGGTTAGGACGCCAGGTTTTCATCCTGGTAACACGGGTTCGAATCCCGTACGGAGTACAAAG
>NZ_JBMKKT010000101.1:0-156154 GCF_049239625.1 Tenacibaculum sp. MEBiC06402
AAAACAAAAACCTCACGAATTCGTGAGGTTTTTGTTTTTAAGAAGAAGAAACTATTTTTTGTTTACTTCTTTTATATATTTTTCTAATGCCATCGTCATAGACGGAGTTTCTGGTGTTGGAGCAGCAATATCTACACGTAATCCACGGGCTTCAACAGCTTTTATTGTTGAGTTTCCAAACACTGCTATTCTTGTATTGTTTTGTTTAAAATCTGGGAAGTTTTCAAATAAACTTTCAATTCCTGATGGACTAAAGAAAACTAATACATCATAAAAAACGTCTTCTAAGTCAGATAAATCGCTAACAACAGTTCTATACAAGTCAGCTCTTTTCCAATTCACACCTAATTTATCTAATTCTTCTGGAATTAATGGTTTTAATTTATCTGAGCTTGGTAGTAAAAACTTTTCGTCTTTATGTTTCTTGATCAATTTAGTTAACTCAGGGAAAGTACGTGTCCCTACATAAATCTTACGCTTTCTATAAACTACATACTTTTGCAAATAGTAAGCGACAGCTTCCGACTGACAGAAGTATTTCATGTCATCTGGAACTGTAAAACGCATTTCTTGTGCGATTCTAAAAAAATGATCTACGGCATTTCTACTAGTTAAGATAATTGCTGTAAAATTATTTAGATCAATTTTCTGTGCTCTAACTTCTTTTGTTGGAATTCCTTCAACATGAATAAAAGACCTAAAATCAACTTTTACTTTTTGCTTTTCAGCTAAATCAAAGTAAGGTGAAGTTTCTGTTTTTGGTGCTGGTTGAGACACTAAAATGGTTTTCACTTTCATAAAACTTTCTCTTTACGTCGTTGTTGTTTTATATATAATTAGCAAAGGAGCTAATTCGAGGCTGCAAAAGTACAAAATAAAATAAAAGAAGTTATTAAAAATCAGCTTTTTGTTATTCCTTATGATTAAAAAACCCCTAAAAATCAACAATAAACAAATGAAAAAAAGTAAAAAACGAATATTAGAATACCAATAATTGAATAAAATTAATACTGGGAATAACCAAATACTAATATTATACATGTATCCTGATTGTGAAAATATAAAATACCTTGTCTCTTCTTCAATATCTAAAGTTTTTGCTATTAGTTTTATGAATAAAAACTTTACAATTAAAAAAGTAGTTAAACCAATAAAAACGTTGACAAAATTAAAAGCTTTTATGAGTAAGAAATCCTCTAAAACAAAATACAAAGTAATTGAGAAAATTATTGTCGAGAAAGCAAAAATTAAAACATGAAATGTGGCGAAAATAGAAGGTTTTTTTTCGGCTCTATTTTCAATAAACCCCTGTGAAAACAGGGCAATAGTATACCCTAATAAGAGTTGAGGTTTATAGAGTTTCATCAAAGCTATTAAAACGAGAGCAATAATAAAAACTAGTGTAATCCAATCATTTGATACTAAATTTCGGCTAATAACTTCCATGAACGTCGTGTACTCAGAGAATAATTCAATTAACACAAAATTAGCAATAAATTAGTTTATCTTTGTCCTTATTTTTAACGAAATTCAAATTAATGTCTGACACTTTAGTCATTATTCCAACCTACAACGAAAAAGAAAACATTGAAGCAATTATTCGAGCAACGTTCGATCAGGAGAAAGACTTTGATGTTTTAATTGTTGATGACAATTCGCCTGATGGAACGGCAAGTATTGTAGAAAAGCTTCAAACAGAATTTCCAAATCAATTACACTTAGAAAAAAGGACTGGTAAAAACGGATTGGGAACTGCCTATATACATGGTTTTAAATGGGCTCTTGATAGAGATTATGAATACATTATTGAAATGGATGCAGATTTCTCACACAATCCTAACGATTTAATTCGATTATACAATGCTTGTGCACAAGAAGGAGGAGATGTTTCTGTAGGTTCACGATATTCAGTAGGAGTTAACGTTGTAAATTGGCCAATGCATCGTGTGTTATTGTCTTATTTTGCTTCAAAGTATGTGCGTTTTATTACAGGAATTCCCGTAAATGATACCACGGCAGGATTTGTATGTTGGAGTAGAAAAGTACTAGAAACAATTCAGTTAGATAAGATTAAATTTGTTGGTTACGCATTTCAAATTGAAATGAAATATAAAGCATGGAAACATGGTTTTTCGATTAAAGAAGTGTCTGTAATTTTTACTGATAGAACTTTAGGAGAGTCAAAAATGAGTGGAGGAATAGTGTACGAAGCATTATTCGGAGTTATAAAAATGAGATTAAAAGGATTACCAAAATAACATGAGCAAATCGTATTTAATTAAAAACGCAAACATTGTAAATGAGAATACCGTTTTTAACGGAGATGTATTAATTAAAGATGAATTTATTGCTAAAATAGCAACCGACATCAAACCTTCTGCGGAAGACATTGTAATTGATGCCAAGGGGAAATATTTAATTCCAGGTATGATTGATGATCAAGTTCATTTTAGAGAACCTGGATTAACTCATAAAGCAAATATAGCGGCAGAAAGTAAAGCAGCTATAGCAGGAGGAATTACATCATTCATTGAAATGCCGAATACTGTTCCTCAAGCGACTACACAAGAGTTGTTAGAAGATAAATTTGATATAGCTAGTAAAACTTCTTACGCGAACTATTCGTTTATGTTTGGTGGAACCAATGATAACCTCGAAGAGTTATTAAAAACAAATCCAAAGAATGTAGCAGGAATTAAATTGTTTTTAGGTTCTTCTACAGGAAATATGTTAGTTGATAATGAAGAGGTTTTGGAAAAAATATTCTCTTCTACAAAAATGATTATTTCTGTTCATTGTGAAGACGAAAAGACTATTCGTGACAATACCGCAAAATTTAAGGAAGAATATGGAGAAGATATTCCAATTAAATACCATCCAATTATAAGAAGCGAAGAGGCATGTTATTTATCTTCTTCAAAAGCAATTGAATTAGCTAAGAAAACCGGAGCACGTTTACACGTTTTCCATTTATCGACGGCAAAAGAAATGGAATTATTCAGAAATGATATTCCATTAGAAGAAAAACAAATTACAGCAGAAGTTTGTATTCACCATTTATGGTTTTCTGATGCTGATTACGATAAAAAAGGAACACACATCAAGTGGAATCCTGCTGTTAAAACGGCCAATGATCGAGCAGCCTTATGGGAAGCATTATTAGATGATAGAATCGATGTAATTGCTACAGATCATGCACCGCATACTTTAGAAGAAAAGGCAAATGTTTACACAAAAGCTCCAAGCGGAGGACCTTTAGTTCAACATGCAGTTATAGCACTTTTTGAGAAAGTAAAAGAAGGTGTAATTTCAGTAGAAAAAGTAGTTGAGAAAATGGCACATAATCCTGCTAAACTTTTTCAAGTTTCGAAAAGAGGTTTTATAAAAGAAGGTTTTTATGCGGATATCGTTTTGGTAGATCCTGCATCATCATGGGAGGTTTCTAAAGATAATGTATTATACAAATGCGGATGGTCTCCATTTGAGGGTGAATCATTTTCATCTAAAATAACCCATACATTTGTAAATGGTGTTTTGATGTACGATAATGGGACTTTTAACGAAGAAACTAAAGGTAAACGATTATTGTTCGATAGATAAATGAGGAGTTTTAAATTTTTTATAGCTACACTTATCCTTTTTGGATCTTGTACGGGTAATACTATTTACGAAAAACCGAAAGATCTTATTCCAAAAGATTCTATGGTTTTACTTCTTACCGATATGCACATAGCTGCGGCAGCAAGACAAACAAAGAATAAGTTTAATCGAAAAGATGTTAATTATATGCACTTTATTTATGAGAAGTATAAAATTGACAGTACCAGATTTGAAAGTAGTAATAAATATTATACTTCTATTATTGA
Organism: Tenacibaculum sp. MEBiC06402; assembly: GCF_049239625.1. NCBI lineage: Bacteria > Pseudomonadati > Bacteroidota > Flavobacteriia > Flavobacteriales > Flavobacteriaceae > Tenacibaculum > Tenacibaculum sp. MEBiC06402. The sequence continues at coordinate 3,867 of NZ_JBMKKT010000101.1, forward strand.
TAGTTATGACAAGCTTTTAAAGCAAGTAAAGCAGAACTTACAAGACCAAGGAGTCGTAATTCAAAAAGAAATTAACGCTTCAGATTCTATTAAAAAAGATAAAAAGAAAGAAGTTAAATTAGAAATTGATTCCCTAATTAATGACGTGCAAAAGAAACGCACTCAAAAGCCTCAAAAAACAAACGAAACAGAAGAGTAATTTTACTTTGAAAAATCTGAACAAACTTCTCTAATAGCTACATCAATTTTTTGAAAAGTAAAGTTTAATGTGTTTTTAATTTTTTGAGCATCATAATACTCTTTATTATGAGATGATCGAGCAGAATTCTTTGTCATTAATGGTTTTTTACCAATAAGTTTGGTAAGTAACCAATCTATTCTCCAAAAGACCCCGGTCATAAAAGGAGTTGCTTTTATTGATGGTTTTTTTACATTTAAATTGTCAGCAATACTAAACAGTACTTCTTTAAATGATTTATTCTCTGAAACTAAAATAAAACGTTCATTTATCGTGGAAGATTCAGTTAATTTTATCATGGCTTTAACCACATCTTTAACAGAAACAAAGCCGGTAATGCCTTCCGTATAAAATTTAAACCCATCACTCACTTGGCTAAATAATTTCCCTGATCCTTCAGAAAAAAAACCGCTTCCTAAAATTACACCTGGATTTACAATTACTACATTTAATCCTTCTTGACTTCCTCGCCATACTTCCATCTCAGCTCCATATTTGGTGATAGCATAACCATGTTTATCTCCATTATCAATCCATTCATTTTCTTCGTTAACTGACTCACCATTTACGGCATCTCCAATAGCCGCAATTGAACTAACAAAACAAAATTTTTCAACATTATGATCAATAGAAAAATTAACCATATTGGCAGTCCCTTCAATATTAGTTTTTCTCATTTTATAGTAATCTTTCGGGTCGAAAGAAACTAAAGCAGCACAATGATATACCTTTGAAATAGCGTTTTGAAAAACATTCTTCAAAGAGGGAATTTCGGTAATATCAGCTTCAATCCATTGTATTTTCGAGAATAGATTATTAAAGTTGTTATCATAATAAGAAAACACCTTTTTTACAGCCTCTAATTTTTCTTTGGTTCTATAAATGGCAATTATACCTTCATTATTTAGAGAGAGATGATATAACAAATGCGCACCAACTAATCCGGTTCCTCCAGTAACTAAAATCATATGTCAAAAATAGGTATAAAAAAAGGTTGCTTTGAGGCAACCTTTAGTTTTTTTAATATCACTTTTATTTATTGAATAACAGGTACGTTGTTAATTTGAATCTTAACATCAAATTGAATTTGCCCATTTTGTCCATCTCCTTCAACAATATTGGTAATTTTAATTAATCCTTTATTACCATACTCATCTTGAAACTCAATAATATCATTTACAGCTATTTGAGTAACTGTTTGAGATGTAGGTTTAACAATACTATTTAATTCTGATTCTAACGTAATTGCATCGAAGTCAGAAACTGAGAAATTGGTAGATTTTTTAAAGAAACACTCTTTTTTGTTAGCATCTGAAATAGCCGTTAAATTAAAAACATCTGAAGGATAATTTTTTACAGAAGCAAAAGATGCTTTATTGGTAGCTCCATAATAGTAACCAAAATCCCAAGAACTTCCTGTATTAGATGCATCACTAATTTTATGTATTGTATTATTATAAAAAGTCATAAACGTAGAAGAACTTTCATCTCCTAAAGGAGCCGCAAGCAGTTTAGCTGAATAGGTAGTTACGGCTGCAGGTGGATCAGTTGGTGTTTCTCCTGGTAGTTCATCTTCACTTCCACAACTTGTTAGTACAAATAAACTGGTAATCATTACGAATACTATAGGGAATTTTAAATAATTTTTCATCGGTTTAAATTTTATTTGTTATTACTCTTTTAGACAATTAAATTCTAAAGAAGTCACATGCAAAGCTCTTTTTTGATTTATTTCTTGATGAAGAATTATATTAAAGTTATCCAATTAGTATATTTGCGATTCATTCACATTAAGTAAATTTAAAATGGCTAAAAATTTAGTAGAAGAACTTAGATGGAGAGGAATGGTTCATGATATTATGCCAGGAACCGAAGAACAGTTAGAAAAAGAAATGACTAGTGCCTATATTGGTTTTGATCCTACTTCAGATTCATTACATATTGGTAGTTTAGTTCCAATTATTTTATTAGTACACCTTGAAAAATCTGGTCATAAACCAATTGCTTTGGTAGGTGGAGCAACAGGAATGATTGGTGATCCTTCAGGTAAGTCTGATGAAAGAAATTTACTTAATGAAGAAACGTTAGCGAAGAATGTTGAGGGAATTAAAAATACCTTAGCTCGTTTCTTAAACTTTGATAGTAAAGAAGCTAATGCTCCTGTTTTGGTCAACAATTACGATTGGATGAAAGACTTTTCTTTTATTGAATTTGCAAGAGATGTTGGAAAAAGAATTACTGTAAACTACATGATGGCTAAAGATTCTGTGAAGAAAAGAATTTCTGGAGAATCAGGAAGTGGAATGTCTTTTACTGAGTTCACATACCAATTAATCCAAGGATACGACTTTTACCATTTACATAAAACGCACAATTGTATGTTACAAATGGGAGGTTCTGATCAGTGGGGAAATATTACCACAGGAACAGAATTAGTGCGTAGAATGAATCCTGGGGGAGAAGCAAAAGCTTTCGCGATGACTTGTCCATTAATTACAAAAGCAGACGGTTCTAAATTTGGAAAGTCCGAAGGAGGAAATGTTTGGTTAGATGCTGATAAAACTTCGGTATATAAATTTTATCAGTTTTGGTTAAACACTTCTGATGAAGACGCGGAGAAATATATTAAAATATTCACTTTCTTAGATAAAGAAACAATTGATGCTTTAATCGAGGAGCATAGAGAAGCTCCGCACGCTAGAGTTTTACAAAAGAAGTTAGCGGAAGAGGTTACTACATTTGTTCATTCAAAAGAGGAATTAGATAAAGCAATTGCTGCATCTAACATTTTGTTTGGTAAATCAACAGCCGATGATTTAAAAAGCTTAGATGAAGCTACATTTTTAGATGTATTCGATGGAGTTCCGCAAGCGATTGTGGATAAAGCTGAGTTTGAAGCTGGTTTGGATATGATTGCTGCATTATCGGCAAAAACACAATTCTTAAAATCTAACGGAGATGCGAGAAGAGCTTTGAAAGAGAACTCAATTTCTGTAAATAAAGGAAAGGTAAAAGAAGACTACACTATTACGAATTCAGATTTAATTGCAGATAAATACGTTTTATTACAAAGAGGAAAAAAGAATTACTTTTTATTAAAAGTACAATAGTTTGAAATAGCTTATGAAGCTATTTTTACATCAAAAGTTAAAGGGCATCGCTTACAGTTGATGCCTTTTTTCTTGTACTTATTACAACACTTACTTTTTGGTTTTAAACAAGAAGCGGAACAAGCGCTATCACATGCGTTTAAACTATGTAATTTAGTAACTGTTTCTTTCTTAGGTGTATAAAATACAATCATCTCGTGTAAAATTCTCCGCAAATATAAATATTTTATTTAGAATAAATAAAAATAAAATTCTTAATCGTAACAAAAACAGGATTTATTGAACTTAATAAGTAGATATACAACCAAATTATGATCAAAAAGATTTTAACTGCAGTAGCGATTTTATTTACTACTCTAATTGTTTTAGCAATTGTTGCTTTTTTTTATATAACTAAACAACAAAAAAAGCTTAGCGAAGGAGAGCTTATTTTTAATCAAGGTAAAACAACAGTGATTCCGTTCTATTATGCTAGTTCTGGACATATTTTGATAGATGTGAACGTTGAAGGTAGTGAAGAGAAGTATCCTTTTATTCTTGATAGTGGTGCGGCAAACTTTATTTTTAAGAGACATTCGGGTGAATTTGATTTAGAATCTAATGGAAAAGGCATCGGAATAGGGTCAACAGGTAATTTTTTCTTTTCAAATATTAAAAAGGTAGATTCCATTAAAATAGGAGAACTAACCTTTAAGAATCTTAATTTTAAAGAAATGGATTTCGGGTTTAATTGTTCGGAAAATGTGTATGGTTTAATCGGAAACGGGACAATGAAGCACTTAAATTGGCAAATTGATTTTGAAAATCAAAAGATTATTGTTTCAAAAAAACTTGAGGATTTAACCATCGGTAATAATAAGGTAGAAATACCTATTAGAATTAATAAAACGAGTTTTCATGCCTATGCATCAATTCAATTTTCAAAGAATAAAGGTTCAAAAAGAGTTATTGTTGATTTAGGAAGTAGTGGAACACTTTCATTAAAAGAAAAAGAGTATCGAAAGGATTCTTTAAGTTTTAAGGAAAAGAAGATTTTTGGTAGATCTTCCGAAGGTTTAGGAGGACAAAACAAAAATGCTGATACTGAGAAAATTGTTTTAGCGGATAGTATTTTCTTCAAAAAAACAGATTTCTCAATTGGTAATTTTCCAGTTAAAGTTTCGCCTACTGCCCTTAACTTACTTGGTTTAGGTTTCTTTAAAAAATACAAAACAACGATAAGTTGGAGTGATAAAAAACTGATTCTAGAGCCTTATGATAGTATTCAGAGTTTTATATATAAATCAAGAGGTTTTGGAATGAAATATAAAACTAAGGAACAGAAACTAATTGTTAAAAGTGTTACCGAAAATTCACCTGCGTCAAAGCTTAATATTCCGGTAAATGCTGAGATAATTGAGTTAAACGGTAAACCAGTAAATGGAGAAAAGGATTTATGCGATTATTATAATTTAGAAACTTCACCAGATACGTTAAAAATTAAGATAAAACACAATAATATTGTTAAGGAATTTGGTGTGACAAAGGAAAAACTGTTTGATGAATAATTTTCACAAAAAATTAATACTAATTAAAAGTAAGGTTGTTTAATTTTAGAGACCAATTCCTTAAAATTATAATTAAAAAACAATCAATCATGAAAAAATCAATTTTATCAATAGTAGTATTTGCGGTTGCATTAGTATTCTCTAACGATGCTGTTGCACAAAAATTTCCAGGATTAGATAAAAGTCCAATGGACGCTGCTGCATTTCCTGCTAGTTATAGAGTTTCGGATAAATTAGTAAAAGTTGTTTATAGTCGTCCTCAATTAAAAGGAAGATCATTAGATAAGTTAGCTCCAAATGGAAAGGTTTGGAGAACTGGTGCAAACGAAGCGGCAGAAATTACATTTTATAAAGATGTTACTTTTGGTGATAAATCGGTAAAAGCAGGAACTTATACATTATTTACAATTCCAGGAGAAAAAGAATGGACTGTAATTTTAAGTACGGCTAAGAATGTTTGGGGAGCTTATTTTTATAACGAAAGCGAAGATGTGGCAAGAGCTACTGCAAAAGTTTCAAAAGGTAAAAGCACTGTAGAGGCTTTTACTATAGTTTTTGAAGGTAAAGATGGTGAAGCAACTATGTATATGGGATGGGGAGATGTTGTAGTTTCTCTTCCAGTAAAAGGATAATAATTAGTAATCTTACTTATATGAAAAAGCCTGAGTATTTACTCAGGCTTTTTTTATAAATCAATTTAATTTATTTCAGTTTATTTTTGCTGGTGTGCAATACAAAAGTAGCGTTAAATCCAAAATGGAAATTTCCATCATGGAAATTAAAATTATTGGTTGTTTGTGTAATAAATGCATCTTCGGCAAAAGTTCGAGCATTTGTCATGTGAAATTGCAACATTAAATGACTTAATTCCCAATTTACACCAATCATAAACGGATTATATGTTTTAATTGAATTTAGAGGGTTAAAAACTGAATAATATTCAGAAACAATTGAAACATGTCCACCGACTTTGTACCTCGCGCCAAAACCTAGTCCGTATTGATTTTTTGGATCTTCAACATTCATTGAGTTATTAATCCTCGAAATAAAGAAAGGACTTACCTGAGCAGACAACTTCGGATTGAACTTTCTGGCGATTAAAATCTTTGTAGTGAAACTGTAGTTGTTTTCGTTGGAATTTCCACCGTACAAACCAGTAGATATATCGTTTTTTGTCATAGATACTGTTTGTAAAGCAACCATACTAAATGGATTTCCTTTATTGTTTTTTGTTTGCCTAAGAAATTTATACTTGAGATATCCATCGGTAATTTCATCCCATGTGCTGTATCCTATTCCGAGTGCAAAATTATCTGAGAAAGCATAATCTAAACCGAAACGCATATTTACTTCATCTGCTAGAAAAAATTGTGTTTCTCCACTTGGTCTGTTCCAATATCTATTATACCAAGAAATCTCTAGTGCTCCTTTTTTCCTTGTTTCAACCGAATGTCCTAAGCCAAGTCTAGTAGTTTTAAAGGTTGACATTTCATAAATAGGTTTATCTGGAAATTCTTTATTCAGTTTATCCAATAAACCTTGTGCTTTACTTGAAAAAGGAAGAAAAGCAATAACTGCTATTGTATATACTAATTTATTCATTTTCATATGGTTCATATTGGAAATTAAACTTTACAAGTACAACTTTTGCGATGTTGTTTGATAATATAGGTGGGATTTTAATATTAAAATCTTTAACAGTTAAATTAAACTCTCCTGATATTGTATAACTATTAGCTGTTTTTTGAATATTAGTTTTTATTTCTATTTCTTTCGTAATACCATGAATGGTAACTTTACCTTTTATAAATTGTACCTGCGGACCAGCGTTTTCCAAACCTTCTAATAAAAATCCTTCAAAAGTTGCTTTTGGATACAAATCAGATTCAATATAACTTTCATTGAAATGTTCGTGCATTAAATCTTTTTTAAAAACAAAGGCACGCATTAACATACTGGCGGCAATTTCTTTTTTCTCAAAATCAAGAATACTTAAAACTTGATTATTCTTGGCTTCTATATCTTCGACAGTGGCATAAGAGAAAAAAGTAACTTGCCCTTGTCTAGCAATAAATTGCTGGCCAAATAAGGTGCTCAATTTCAAAAATAATAAGAGCAGTAAAAGTTGTCGTTTATTCATGTTGATTAGTTATGTCTATAAAACAGTTTAAAAGAATTACATCTTTTAAATATCCTTTACAAATTCCTTTTATATGTACGAGTTGATTTTTCTTTAAGTCTTTTAATAATTCTTGTTGACTATTGTTTACATCACAAATAATTCCCGAATCGGTATTTGTTTGTAAAATAATGGTTTTTCTATTATTTAAAGAAGTTATTTCTTTAATCTTACCAAATACTTCTATAACTTCATCAACGTATTTTTTATCGGCTATATTCTCATTTGTAATAAAATCCTTTAAAAGAATATCCGAAGATACTATGTATTTTGGTGTTACTCCTTTAACTTCATTTTGATCCGAACAACCTACGATACAGTAATTGATACAAATGAGAGAAAAAACAAACACACATCTAAGAAAAAAATTATACTTTTTATTCATAGTGTTATATTTACTCTGACTCAAAATAAACTATTTATTTCTATACTTAATGTATAATTTTAAGTGAAAGCGAAAATAAAAATAGTGAAAAGGAAAAAAATCTGGTTTAAATATTCGTAGTTTTATCCAATGAGAAAAGATTCTTTATACTTATTTACCGTTTTATCAATTACCTTAGTTTTTTTAGTAATCTCCATATTTAGTGCCAGCTATTTTATTAAAGCAAGCGCGAATCAATTAATTGAAGTACAGGTAGAAACAAGTAAAAGAGAGGCTAATGAAATTGCAAGTATTATTAATTTTCAATTGGAGAATAATGCAGATAAAGATGCCGTTTTAAAAAATCTACAAGAAACGATTGCAGGAACTAATACGAATGCTTGGTTTATTAGTGTTTTAGATTGGTCTGGTAAAAAAATATGCTATCCAGATAAAACTAAGTTAGGTGAAATAGAAAGTTCAAACGCCGAACTTTTGGAATCATTGAAAGAAAAAAATAACTCTGATGATTTGTACGATATTCTTGTGGCAAATAAATCAACAAGAGATGAAAATGCTGAGGTGATTCATACTGCAGCAGTAAAAAGTACCGATTTATTAGTAGCAGCGAATGTAAATGTGAGTAGCATAGATAAACAGTTACAACAACTAAAACGAAATTTCTATATGATTTTTTTACTCATGGGAATTTTGGTGATAGGACTTTCTTCGTTAGCTGTTCGAATTATAGGTAGTAGATATGAAAAACACCTAGAGCTAAAGTATACCTCACTTGAATCAGAAGTAATTAATTTATCTAAATTAAACACGGATTTGGTAAATTATAAAGAGAGGAAAGAAAAGGAAATTGTAGAAGAAAGAAAGAAGATGGAGGAAGAATTTAAAAAACTTGAAGATAAGAATGAATTAAATAAAGAGGAATCACCGAAAGAAGCCGTAAATGAAATAGCTAATGAAACAAATGAGTTTAGCAGAAAAAGAATACTTACATACATGCGTAATGAGCTGGTTCCAGTATTAATTAATGAAATTGCTTATGTATACACGGAAAACACAATAACCTATGTTGTAAATTTTGATGGGAAAAAGTCTACATCAAATGCAAGTTTAGACGATATGTATTCCAACTTCGATCCTACATTATTCTTTAGGGCAAACCGTCAATATATTATTAGCATTTCTGCAATCGATAAGATTATTAAATACGGAAAAAGTCAACTTAAAATTGTTTTAAATTCTAAAGTAAACGAAGAAATTATTATTAGTAAAAATAAGGCAGCAGAGTTTAAACAGTGGCTTAATATGTAGTGTTTTACTTCTAAATCTGTCGTTTTTTAACCTCATTTTTTCCTCTTTAACAGTTTATTTTAATGTTTCATAAAGGTTTATAATTCTCAAACCACTGTTGTTATAGTTATTTGTAGTGATAAAAATATTTATCAAATCATTACTATAACATAAAACTTGAGAATAATGACAAAGAAACTATTAAACCGATTAAGTAGATTAGTAAAAAACAGTTATTTACTATTGTTAGATTGCGCAAAAGCTGCAAGTTATGCAAAGCAACGTTAAATATTTCAAGCGGTTTTTTTCCGCTTTAACCCTTTTTTTATGCACTTCACTTAGTTTATTATAGAGAAACATAGAAGTTATTAAGAAGTTTGGAGTGTTATTAAAAACCAAATAAATATGAAAAACTTTAAAATGCAAATTTTAAAAACAATTACGTTACTATCAATTGTCCTTGTAATTGGATGTAGTAAATCCGAAGATGACATACCTCAAGAGTTAACAATTGAGGAAAAGGTGAAAATCTTAGAAAATGGAGAGTGGCTTTTAAAAGATTTTGAAGACACTGTAATGCATACATTTAAAAATGGACAATTATTAACTTTTTATGGAACAGATGGTAAGTTTAATGAACCGATTCCGGAGAAGTTTAATTACAGTATAGTAGATTCAAAATTAAAAATTGATTTGAATTTTGGTAATGAATCAATTTACGAATTAAGAATCAGTTGCAATAATAACATTATTGAGATGCTAGGTGATGAAATCGATGGCGCGTTATACAGAAAAGATTCAAATTATGAGGATTGTTTAAATTGAACCAAGTAAACAATTTTTGCTCTAAAGGGATGATACTTTGCTCGGTATCATCCTTTTTTATTTATAAATCAATTATTGAGTTTGGCTTTTTTAATCCTGAAATAACTGTAAATTTGCGCCTTTAATAAGATGTTATTAATTGGAGTAACAAGAATAATTTTTAAAGATGCAATACAATCATCAAGAAATAGAAAAGAAATGGCAAGAGTATTGGGCAAAAAACCAAACTTTTAAAGCTAGTAACGATTCAGATAAACCCAAGTATTATGTGTTAGATATGTTTCCTTATCCATCAGGAGCAGGATTGCATGTTGGTCACCCATTAGGTTATATTGCTAGTGATATTTACGCTCGTTACAAACGTCATAAAGGATTTAATGTATTGCACCCTCAAGGATATGATAGTTTTGGATTACCAGCAGAACAATATGCAATTCAAACAGGTCAACATCCTGCGATTACTACAGAAACAAATATTAAAACATATCGTAGACAATTAGATCAAATTGGTTTTTCATTTGATTGGTCTCGTGAAGTTCGTACTTCAAATCCAGAGTATTATAAATGGACACAGTGGATTTTTATTCAATTGTTCAACTCATGGTATAATAAAGACACAGATAAAGCTGAAGATGTTAGCACCTTAGTTGAAAAATTTGAAGCAGAAGGAAATTCAAATGTAAATGCAGTTTGTGATGAAGATGTGCAGATGTTTACTGCTGATGAATGGAAAAGCTTTTCTTCAACTAAACAACAAGAAGTTTTATTACAATATCGTTTAACTTTTTTATCAGATACGGAGGTAAACTGGTGTCCAGCTTTAGGAACAGTTTTAGCAAATGATGAAATTGTAAACGGAGTTTCAGAACGTGGAGGTCATCCTGTTGTTCGTAAAAAAATGACACAATGGTCTATGCGAATTTCTGCGTATGCGCAGCGATTATTAGATGGATTAAATGGCATTGATTGGCCACAGCCTTTAAAAGATATTCAAACGAACTGGATCGGAAGATCTCAGGGAGCAATGGTGTCTTTTGAAGTCCAAAGTTTAAAGTCGAAAGTCCAAAGTAATGTCACTTCGGGCGGAGTCGAGAAGCCATACAAAATTGATGTATTCACAACACGTCCTGATACTATTTACGGAGTAAGTTTTATGACATTAGCTCCAGAACATGAGTTAGTTGCAAAAATTACAACTGCTGATCAAAAAGAAGCGGTAGAAGCTTATGTTGAAGCTACAGCAAAACGTTCAGAACGTGATAGAATGGCGGATGTAAAAACAATCTCTGGTGTCTTTACAGGAGCTTATGCAATTCACCCTTTCTCAGGAAAACAAGTTCCAATTTGGATTGGGGATTATGTGTTAGCAAGCTATGGAACGGGAGCTGTGATGGCGGTTCCTTGTGGAGATCAACGTGATTATGATTTCGCAAATCATTTCGGATTAGAAATTCCAAATATTTTCGAAGGTGTTGATATTTCTGAAGAAGCTTTTGCTGATAAAGAAAAAACAGTAATCGCAAACTCTGATTTCTTGAACGGTTTATCGTACAAAAAAGCGATGAAAACTGTTATTTATGAAATGGAACAACGTGGTTTTGGTTACGGAAAGATAAACTATCGTTTACGTGACGCTGTATTTAGTCGTCAACGTTATTGGGGAGAACCATTCCCAGTTTATTACAAAGACGGAATGCCACAAATGATTGCTTCAGAACATTTACCAATTGTGTTACCCGAAGTAGAGAAGTATTTACCTACAGAAGATGGAAAACCACCATTAGGAAACGCTGATGTTTGGGCTTGGGACACAACAACGAATTCTGTAGTTGAAAATGATAAAATTGATAATGAAACTATTTTCCCACTAGAATTAAACACAATGCCAGGTTGGGCAGGAAGTTCTTGGTATTTTAATCGTTACATGGATGCTTCAAATAATGGAGAGTTCGTGAGTAAAGAAGCGGTTGAGTATTGGAAAGAAGTTGATTTATATATCGGTGGTTCTGAACATGCAACTGGACATTTATTATATGCACGTTTTTGGCAAAAATTCTTATTCGATAGAGGATTTTTACCTGTAGATGAATTCGCAAAGAAGTTAATCAACCAAGGAATGATTTTAGGAACTTCTGCTTTTGTTTATGAGGCAATTTATAATGACAAAAGTTTAAATATTTATGTTTCTTCGGAGTTTTTTGAAAACCTAGATTCTACAAACTCTAGATGGAATGAGCATTTATCTTATTTTAAGAATAAAGGTTTGTCTTCTGATGATTATTTGGAAGTTAAATTTAGAAAAATCCATGTAGATGTTTCTTACGTTAATTCATCAGATGAACTTGATATTGAAGGAATAAGAAATTGGAGATCTGAATTTAAAGAAGCACAATTTATAGCAGAGGATAACGGAACATTTAAAGTTTCACGAGAGGTTGAAAAAATGTCTAAATCTAAATTCAACGTTGTAAACCCGGATAATATTTGTGCGGAATTTGGAGCAGACAGTTTACGTTTATTTGAAATGTTCTTAGGTCCATTAGAGCAATTTAAACCTTGGAAAACCTCAGGTATTTCTGGTGTATATTCTTTCTTAAAGAAGTTATGGAAGTTATTCTATAACGGAGAAACTTTTGAGGTTACTGAAGGAGAACCAACTAAGGAGAACTTAAAAACATTACATAAAACAATTAAGAAAGTAGAAGAAGATATCGAGAACTTCTCGTTCAATACATCAGTTTCTACATTTATGATTGCGGTGAATGAATTAACAGCTCAAAAGTGCAATAACAAAGCAATTTTAGAGCAGTTATTAATTTTAATTTCTCCATATGCTCCGCACATTACAGAAGAATTGTGGAGTACATTAGGAAATGCAGCATCTATCTCAACTGCGCCTTTCCCTAAGTTTGAGGAGAAGTATTTAGTAGAATCAGAGAAAGAATATCCAGTTTCATTTAATGGTAAAATGCGTTTCAAACTAAATTTACCATTAGACATGAGTAAAGAAGAAATTGAGAAGGTAGTTATGGCTCATGAAAGAACGCAACAACAATTACAAGGAAGAGAGCCAAAGAAAGTAATTATTGTTCCTGGTAAGATTATCAATATTGTAGGGTAATTAGCTAAATCAGCTAAGACCAAATTATATTTGTACAACACCAAATGATTTGACATGTTAACTTTATGCATGTTTAATTGTTTGGTGTTTTTTTAGTACCTTATGTTGACCTTATAAATACTAATTAATGAAAAAAATAAAGGTCATAATACTTCTTGCTTTCTGTACAATAGGATTACAAGCTCAAAAGTATATTCAGGAGGACTCAAAAACTACAGTTGATTTTAAAATCAAAAATCTAGGATTTTATGTAGATTGTAAATTTGAAAAAATCAACTTTGAAGTAAGTTTTGATAAAAACGACTTAGCCAATAGTTATATCAACGCAATAATAGAAGTTTCATCTCTTGATACCGATAATGAGACTCGAAATAAAAGTCTAGCAGAAGAGAAATATTTCAATACGGCCAAGCACCCAAACATTACACTAAAATCATCCAAAATAGAGTATGTTGATAACAATACATACAATGTAACTGGAAACTTAACGATAAAAGGAACTACCAAAAAAGTGATAATTCCAATACAAGTTACCGAAAAATCAAATCACCTAGAAATCACTTCAGATTTCACCTTAAACAGATTAGATTACAAGGTAGGGAAAGGGAGTTTGATTTTATCTAAATCGGTAATCGCTAAAGTAAACTACTTTGGCGCAAAATAAGGTCATTATTGTCGGAGGAGGTTTGGCAGGTTTAGTCAGTGCCATACATCTTTCAAAAAAAGGAGTGTCTGTAGTTTTGATAGAAAAAAACACTTACCCAAAACATAAAGTTTGCGGAGAATATATATCAAATGAAGTATTACCTTATTTACAATCTTTAGACTTTGATCCATTTCAATTCCAATCTAAAAAAATTACTGATTTTACAATGTCAGTGTCGAGTACAACCACAATTAAAACCAAGCTTCCACTAGGTGGATTTGGTATCAGTAGGTACACATTAGATTACGAATTAGCAGAATTGGCCAAGAAAAAGGGAGTTGAAATTATTCACGACTATGTCAATCAGATTAAATTTAACAATGAATTATTTACAGTTACAACAAAAAGCAATAATAGTTATTCAGCGGCAATAGTTATTGGAGCTTATGGAAAGCGTTCAAATTTAGATATTACTTTACAGCGACCATTCATACAAAAAAAGTCTCCTTTTTTAGCGGTAAAAGCACATTATAAAGGAGAGTTTCCGGAAGATAAAGTATCGTTATATAATTTTAAAGGAGGATATTGTGGAGTATCCAAAGTAGAGAATAATCATATCAATATTTGCTACATTGCCAGTTATGATGTTTTTAAAAGGTATAAAAACATTGATGATTTTCAAGTCAATGTTCTATACAAAAACAATTTATTGAAAAAGATTTTGAAACATTCAGAGTTGATGTTTTCAAAGCCACTTACCATCAGTCAAATCTCTTTTGCTAAGAAAAAGCCAGTTGAAAGTCATATTTTATTATGTGGAGATACAGCAGGAATGATACATCCGCTTTGCGGAAATGGAATGGCTATGGCAATTCATTCAGCAAAAATAGCTTCTGAACTTATAGTACATTTTTTTGATGAGAAAATTACCTCTAGACAAAAATTGGAAGAGGCATATAAACAAAAATGGAAAAAAACTTTTGAAAGACGGTTAAAAATGGGAAGACGATTATCAGTAGTATTTCAAATGTATTTCTTCGCTGAAATCATTACCTTAGGATTACGAATCTTTCCATGGTTATTACCTTTAATTATAAAAAAGACACACGGAAAATACTTGAAACCACTACAATGATATCCACCAAATACAGAAGTAATTCAAAAGAAATCATGGACGATTTTGATATGACAGGAGACGTACTTATCAAAACCTTAGATCAAATCGCAAAAATCAATGTGCTATTGGGTGGGAATTCACTAACGTTAAACGGAGTGAAACAGTTGTTAAAAAACCAACCAAAAGATCAACCGATAACTATTGTAGATTTAGGTTGTGGTAATGGAGATTTACTGAGAATTATTGCTAAGTACGGACGAAAAAAAGGATATACATTTCAGCTATTAGGTATTGATGCAAATAAATTTACGTTAGAATATGCAATGCAATTATCAAAGAAGTATCCTGAGATTACCTATCTTGAACAAGATGTTTTAAGTGAAGAATTTAAAGAACAATCCTATGACATTGCATTATCAACATTGTTTTTACATCATTTTACCAATGAAGAAATAGAAAATATTCTAGAAGTACTTCAAAATCAAGCGAAAATAGGTGTTGTAATTAACGATTTACATCGACACAAATTGGCGTATTATTTATTTAAAATCATTACGCTGTTTATCAAAAATAAAATGGTAAAAAACGATGGGCTGATTTCAATATTAAAGGGATTTAAAAAGCAAGAATTGAAAAATTTTGCGAAACAATTAAAAGGTAAAAGTAGTATTGTGTGGAGGTGGGCATTTAGATATCAATGGATTATAAAGTATAATTAATACATGAGCGTAAAAATAACAGCGGTTGCCAAGCAACTCCCGAAATATACCCGAACAACACAAGAGATTATACCGTATATGAAGTTATGGTTGTCTGGTCAAGAAGAACGTTTTCAGAGAAAAGCCATTAAAATTTTTGAAAATGCAGGTGTTGATAGAAGATATTCTATAATGAATGCAGAAGATGTCTTTTTGAATACTTCTTTTGAAGAAAAGAACAATATATATGCTGTTGAGTGCACAAAATTAGCAGAGAAAGCACTTATTAAAGCTTTAGATAAAGCAAATTTAAAGGCTAACGAGATAGATTATATTATCACTGTAAGTTGCACTGGAATTATGATTCCTTCTTTAGATGCTTTTCTGATTAATAGCTTGCAAATGAAACAAGATATTGTGCGTTTACCAGTAACTGAAATGGGATGTGCTGCAGGAGTTTCAGGAATGATTTATGCGAAGAA
The DNA here is from genome assembly GCF_049239625.1 of Tenacibaculum sp. MEBiC06402. Lineage (NCBI taxonomy): Bacteria > Pseudomonadati > Bacteroidota > Flavobacteriia > Flavobacteriales > Flavobacteriaceae > Tenacibaculum > Tenacibaculum sp. MEBiC06402. The sequence continues at coordinate 19,502 of NZ_JBMKKT010000101.1, forward strand.
TTTTTTACAAGCAAACCCTAATAAAAGAGCTGCTGTAATTGCTGTTGAATCTCCCACGGATACTTTTCAGTTAGAGGATTTTTCTATGGTTAACATTGTTAGTGCAGCTATTTTTGGAGACGGAGCATCCGCAGTAATTTTATCATCGTATGAAAATGAAAACGGACCTAAAATTCTAGATGAATCCATGTATCATTTTTATGATGCAACGCATATGATGGGATTCAAATTAAAAAACACAGGATTACAAATGGTATTAGATAAATCAGTGCCAGAAACCATATCGAATCATTTTCCAAAAATCATTCATCCGTTTTTAGAAAAGAATGGTCTTACAATTAAAGATATTGATCATTTAGTATTTCATCCTGGAGGAAAAAAAATAGTGCAAACTGTAGAAGCTTTATTTGGTGGTTTAGGAAAGAATATCGATGACACGAAAGAGGTTCTTAAACTTTACGGAAACATGTCTAGTGCAACGGTTTTATATGTTTTAGAACGATTTATGAATAGATCCTTACCAAAAGGAGATAAAGGGTTAGTTTTGAGTTTTGGACCTGGATTTTCTGCACAAAGAGTTTTATTAGAATGGTAAAAGAATTTGCAAATAAAAATGAATGGGCTTTAATTTTAGGCGGCTCTACTGGATTAGGATTAGCGACAGCAAAAAAACTAGCTGCACATGGTTTGAATATCTGTATTGTACATAGAAACAGAAAGGCTGAATTAGTTGCAATCACGGAAGAGTTTTTAGAAATACAACAAGAAGGAATTCAATTTTTATCTTTTAATATAGATGCGCTCAATACTGAGAAAAGAAATGAAGTAATTGAAGAGTTAAAAGCTTTACTAGAAAATAGAGGCAAGGTCAAGGTTTTGGTTCATAGCATTGCTAAAGGAAATTTAAAACCAATGGTTTCCGAAGAAAATAATCCAGTTCTGAAAAACGATGATTTTAGTTTAACATTAAATGCAATGGCCATTAGCTTGTACGATTGGACGAAAAGTTTGTTTGAAGCCAAGTTGTTTGCAGAAGATACTCGAATCATTAGCTTTACTAGTCAAGGAAATAAAAAAGTATGGAAAAATTACGCCGCTGTTTCTGCGGCGAAAGTAGCTCTAGAAGCCATTACAAGAAATATAGCTTTAGAATTTGCTCCATATGGAATTAAAGCGAATTGTATTCAAGCAGGAGTAACCAATACTGATTCTTTCCAAAGAATTCCCGGAAGTGATGTAATTAGAGAACATAAATTAGCAACCAATCCTTTTAAAAGATTAACAACACCAAAAGACGTTGCAGATGTTGTATATTTATTAAGTAAAGATGAAGCCGCATGGATTAATGGAAGTATTATTCCTGTTGATGGTGGAGAACATATTTCTTAGAAATGACGGAAAAAGAAATAATAAAACTATTACCTTATCAATCACCTTTTTTATTTGTTGATCAACTAACATCAATCTCAAAAGAAGGAATCACGGGTAGTTACACATTTAAAAAAGATGAATTTTATTATCGTGGTCATTTTAAAGATAATCCAGTAACACCTGGTGTAATTCTAACAGAGGTAATGGCGCAAATTGGTGTAGTATGTTTGGGGATTTACCTATTAAAAGAAGAAAATAATAAAGTTGAAAAACTAAAAATAGCACTAACATCGCATACGGTTGATTTTTTTATTCCTGTTTATCCTGAGGAAGAAGTAACCGTTATTTCAGAGAAAGAATATTTTAGATTTAACAAACTGAAGTGTAAGGTAAAAATGCTAAATACAAAAGGCGAATTGATTTGCAGAGGTACTATCGCTGGTATGATGTTAAAATAAATTGAATCAAGTCAAAATGAATACAAGAGTTGTTATTACCGGTTTAGGAGTAGTTGCGCCAAACGGTGTAGATATTCCTTCCTTTACAAAGGCCATTAAAAATGGCGTTTCTGGTATTCGTTTTCATCAAAAATTAAAAGATTTAAATTTTTCATGTTGCATTGGAGGAATACCAGAAATAACAGAAGAAAAGAAACTTCAATATTTAACACCTTTACAATTAAGGGGTTTCAATAGTTCTGGTATTTTATATGGATGTATAGCAGGAATGGACGCATGGAGAGATGCTGGTTTTAGTATTGACGAAGAAAGTGAATTAGACTTTGACAGCGGAATGATTTTCGGGACAGGAACTTCTGGAGTTGAAAAGTTTAGAGAAGCAATTTATAAAGTTGATGATAAAAAAGTAAAAAGACTGGGAAGTACGGCGGTTGTGCAAACAATGGCTAGTGGAATAACAGCATATTTAGGGGGGATTTTAGGTTTGGGAAATCAAGTAACAACAAATTCTTCGGCGTGCACTACAGGAACTGAAGCTGTTTTAATGGGATATGATAGAATTGTTTCAGGAAAAGCAAAAAGAATGTTAGTCGGAAGTTGTAGTGATGATGGTGTTTATGTTTGGGGTGGATTCGATGCAATGAGAGTTCTAACCTATAAGCATAACGATACACCTGAAAAAGGTTCTCGTCCTATGAGTCAGTCCGCCTCAGGTTTTGTTCCGGGTGGAGGTGCAGGTGCATTGGTTTTAGAATCATTGGAAAGTGCTTTAGAAAGAAATGCTACGATTTATGCCGAGATATTAGGAGGAGAAATTAATTCTGGAGGGCAACGAAATGGTGGAACAATGACTGCTCCGAATGGAGTTGCAGTGCAACGTTGCATACAGAATGCTGTAATAAATAGTGGAATTCATCCAGAAGATATTGATGTAATTAATGGGCATTTAACGGCTACTATTAAAGATACTTTTGAAGTTCAAAATTGGTCTGAAGCATTACAACGTAAAGGAAAAGACTTTCCCTATATAAACTCGTTAAAATCTATGATTGGTCATTGTTTAGCAGCAGCAGGAAGTATAGAAAGTGTTTCTGCAGTTCTTCAATTGCATCGAGGTTTTATCTTTCCTTCTATTAACTGTGAAGATGTACATCCAGAAATTTTAGACATCATCGACGAAGATAAAATTCCGAAAGTACAAATTGATAAAGAAATTAATATTGTTGCTAAAGCTAGTTTTGGCTTTGGAGATGTTAATGCATGTGTAATTTTTAAAAAATATAGTCCTTAATTTTAATATGACAAACCAAGAGCTAATACCTAGATTAAAGAATATAGTAAAGCCTTATATTCAAGATGAAAATGCATTTGAAAATTTAACAGAAGAAACAGATTTTATTAACGATCTTAAGATCAACTCTGCAAATTTGGTAGATGTTGTTTTAGATGTGGAAGATGAATTTGATATTGAAATAGATAATGATGCTATGGAAAAGATGTTAGATGTAAAAAATGCGCTGTCAATTATACAAAGTAAGCTTTCAGAAAAATGATAGGTAATGATATCGTAGATATTAAAATAACCAAAGAGCAAGTCAATTGGCAGCGGAAGCGGTTCTTGGATAAAGTATTTACTATGCATGAGCAGCGGTTAATTACTAATGCTTCAGATCCATTTTCAGTAGTGTGGCGCTTATGGTCTATGAAAGAAAGTGCTTACAAATGTTACGTAAGATATCACCAAAAACGTTTTTTTGATCCTAAAAAATTATCATGTACTATGCACGATCTTCATTTCGGTCATGTTACTATTGATGATTTTAAATTTCCTATAAAAACAACGGTAAATAGTAATTATATTTATTCAACTATTTCTAAGTCTGGAACAGAAAACTACTGTTTTCATATAGAAAGTGTATCTACAATCAATCAGCAGTTAGAAGTATATAACCAACTCAAGCAAATAATGTCTAAAAGGCTCGCTGTTGAAAGCGAAAAGATTTCAATACAAAAAAACACAGTAGGTATTCCTAAATTAACAATAAATAAGATTGAAAGTGACATTGTTTTTTCGCTTTCTCATCATGGTAATTTTGGAGCTATATCTATTTTAAAATCAACGAAATGAAAGAATTCTTAGCGTATGCGAAATACAAATTATCGGAAGATAAAAAATTAATCTTAACCTATGTAATCGTTTATTTTATTTGGGGAATGGGAATGAACAACTTTGGGCAAGCAGTAGAAATCGCAAAGTTTACATATTGGTGGCAAGTAATTACATGCTATATTTTTTACATGGTTCCTATATCATTGCTTTTAAGAGGTTTACCTTTTCATATGCAATATGCTTATGGTTTAATAGCCATGGGACTATTAGAGTTTGCAGGTTACGCTCTACAAACTTCTTATGCCTACCCCAATAATATTTTAGATAAGCTTTTTAATATTAGAAATTTCAGCCTAGGGATGACACTATTTTTCGCTCTTTATTTTCCTCTTGGAAATATGTTGGTAGCTAAGATATATAAGAGTATTTTTGGCGAGAAAAATTTATAATGGAGTTTCAAGAAGTTTTAGGGTATTTAGCAGCTTTTTTTACAACGGCTTCTTTCTTACCACAAGTATATAAAACCTGGAGAACAAAATCAGTAGAAGGATTATCACTAACCATGTATTTGGTGTTTTTTACAGGAATTGTTTGCTGGTTGATTTATGGTATTTACTTGAATAGTATGCCGATTATTTTAGCGAATACAATTACCGGAATTAGTGCCTTAGCTCTTATCGTTATGAGGTTAAAGTATAAATAACTATTTATTTGACTTGTAAACATTAAGAAAAGGATAACTAAAGTTTCGTAAACTTTTTAGTAATTTTCAACCCTATTTTAATTTAGCCCTTAATTGAATTTTTGTAAAAGAGTACAAAATGCGAACTATTATGTGTCCATAGAAGATGTTCCAAATACTATTTGGAACGAACTGGGTTGTACAAATAATTTATATTTTAATCCTAATTACTTGTCGGCAATTGCAAAAAATCATCCAGAAATAGATTTTTGCTACGTTGTTTTATTCAACGAAAACAAAGAGCCGATAGCCTTTGCAACTATTCAAGTGGTTGATTTTCTTCTTGAGAATGTTCAAAATGATTTAAAAGGGTTTGCAGAAAAGATTCAAAAAATAGGTAGAAAATTGGGGATAATTACCAAAAGAAAACCTTTTAAAATCCTTACTTGCGGTAACACTTTTGTAAGTGGCGAACATGGAATTTTTATTAAGAACAATCAGAATAAACAAAAGGTAATAAAAGAATTGGCCAAGTCTGTTGTTAAGTTGGTGAATGACGAGAAACAATTCGACTATAAAATCAGTGGTTTTATGTTAAAAGATTTTATTCATGAATCACTTTTTATGACAGATGAATTGCTAGAGTATAATTATCATTCGTTTAGTGTAGAGCCTAATATGCTCATGCAAATTGATACAGATTGGCATGATTTTACCGATTATTTGGCCGCTATGAAAACTAAGTTTCGAGTGAAAGCAAAAAAAGCAATGGAGCGAAGTTTCCCTCTCGAAATTATTGATATTGATGAACATAATCTAAGCTCTTTTTTACCCGAAATGGAAAAGCTTTATCATAATGTTTCTTCAAAAGCAGAATTTAACTTGGGTTCGTTTAATATTGCTTCGTACAAAGATTTAAAACAAAGTTTAGGAGACAACTATGTCATTAGAGGATATGCCTTAAAAGGTAAATTAGTAGGCTTTTTATCCGGAATGATTACGGGAAAAAAATTAGATGCACATTTCGTAGGTATTAATTACGAGTATAATCGAGAGTATGCTATTTATCAGCGCATGTTATACGACTATATACAAATTGCCATTGAAAACAAATTACATCAAATTAACTTCGGAAGAACAGCGAGTGAAATAAAAAGCTCAGTTGGTGCTGAACCTCAGGATTTAACAATTTATTTTAGACATAAAAATCATATTCCAAATAAAATATTAAGTTTTTTTATTAATAAAATTCAACCCACTCCTTTTAATCAAAAACTACCTTTTAAAGTTAAAACACTTGTTGCTCAAAACTAAAAAGAGTACTTTTATTTTGTAAAAATCTATTGATGAAAAACACAAAAGACCTACTGAATATCCTGAGACTTACTGATGAAGGAAATAATAATTTTAGTGGAGTTAGCAGAGATATTGGAAGCCCAAATGTTTTTGGAGGACAAGTATTAGCACAATCTTTAAATGCAGCTTATAGAACTATTGGAAATAGTAGGGTGTTACATTCGCTTCATTCTTATTTTTTAGAAGCAGGAGATTTGGAACTTCCGATTATATATAATGTGCAAACTATTAGAGATGGAGGAAGTTTTTCTACGAGAAGAGTAACAGCGCATCAAAACAATAAGACAATTTTCATTTTAGCATGTTCATTTCATAAAGAAGAAGATGGATATGAACATCAAATGCCAATAAAGAAAGACTTAACGAAACCTGAAGATTTGTTAAGTTGGAAAGATATGTTACATCAATTCGGTGAATTTCTTCCAAAAAAGATGAAGGAGTTTTTAAGTATTGAGCGTCCTATTAGTTTCAAACCTGTTCAAGTTGTAAACCCTTTTGAGAAAAAAGATTTACCACCAATTGTAGATGTTTGGTTCAAATTAAAAGGAGAAAGTGAAGATTTGAGTTTGCAACTGAAGCAGCAAATTCTAACCTATATTTCCGATTATAATATTTTAACCGCTTGTCTATATCCAAATGCTAGTAAAGCTCATTTTGGGAATACGCAGATGGCAAGTTTAGATCATTCGATGTGGTTTTATAGAGATTTTGACTTTTCTGATTGGATGTTATTCTCAGTAGAAAGTCCGAATACATTTGGAGCGAGAGGGTTTGCTTGTGGAAATATTTATACAAGAGATGGTAAACTAGTAGCTTCAGTAGCACAAGAAGGTTTAATGCGACCACATAAAGATAAATAAGTATGAGTCCAATTTATTATGTACTATCTGTTAACGGATTAGTGTTTTTGTTAAGTATTATTTTTTACTTCTATCCACCTAAAAAGATAAATAATTTTTATGGGTATAGAACACCAAGATCAATGGCAAATCAAGAAGTTTGGGATTTCGCAAATGGATTTTTTAACAAGCATTTATTACAGTATTCTGCAATTTCTTTTGCTGCCGCTTTAGGTTTGTCTTTTATAGCTGAAGAAACTTCATGGCAACCTATTGCAATTATGGTTTTAACATTGGGAGTTTGTGTAATTAAAACAGAGCAAGAACTTAATAAACATTTCGATAAAGAAGGAAAGAAATTGAAAAAGTCGAAACGCTAGTTATACTCCTCTTTCAGAAGTAAAATATCGTCAATAATTTTCTGCATATTTTCAAACTTAGTGCCATCGTACATTCCTCGAATTCTTTTGTCTTTATCGATTAGGATAAAGTTTTCGGTATGAATAAAATCTTGAGCGCCACCATCACCTTCGTCTAAAACAGCGAAATAACTCTTTCTAGCTAGTTCATAAATGTGTTTTTTATCACCAGTGGTAACATTCCATTTTCCATCTATAATTCCTTTTCGTTCAGCGTATGCTTTAAGTACTGGAACGCTATCTAATTCAGGAGTTACAGAATGTGATAAGAACATAATGTCTTTATCATCTTTAAATCGTTCTTGTAACTCAAGCATGTTATTAGACATTGGAATACAAATTCCTTTACAGGTAACAAAAAAGAAGTCTGCCACATAAATTTTACCTTCATAATCTTTTTGGGTAACCTTTTTTCCATGCTGATTGATTAATTCGAAATCTGCAACTGTATGATTTTTAGTAAACATTCTTATAGAACTATCTACCAATTTAGGATTAACATCTGCTGGGTTGTAAATAGGTAATTTTTGATCAACTTTTACTAAAAAATAATAAGCAGGTAATGCAATAATTGTAAATAAAATTAGAAAAAGAAAAGTGTACTTGGATTTTTTGAAAAATTGTATGTTCATTTCGGCAAAATTCTACTGCAAAAATACGGCTAAAAAAGACTGTTTCCTAAAATCTTTGTTAAAACAGAAATAAGTGTCAAGACTGCATTTTTACAACTCTCTATAAAAACGTACATTTGCTGAATTCAAAAAAGACACTAAATACCATTTATGGAAATTTTAATAAAGGCATCACAATTCATTTTAAGTTTATCGTTACTAATTGTTTTACACGAATTAGGACATTTTATTCCCGCTAAATTATTTAAAACTAAGGTTGAAAAATTCTATCTATTTTTCGATTATAAGTTCTCATTATTTAAAAAGAAAATCGGAGAAACAGTTTACGGAATTGGATGGATTCCTTTAGGAGGATATGTTAAAATTGCTGGTATGATTGACGAAAGTATGGATACAGAGCAAATGAAAGAAGAACCTAAGCCATGGGAATTTCGATCGAAACCAGCATGGCAACGTTTAATCATTATGCTGGGAGGTGTAATTGTAAACTTCGTTTTAGGTATTTTAATTTACATTGCTTTAATGTGGGGCTATGGTGAAAAATATTTACCTAATGAAAATGTTAAAGATGGTATTTGGGCGCAAGATGAATTAGCACAAACTTTAGGATTGGAAACAGGAGATAAGATTATTTCTGTTGATGGCAAGGAAATCAAAAAGTTCAATGAAATTCCGGTTGAGTTTATTAATGGAAATAACTTTGTAATAGAAAGAAATGGAGAGCAAATTGCAAAAGAAATTCCGGTTGATTTTATTTCGAAATTAGTTGATAGAGATAAAGATGCAGGAAGTTTTATTTTACCACGTTATCCTTTCGTAATTGCAGGTGTTTCAGATGATTCTCCCAATAAAAAATCTGAGTTAAAATCAAAAGATATTGTAACTGCAATTGCTGGAGAAAACATAAAGTATTTTGATGAAGCTAAGACTATTTTAGAGAAATATAAAAATCAAGAAACTACTATTACCGTAAAAAGGGGAGAGGATACCAAAATAATTCCTGTTACAGTTAATAAAGAAGGTAAATTAGGAGTTGGTTTAGGAATGCTTTCATTAGGAGATTTAGAAAAATTAGGATACTATACTTTGGCTGATAAGAAGTATACTTTTATGGAATCTATTCCTGCCGGATTAAACAAGTCTTGGACAACCTTAACAAACTATGTAAAGCAATTAAAGAAGATATTTAATCCAAGCACAGGTGCTTATAAAGGTTTAGGTGGTTTCATTTCTATAGGAAGCATTTTCCCATCAGAATGGAGTGCTTACAGTTTTTGGAGTATCACAGCATTTTTATCAATCATGTTAGGTTTCATGAACTTGTTGCCAATTCCAGCATTAGATGGTGGACATGTTGTGTTTACATTGTGGGAAATGATTACAGGTAAGAAGCCAAGTGATAAATTTTTAGAATATGCTCAAATCGTAGGATTCTTCTTACTATTAGCATTATTGATATTTGCCAACGGTAATGATGTAGTGAAGCTATTTAAATAGGCTAACTGTTTTCCATAACTATTATAAATTCAATAAACTTATAGAGAGTAAAAAACGCTCTCATAAGTAAAATTGTAATCAATATTATCATTATTGATATTGGTCTATTTATGTAAAGAAAAATTCATTATTTTGGAGGAGCCTTATAATCTAACTTATTACTATGAATTTGATTACCAAAATATTTAACCTTCTTTCAGAGCCAAATGATTTTAAAGATAACCCTTATGGATGGTTAACAAATCAGGTGGGTCATTTATCTTTAAGTTTCGTCTTAACTTTGTATTTAAGCTTGTTGATTGGAGATTTATATGCTCCTATTACTATTGGGGTTTTATGGTTGATATGGGAGATTAGTCAATACAAAAAATCTAATAATTTTATTGATGTTATAGAAGATTTAATCTTTGAGTTAGGTGGTGTTTTAATATTTATCAACTGGGTTATATTCTTGCCACTAAGTATTGTATTGTTGATTTTATGTTTAATAAGAAGGCTTTAAAATAATTAAAGAGATAAACAAAATGAATATAAAAGTAAAAGCTACTTCTTTAAGAAGTAGCTTTTACTTTTAAAGGGAAGTTAAACAAACTAACCCAGTAATAATGTTTTCGGCAATCAAGGCAGTTGTAAAATTTTATGAAATAAATGTATTTTACAAATCCCCTCCTCCTTTTGCGAACTCTGTTTTCAGAGCCACAGTGTGGACATGTTTTCATCTTTCTTTTCTTTTTTGGTTAGAATATTAAAAGTAAAGATTAAAAACTTAGTTAGCGTTAAAAAAATAAGGGGAAAATTCCCCTTTATTTTATTTTTCTGTTAAGAAATACCGTTTGCTTTATTTGTGCGTGTAATAGCTTGTTCGTTTTTCCAGTCAATCCATTTTTGACCTTTTATTCTTCGCATTAAGTTATCGATGGAGCGCATAATAAATACATTATAAATAGCTTTTCCAAGATTTTTAGGGTTTCTTGCTATAGCTCGTAAACTCATCGAAAAACCTGGCGTTACATAACGCATATAATGCCAATAACCCTCTGGCATATATAAAACGTTTCCATGCTCTAATTCTGCAACATGACCTTTCGCATGTTTAAGAGCTGGCCATTTTTCGAAATCAGGATTATTGAAATCTATATCCTCTCTAGTAATTAAAGAATGAGGTATTTTGTATAGATATTTATTTTGTTTTTGATCAAATAGAACACATTTCTTTTTTCCTTCAAAATGGAAGTGAAAAATATTGGCTAAATCAATATCATAATGCATGAAAGTATAAGAATCTCTTCCTCCAAAGAATAACATTGGAAGTCCTTTCATTAATCGTAAACCAAAATCAGGAAACTTAAAATCTTTCTGAAGTACAGGAACCTCCTTTAAAACATTCCATAAGAAAATTCTAAATTTAGTAGGTTCACGTTTTAATAAATCAACATACTCACTCATTTTCATGGTAGCATGTGGTTCATTAAAACCATCTTTATAATCCACGGGTCTATCGTCATAAAGCGGAACAGTTTTATCACCGGCAACTTCTTTCATATAATCCAAAGACCACTTATTGTAAGCTGGCCAATCTTCAATAAAACGTTCTATTACCACTGGTTTTTGTGGCTTAAAGTAATTTTTGATAAAGTCTTCTTTTGTAATAGTCTCGACTCTATCTATCTGTTCCAACTGTAACCCCATGAATAAAAATTTGATAAACGCAAAGTTAATAAAACGTTACGAAATCTTTTTTAAACGAAATTGATAAATTAAATTCATCAATTTACACAATCTATGCTTATGCTTTAACCTCTTTAGCTTCTTGCTTTTTTTGTTCGTTTCTATCAATTTTATGACCTGGTCTCGTCCATTTTGGCTTTTCACCTAAATCTTGATATTGAGAATCTTCTGCCTCAACAGTTTTAGGCTGCATTTTTTTGATAAATGGTTTTTGAGGATTTAAACCAAGTAACTCGAATAACTTCATATCTTCATTTACATCAGGATTCGGAGTAGTTAATAACTTATCTCCAGCAAATATCGAGTTTGCTCCTGCGAAGAAACACATTGCTTGTCCTTCCTGAGTCATTTGAGTTCTACCAGCCGATAAACGAACCTGTGTTTCAGGCATTACGATTCTAGTCGTTGCTACCATTCTTACCATTTCCCAAATAGAAACTGGTTTTTGATCTTCTAATGGAGTTCCATCAACAGCAACTAAAGCGTTAATTGGAACAGATTCTGGTTGTGGGTTTAAAGTTGATAAAGCGACTAGCATTCCAGCTCTATCTTCAATAGCTTCTCCCATACCAATAATTCCTCCAGAACAAACTGTTACATTCGTTTTACGAACGTTATCGATAGTTTCTAAACGATCTTCAAAACCTCTTGTTGAAATTACTTCTTTATAATATTCTTCTGAAGAGTCTAAATTATGATTGTATGCATATAAACCAGCCTCAGCTAAACGATGTGCTTGGTTTTCTGTTATCATTCCTAGTGTACAACAAACTTCCATATCAAGTTTGTTAATTGTACGAACCATTTCTAATACTTGATCAAATTCTGGTCCGTCTTTTACATTTCTCCAAGCTGCTCCCATACAAACTCTCGAGCTTCCAGAAGCTTTTGCGCGTAATGCTTGTGCTTTAACTTGGTTTACACTCATTAAATCATTTCCTTCAACATCGGTATGATATCTTGCTGCTTGCGGACAATATCCACAGTCTTCAGGACATCCTCCTGTTTTTATAGATAATAAAGTTGATACTTGAACCGTATTTGGATCGTGGTGTTTACGGTGAATTGTAGCTGCATCATATAACAGCTCCATCATCGGTTTATTATAAATCTCTAAAATTTCTTCTTTAGTCCAATTGTGTCTAGTCTCACTCATATAGTCGTCATTGTTTGCATTACCAAAAGTAGGAAAAGTAATTGTATTATTATATTATTTTGAAATTAAAACTGATACTGCATTACCTCCAAACCCTACGGCATTTACCAGTATTTTATTTAGTTGTTTTGGTTGTGTTTGTTTCTCTGCAAATGGAACTTCAATAGCTTTTTGATGTTGTAACATTAAAAGTCCGAGTTCTAAATTTAATAACCCAGAAGCTCCAAAAGTATGTCCGATTTTCCACTTATTAGTGGTTAAAAACGGATGATGATTTCCGAAGACTTTTTCAATAGCATTTACTTCAGATGAATCACCTTTTATAGTACCAGGTGCGTGCATGACAATGGCATCGATTTCGTTTAAGTCTATATTGTCACATGCCATTTTCATTGATTTCTGAAAACATTCTGCATCTGCGGTTACAGATGTATTGTGCTTTAAAACTTCAGTAGCATAACCGACACCTTCAATTTTAGCAATGGTTCTTTCAGAAATTTCATTTTCTAAACAAACTACAGCAGCTCCTTCTCCAAGAACCATGGTGTTTTTAGTTTTATTGAGATCAAAAGCTTTACATGGATATCCTTCAGTTTCTTTTGAATAAACTTTTAAAGCTTTCATTTGAGCAATGGTAAAATCGGTAAGTGGAGCTTCACTTCCTCCAACTAAGAATTTATCACACATTCCAGCTTGAATCCAAGCGACTCCATTTAACAAAGAATGTAATGCTGTTGAACAAGTTATAGAATGCGAAATTTCAGGTCCTGAACTTTTTAAGTCATGCGCAATCCATGAAGAAATATTTCCTAAAGTTGTTGTTGGCGAACTTAATGTAGATGAGGTTCCCGTTTCCAGAAATTCCTCATGATACTTTTCAAAAAGTGAAGTTGCTCCTCTGGAAGAGCCAATATTAATTCCAAAATTATCACCCACTTTCCAATTTGCAGCGTAAATCGCTTTTCTTGAAGCATAAATAGCCAATAATACAGTATCATCTAAACTTTTATACTTATTATCTGAATTTCGAATTTCATCAATATGTTTTTTATCTTCTTCCGAAATAGAAGCGGTCCATTCGGTAAAGTTTTTAAAATCTCTCTTCGAAATTCTATGATCATTATCTAAATAACTATTCCAAACCTCGTCAGAAGTTTTTCCTAGGGGAGATATGGATGCAATGGCTGATATAGATATTGGTTTCAAAACAGAAAAATTTCAGCAAAATTAAGGTTAAATCTTTAAACTGAATCACTCAAAACAGATAGATGAATTATATTTTCTGTTTTATTGAAACAAGTAAGTGTTTAATGCGTCTTATATTCGCATAAATAGAAGTATTAATTATTATCAAATCAAATGAATACTGAAAATCAAAAAAGTTGGTTAGGAAGGAATTGGCCATGGGCGTTACCAGTTGGTTGTTGTTCAGGTTGTTTAATTTTTCTAATTATAATTATTGTTGGTTTTGGAGCCACTGTGTTAAGTGTTGTTAATGGTTTAGGTGGAGTATCACCAATTGAAGAGGCTATTGAAAGAGCTGAAAAGAATGAGCGTGTAATTCAATTAATAGGAGAGGATATTGAGTCTGATGGTTTTCCAAATGGTAATATTTCTATTTCTGATTCAGATGGAGAAGTGGATTTTTCAATTCCAATTAAAGGAGATAATGGAGAAGGTACTTTAATTGTAAAAGGAATTCGAAAAGATAAAAAGTGGATTTATGAAGATTTGTACGTTATCATTAAAGAAACAAACGAACGAATTAATCTATTGGATAAAGAAAAAGTCTTAGAGAGTATCTAAGACTTTAACGATTGTATTATATATTTTCTCTAGTTGCGTATCTGAAATGACGTATGGAGTTTGAATGTAAATGGTGTTTCCTAGAGGTCTTAAAAAGACTCCTTCTTTCATAAATGACGATAAAAGTAGATCTCTTAAAGTACCATACCTTTCCATATTTGTATCTAAATCTAAAGCAAAAATTACCCCTATATTTCTTGTAGACTTCACTTTAGGATGATTCGTTATAGTAGCACCAAAGGTTTTATGTTTCTGGGAAATTCTTTGAATGCTATTCTGAATTTCTGTTGAAGTTAATAAGTCAATACTTGCAATGGCAGCCGCGCAACCAATTGGATTTGCAGAATAGGTGTGACAGTGAAAATATCCTTTTGAAATATCGTTACTTAAAAAGGCATCATAGATTTCTTGAGTACAAGACGTTATTGCCATAGGAACTAATCCACCAGTTAATGCTTTACTTAAGCAGATAATATCTGGTTTATTCTCCATGTGTTCCGAAGCAAAATTTTTACCAGTTTTTCCAAAACCAGTCATTACTTCGTCTGCAATAGTCAACACATTTTTAGATTTACAAAATCCGATAATTTCATTTAACCCATCAATATCGTGAATTTTCATTCCGGCTGCACCTTGAACAATAGGTTCGTAAACAAATGCGGCTACTTTATGATTGCTCGTTATATCGTTTAATTTCTGTAAGATTTCTTCTTGATTAGTTCCATCTGGCACAGGAATGCGATGAATATTAATCAAGAAATCTTCGAATGGACCGTTGTAAACAGATAAGCCTGAAGCAGACATTGCTCCGAATGTATCTCCATGAAATCCATTTTCAAATGCGATAAAAGTGGTGCGTTGATCTTCTAAATTAAAATAATATTGAAGAGCCATTTTTATAGCAGACTCAACAGCGGTTGAACCATTATCATTGAAAAATATTTTAGCCTGATTTTCAGGTAAAATTGAGATTAATTTTTCAGATAATTCTACAGCAGCGGGATGCGTAAAATCACTAAACATTATTTGATCTAGTTGCTGCATTTGCTCGTAAACTCGATTATTTATATAATCATTACAATGACCAAACATGCAAGTGTACCAAGACGATATAGCGTCGATATATTCGTTTCCGTTTTCATCAGTAAGAATACAACCTTTCGCTTTTACAATTCCTAAACTATTTGGATGTGTTTGATGTTGTTTTAAGGGATGCCAAATGTGTTTCTTATCGCGTTCTTGTAGTGTCATGACTGCTCCTATTAATATTTTTCTTATACAAAATTAAAAAGACTATTATTTTTATATAAGGAACAACTAATAAAGAATAATTTTTTTAGTAACCATATTATTATCAATATAAAAACGAAGAATATATACTCCCTTATTTAAATGTTTGATATTTATTTGATTTTTGTCTTTTAATAAATTAACATTCTTCCCATTTATATCTATAAGTTCAATTTTTTCAGGTATGATACCCTTGTAACTTATATTAATTACCTCTTTTGTTGGGTTGGGAAATACATTTATTTTAGATATTAAAACATCTTCTATTCCTAAAGATTTACAATTACTAAAAGCTTCTTCCTTACTATTACACCCTTGATCGTTGTTGTTTATAACTATGATTTCATTATTGTTTAAATGACTACATACTATGTTTATACTACAATCCTTTAAATTTGAATTACCTACAAACTGAATATACCTCCCAACATCATTTAAAGAGTTTAAAGAACTAACATCATTTAATTGAGAATTGTAGTTAATTGACATGTCAAAACTTATAGATTTTAGTTCTTGAAATCCGTTTAACGCCTTAATTCCGCTATTGAAAGTGAAACTGAAATTATAGAGTATCGATTTTAGTTTTTGAAAACTATTAAAAGTGTTTATACTAGAATTGTAAACTGTGAAGTTACCCTTTATTACTTCGGTATTACTAAAGCCTGAGAAATTTTCTATTGAGGAAGTTGATATATTCAATGAGTTGAACTCAACTAAGTTATTGAAACCAGTTAAATCTGAAATACTGAATTGGTACATGTTTAAATCTGAGCCAATTGTTTCTAATTTATTGAAACCATCAAGAGATACAATTGCTCCATTTCGAGAGAAATCTAATACACCCCCAATAGATCTAAGATTATCAAAAGATTTAAAACTACCTATTGAGTTGTCCGAAAAAATAAGATTTGAGCCAATATTTTCAAGCTTGATAAAACCATTTATAGTTTTAAGTGATTCATTCTTTTCAAAGGATAGCTTATCGTTGATGGTGATAAGATTCTGGAAACCAGAAATAGTTAATAGGCTTTTGTTGTTAGTGAAGAAAACTCCTCCAGATAATTCAGGTAGTTCATTAAAAGTATTTGATGAAATCAATAAAGGATTATCTCTAAATGTGATATTTGAAACGCCATTGTTCACTTTATTAAAACTGTTAAGTGATTTTATGGAACTAATAAATATCGAAATAGCTCCTTTTATTGTTTGTAAACTTTCAAATTCGGCAAGTTCTTCTAATTTTGTATTGTAATTAAGAGTTAAATTTCCATTTATAGCTTTTAACTTATTGAAACCTAAAACAGAAACTAATTTTTCATTTCCATAGAAGGCCAAATAACCATTTATAGTTTCGAGATTTTGAAACCCATCAACTAGTAATAAATCGTTATTCTCATTAAAAGTTAGGTTTCCACCAATAGAGATCAAAGAATTAAACCCTTTTATTTCTTCAATATTATTAGAAAAATAAAGCTCGCCTTGAATGTTTTTTAAATTTTCAAATCCAAATGTTTTTTTTACTCCACAATATCTAAAATGTAAATATCCATTGATTTGCTCGAGACTATTAAAAGCAGTTTGATTGATTAAATTTTTATTTTCCCTTAGTATAAGATTTCCTTTTATTATTGTTAACTGATTGAATCCCTTTAGTGCAGTTAAAGATTCATTAGTTTCAATAGTGTAGTTTGAATTAATAGATAATAATTTTTGGAAACCATTAACTTCTGTGAGTAAGGGGTTTCTTTCGATTAAGAAACTATTTTGAACAGTTGATAATTCTTCAAAACCTATTAAATTTAGACTATTGTTTTCTCTTATAATTAGGTCACCTTGAATTGAATTTAACTTTGGTAAACCTTGTATTACCTGTGATTGATTACTGGAAAGTTCTAGTTTTCCCCCTATTGAAGTCAACGATTTAAGATTATTCAATCCTGACAGATTATCACTATTGGTTATTCTTACATTACCGCTAACCGAGTTCAAGTTTTCTAGACCACTAATATCTATCGAATTATCAATTCCAGAAATATTTAAGTCACCTTGGATTGATATGATGTTTGCTAAACCATTTAGATTTTGAATTTCATTTGTATTATTATTAATAGTTAGGTTGTATTCAATATTACTGCAACTAGGGTAGTTGTTTTTGAATAAGTCGATATCAGACTGTTTATAAAAATATAAAGTACTTGTTGGACACTGAGAAAAACAATTAAAGGACACAAATAAAAACGAAAGTACTATAAACTTCTTCATAATTTTTTTGCAGCAAAATTAATTAAATTTCCTTTTGTAAAATGTTAATGTTCTAAATTATGTTAAGAATCAAAGTAAAATATTTATGTGTAAGATATTTAAGACAAATTATCTCTAAATTTTTCGGCATATTCTTTAATAACGTTTTGGTCAAAGTAAGGTTCTTCCTCAATTCTTCCAAGAACGTCTACACCACTCATTTTCTCAATAATTTCCTCTGTAGTTTTGTGTTCATTTCCACTGTAAATCAAAGAAACATCAAATCCTCTCGACTTTAATAAATTCAAAGTAAGTAAGGTGTGATTTATGCTACCTAAGTAATGTCTAGAAACTACAATAATTTTATAATCTGGTTTAATTAAATCGAAAATGGTCTGCTCATTATTTAAAGGAACTAATAATCCTCCAGCACCTTCGATAACTAAATGATTTTTAGTTGCAGGCTCTTTAATTTTATCGACGTCAATAGTAATTCCATCAATTTCTGCAGATGCATGTGGACTCATTGGTGTATTTAGAGCGTAACTATTTTCATGGAATACCGAAGTATTATTACTAATTAAATTTTTTACTTTATGTGTATCAGAATATTCTAAATCACCAGATTGTACTGGCTTCCAGTAATCAGCTTCTAAAGCTTCAGTAATTATAGCTGAAGCTACTGTTTTTCCTACTTCAGTAGAGATTCCAGTTATAAAATATTTTTTCATTTAAAGATTGTTTGGCAATCGTTACAAATTAATTTCCTTGATTCAAAAAATGGGAAGAGCATATAAAAGAAACTTTTACGTTGAGCCTCCGCTACTAGAATTCTATGAGAATTACAATTTGGACAATGAATTTCATCGCCGTTTTCATCCTTTTCATAAGTTCTAATATCGGCGTAAATGTTTGAAGCTCTCTCCAAATCTTTACTAGCAACTAAAAGTTTTACTCCCCCAATGGCTTGACTTAACAGAGGATCAGAGTCAATTGTTTTTTCATCCATTAACATGGTACTAATTCCTTCAGAGTCTAATTTAGATTTTATGACTTGAGCTTCCGTAGAATATTCAAATACGGTCAAAATTGTGTAATCTTCCCTCATTTTAAATTTTAAACAAAGGTAGTGAGAAGCGATAAGATTTTAGTAATTTCTTCGTTAGAATTAAAGCTGTGTAAACATATACGCAATCGCTCTTGACCTTCAGGAACTGTTGGTGAAAGAATAGGTTTTACATTAAATCCTTTCTGCTGAAGATTTTTAGAAATATCTTTTGTTTTTTCAGTGCCCGAAATGACACAACAATGTATGGCGGAAGAACTTGAAATGAATTTATGGTCTAAATCTAAACGCTTCAATTCTGATTTGAAGTGAGTAATTTTTTCTTTAAGTAAAATTATATTATCTGGAGTTAAATGTTCATAAGCAACTTTAATTGTTGCAACTGAATGAGGAGATAATCCTGTAGTGTAAATAAAACTTCTAGAAAAATTAACTAAAAAATCATAAAGGTTTTTACTTCCTAAAATGGCGGCTCCATGACAACCTAAAGCTTTTCCGTAAGTCGTGATTCGAGCAAAAACTTTATCTTCTAAGTTTAATTCTTGAACAAGTCCAGCACCATTTTTCCCAAAAACACCTAATGCATGTGCTTCGTCAACAATTAAAAAGGTATTTTCTTTATTTGATATTTTAACAAAGTCAATCAGATTTGCAGAATCACCATCCATTGAGAAAACAGATTCTGTTATGATGTATGCATTATCATAATCAAATCGATTCAGAAGCTCTTGTAAATGAATAACATCATTATGCTTGAATTTGTATGCTTTTGCATTTGAAAGTTGAATTCCGTCTCGTATAGAAGCATGAATTAATTCATCATAAAAAATAACATCACCTCGTTGAGGAACACAGGAGAAAAAACCTACGTTTGCATCATATCCTGAGTTAAATAATAAAGCTTTTTCTATTTTATGAAACTGAGCAATATATTCCTCAGTTGTTTGATATAAGTAATGATTCCCTGAAATTAAACGAGAACCAGTTGCTCCATTTATTTTTATATTTTCTTTGAGAAGTAACTCGTGTGTTCGTTTGAATATTTCTTCAGATTGAGCAAAACCAAGATAATCATTCGAATAAAAATCGATTAAATCAGATGAAGAGTCTAAACTGCGTAACGAATTAGACTCAATTCTTTGATTGAGTTTGTGAAGTAATTTATTCGGAAATTTCATAGTTACACGCGCTTGATAACGTTTGTTACAATTCCCCAGATTACAAAATTGTTTTCTTCCGTTATTTTAATAATCGGGTAATCGGGGTTTTCAGGCTGCAACCAAACTTCGCTTCCATCAACACGTAATCTTTTAACCGTAAATTCCCCATCTAAAAAACAAACGGCAATCTTATTATTCACTGGAGGAATACTTCTATCAATAACTAACAAGTCTTTATCATCTAAACCCGCACCAATCATTGATTGTCCACTAACACGGGCGAAAAAAGTTGCGTCCTTATTCCTAATTAATTCCTCATCTAAGGAAAGTTTAGATTCACTAAAATCCTCGGTAGGTGAGGGAAATCCAGCAGATATGCCGGTATCTACAAATAAAGCGCCTTCGCTTTCTACATCTTTTGGACTAAAAATAGTTAATGTTAAACTCATACTGGATAAAGAATAAAGTCAATGTTAATTTCAAAATAATGAATAAGAACATCCGTGTAAAGTTAACCATTCTCTTTTATTTTTTAACTATATTGTGCTACTCTAAAAAGATAGAACCCAATACTTACCTTTTCCCTATGTCAAAAAAATTAAAAATTGATGGTATTGATAAAATCATCATTAAAAGATTGGTAAAAGACGCACGTACCCCCATTTTAAGTATCGCTAGAGAAGTTGGAATTTCTGGAGCTGCTATTCATCAAAGATTACGAAAATTAGACGAATCGAGTTTAATCGACGGTTATAAAATGGTGTTGAATCCGAAAGCTTTAGGCTATACAACAACTGCTTTTGTCGGTGTGTTTTTAGATTCCGCAAGTTTGTATTCTTCCGCTATTAAAAGATTGAAAGATATTCCAGAAGTTGTTGAGAGTCATTATACTACCGGGAATTATGCTATTTTCATTAAAATTATGTGTAAAAACAATGAGGATTTAATGCATTTGTTAAATAAAGATATCCAAAGCATAAAAGGAGTTTCAAGAACAGAAACATTCATATCTTTGGATCAACAAATAGACAGACAAATAAAAATTTAAACCTTTTTATGAACGATTTTATATTATATTTTAAAATGGGCTTATTTCATGTATTAGACATTAAAGCCTATGATCATATTTTATTTTTAATTGTTTTAGCAGTTGTATATCAATTCAAACAGTGGAAAAAAGTAGTTTGGTTAATTACTTTGTTTACCATTGGTCATTCTATCACACTAGGATTATCCGCTTATAATATTTTAAAGGTTAGAGCAGATTTGGTGGAGTTTTTAATTCCGTTAACAATATTTATTACGGGATTAATGAACGTTTTAACAGCAAGAAAAGCTTCTGTTGGAAAAGAAAATCAAAATTTATTTTTTGCATTATTCTTTGGTTTGATTCACGGATTAGGTTTTTCGAATTATTTTAAAGCAATGATTGGAAGGTCTCAAGATAAATTAGTTCCGCTTCTAGAGTTTGCTTTAGGAGTTGAAGTGGCACAAATTATTATCGTTGGATTAATTCTATTAATAGGAGGGTTGGTGCAATCTGTATTTGGAGTGAATAGGCGCGATTGGATTTTGGTAGCATCTTCAATTGTGATCGGATTTGCATGTCAAATGATGGTCAATCGTGTTTTTTGGTAAATATTAACTTCTTTAACTGTAATTTCTCCGTATTTTAGCTAATCTATGTCTTTAACAACAAAAGAATTAACATATGCTCAAGCCTACTTAAAAATGGCAAAAGAATGGGCAAAGTTATCATACTGTAAACGTAAACAAGTTGGAGCACTTATTGTAAAGGACAGAATGATTATTTCTGACGGTTATAATGGTACGCCAACCGGATTTGAAAATGTTTGTGAAGATGAAGAAGGTTACACAAAATGGTACGTGCTACATGCTGAGGCAAATGCAATATTAAAAGTAGCATCATCAACTCAATCATGTAAAGGGGCAACTTTATACATTACATTATCTCCTTGCCAACAATGTAGTAAACTTATTCATCAATCAGGTATAAAACGAGTTGTGTATTCGAATGAGTATAAAGATAAAAGTGGTCTTGAGTTTTTAGAAAAGGCAGGAGTTGAACTTATTTATTTACCCGATGAACAAGAATAATTTACCTATATTTTTTGCCATTGCAATGGCGTTTGGAGTGTTAATTGGTGCTTTTTTTACTGGGCAGTCATCAGCATTAAGTAAGACATCTTTAAAAGAGCAAAAAATAAAGCGCTTAATCAATTTTATCCAAAAAGACTATGTTGATAATGTAAATACAGACGAGCTTTTGGATGGTGCAATTGCTCAAATGTTAACTAAATTGGATCCGCATTCGGTCTATATTCCAAAAGAGAACTTACAGGCAGTAACTGAAAACATGCAAGGTAATTTTGTAGGTATAGGTGTTCAGTTTAGAATAATTGATGACAGTATTACTGTTGTTCATCCGATGAAAGGCGGACCAAGTATTAAAAAGGGAATCAAAGCTGGAGACAGAATTTTAATTGCCGATTCAGATACTTTACACGGAAAAGGAATTCGTAATGAGCAAGTTTTATCAAAATTAAAAGGAGCGCCAGATACTGAAGTGAAGCTTCAGGTATATAGAAAATCAAATGATAGCCTTTTTGACGTTATTGTTGAAAGAGGAAAGGTAAACATAAAAAGTGTGGATATAGCTTATATGCTGAATGATAGTATTGGTTATATAAAACTAGATCGTTTTGCCAGAAATACATACAAAGAATTTAAAGAGTCATTAACTGATCTCAAAGGATTAGGAATGAAAGATTTAATTCTTGACTTAAGAGGGAATGGTGGTGGTTTTATTGATATAGCAAATAGTATTGTCGATGAATTTTTAGAAGATGACAAACTCATAGTTTTTACTAAAAATAATGGGGGAGAAATTACAGAATCTTATGCAACCGAGAAAGGTGAGTTTGAGCAAGGAGGATTGTATGTTCTTATTGATGAAAACTCAGCGTCTGCTTCTGAAATTGTTGCAGGAGCTTTACAAGATAATGACAAAGGTATTATTGTAGGAAGACGTTCTTTCGGAAAAGGATTGGTACAAGAAGAAATGGATTTAGGAGATGGTTCGGCAGTAAGATTAACAACAGCTCGTTATTATACACCTACAGGGAGATCTATTCAAAAGCCATATAAGAAAAATAAGAATGTAGATGATAATTTGTTAGCAGATGCAAATACCTCTGGACTAAGTTATGGTGATGAAGTTGAAAACAGGTATAGAAATGGTGAGTTATTAAATAGAGATAGTATTAAAATTGTAGACAGTTTAAAATATACAACTCCCAAAGGAAAAGTTGTGTACGGAGGAGGAGGTATTATTCCAGATGTTTTTGTTCCTATTGATACCTCATCTTATATTACTCCTTATTACTATGCGTATTTAAATGATTTTGCATTTAAGTATGTAGATAATAACCGAACAAAATTAGCAAACATCCGTATAGATGAGTTTATAAAAAGTTTTGATGCTAATAACGAAGTCTCAGATATGTTCTTCAATAAAATAAAGGATATACAACCTTCTGCGTTAACTAAAGAAAAACTACGTAAATTTTTAAAAACCACGATTGCAAGAGAGTTATTTAATGACCAAGGACTATATCGTATGAATCATTTAGACGATAATATGATTTTAAAGGTATTGGAGCTGGAGAAAGAATAAGTGGTATAAAAAACTTTTAAAAAGTTTGTCTCCTATTGTAGTTTCTAAAACGTCTTATAGGTAAATAACTTTAAATCTTAAAAATTATGAAAGAATTTATGATGATTTTTATCGGTGCGGATTATGGCGATTTAGGACTATCTCCTGAGGAAATTCAAGGTAGAATGGGCAAATGGTTTTCTTGGAGTCAGAAAATGGAGCAACAAGGTATTGTTAGAGGTGGAAATGCTTTAACTGCCGATATTCGCAGAATTGTTGGTAAAGATCGAACAGTTTCCGATATTAACTCTGCTGAAGTAAAAGAAATTGTTGGTGGCTATTACATTGTGGAAGCTAAAGATTTTGATGCTGTTGAAGAAATCGCTCAAGATTTTCCTGATTATGATTTAGGAGGAACGGTTGAAATCCGCGAAGTAATGGTATTTGAAAACTAATGCAACATCAACTTATAGACCATCTTTTCCGTCACCATAGCGGAAAGATGGTTGCTGTTTTAACTCGTGTTTTCGGACTTTCAAATCTTGAAGTTATTGAAGATGCAGTGCAAGATACTTTTATAAAAGCTACACTAAGTTGGCGAAATCAACTTCCAGATAATCCAGAAGCTTGGCTTATTAAAGCTTCTAAAAACAGAGTGTTAGATATTTTTAGAAAACTACAATCTGAAAAGAAAAAATTACCTGAATTTTCTAAAGGAATAGACGCTGTTGCGATTAACGAACTTTTTCTGGATTCTGAAATAGAAGATGCGCAACTGCGAATGATTTTTACGGCATGCCACCCAAAATTAAATCCTAAAGATAGAATTGCTTTTGCGCTTAAAACAGTTTCTGGATTTAGCGGAAAGGAAATTGCTTCGGCACTTTTATTAAAAGAAGAAACCGTAAAAAAAAGATTAGTTAGAGCAAGGAAAGCAATTCAACAATCAAATATTTCATTTTCAATCCCGCAAGGGTTAGAATTACCAAAAAGAATAGAAAGTGTTTTAGAGGTTTTATATCTTATTTTTAATGAAGGATTTCATTCAAACACTAAAGAACAATTAGTTAGAAAAGAACTTTGCGGTGAGGCGATGCGATTATGTAAGTTGGTTATTAAAAATAAACATACATCGATTTCAGCATCTTATGCATTGTTTGCGTTAATGTGTTTTCATTCAGCTAGGCTAGATGCAAAAGTAACCACCGAAAATGAAGTGTTAGATTTAAAAAATCAAGATCGTTCTAAGTGGTATTTTCCTTTAATTCAGTTAGGAAATACAATGATGAATAAAGCCGTTGAAAAGAATGAGTTTTCCAGTTATCATTATGAAGCTGCAATAATAGCGGAGCATTTAAAAGCAGAAACATTTAATGATACTAATTGGGAACAGATTTTATTTTGGTATGAGTCCTTATACGAATTACAACCAATGCCAACTCATTTGTTAACTATGGCTGTAGTTTGTTTACAAATGAATAATTATGTAAAAGCTAGTTTTTACTTCGATAAAGTTAATCCGCAAGATTTAGAACAAAGAGCTTATTTATATTATGCCGCAAAATCGGATTATTATTATCAAATGAATGATATTGCAAAAGCGATTGAATTCATCGATATAGCTTTAGAAAAAGTAACCAACCAATTAGAAAAAGAGTATTTGGAGAGGAAGAAATCTAGTTTCTCCAGTTTTTAAGACCTAAAACGAATTTGTTCCTAGTTTTTTTCTAAAGTTAACATCCCTTTGATCATATTAATCATAACCAAATCTTTGACTTTATTTTTCTTTTTATTAAAAACCGAAAGAGTTTTTGATTTTGAATCATATGTCCAAGTACCTTTCCTCATATAATGCCCATCGTTTTCGGCCATTTCTAGCCATTGAAATTCACCATTTTTCTTTATTTCAAATCTATAGCGAAATCGTGCAGGTGGAATTTTGTCATAATTGCAAGGTCTAAAGACTTTAAAATTAGATTCATTACTATATTCTTCAAAAGAGTCTGTCCAGCAGCCGTATATATCTGATTTGTTAATAGTTTTCTTCTGGCTAATTACAGATAGAGTAGCAAAGAATAATAAAGTTAAAATATTATATTTCATAGTATTAATTTTTATCAAGTACAATAGAAAGATATTTTTTTCAACGTGATTTTCCAGCTAAAATATAGATAGCAAGTAATAATGAACATACTGTTTTAGCAAACTGTAATACTTATTGAGGCAGTATATCGTTTGATTTAGTTAATGTAGTAAAAACCCCTCCAACACATCGGCAATTTTACGATTATCTGATAACTGTGGAATTTTATTTTGTCCGCCAAACTTACCAATCGATTTCATATACTCATGAAATCCTCCTTTTTTTACCTTTCGAATAACTAAAGGGCGTAACACTTTTCCTTCAATTAAATCTTGATAATAAATATTTTGAGCTTGCATAGAAGCATCCATTTTAGCTGCCATTTCATCAAGGTTTTCAGGTTCATTTTCAAATTCAATAAACCATTCGTGATATGGTAATCCACTTTCAGGATTTACTTGAGGAGCCACTGTAAACTCGCTAACATTTACACCAGTTCCTTTGATGGCATCGTTCAAAGCTTTTTCTACTTCTTTACCAATTACATGTTCTCCAAAAGCAGAAATAAAATGCTTAATTCTGCCAGTAACTTTTATACGATATGGTTTTAAAGAAGTAAACTCAACCGTATCACCAATATTATATCCCCAGAGTCCAGCAGTAGTATTTAGAATGATAACATAATTCACTCCAAGTTGAACATCTTTTAAAGAAATACGTGTTGGATTTTCATCAAAGAACTCCGTCGTAGGAATGAACTCGTAGAAGATTCCAGAATCTAACTGTAATAACATTCCTTTTTCTTTTTGAGAATCTTGAAATGCTATAAACCCTTCTGATGCCGGATACAATTCGATATAATCTATTTTTTTACCAATTAGTGCTTCGAATTTATTTTTATACGGTTCGAAATTAACACCACCATAAATAAAGAAATTAAAATTAGGAAACAGTTCAGAAACAGTTTTACCAGTTTTCTCAATCAGTTTTTCAAAATACATTTGAACCCAAGAAGGAATTCCACTAATTACGGTCATATCTTCTGGCAAGGTTTCCTCAACAATTTTATCAACTTTTGTATCCCAATCTTCAATACAGTTGGTTTCCCAACTAGGTAACCTGTTCTTTAGTAAATAATTCGGAACGTAATGCGCAACAATTCCACTTAATCGTCCTAATTTAATTCCATTTTTATCATTTAGAACTGGACTTCCTTGTAGAAAAATCATTTTGCCATTTACAAATGACGCGTCTTTTGTTTCGTTAATATAAAATAACAAAGCATTTCGAGCCGATTTAATATGCGTAGGCATAGATTCTTTAGTAATCGGTATATATTTAGCTCCAGAAGTAGTTCCTGAGGTCTTAGCAAAGTAAATTGGTTTTCCTTTCCATAGCACGTTTTCTTCTCCTTCAACAATCCTGTCTACGTACGAACGCAACCCTTCATAATCATTTACTGGAACACGCTTTTTGAAATCCTCATAAGAATTAATAGACACAAAATCATGATCTTTACCAAAAGCAGTTTTACATCCTTCAGAAACCAAATACTGAAATACTTTTTCTTGTGTTTTTAGCGGTTTGTTGGCCCATTTTTTAACACTTTTTACTGCGCGTTTTGCAAAAGGAATCGCTAAAAAAGATTTTAAAGACATATAATTTATTTTTGTTTGGAGTTAGAAGTTGAAAGTTTTTATACTTCTGACTTATAACAGTTACTGAAAGTCAATATAATTTGTTGGATTCGTAGGGTATCCGTTATTCCATAATTCGAAGTGTAAATGCGGTCCAGTTGTTAACTCACCAGTAGAACCTACACTTGCAATTACCTCACCTGATTTTACAAAATCGCCTTGCTGTTTTAACAGTTCACCATTATGTTTATATACAGAAACAAAATTATTAGTATGCTGAACAGTAATTGTAAAACCAGTTTCTGCGGTCCAACCAGATAAAATTACGGTACCATCAGCAACAGCTTTCACAGGAGTTCCTGTTTTAGCCACAATATCAATGGCGAAGTGTTTATTAGCCGCATTAAACGATTGAGAAACACTTCCTGTTATAGGTGCAAAGAATATAATCTTTGCTTTATCTGCAGCACCTGCTGAAAGAGCATATCGATCTTTACTTTCTATCTGTTCTCTGAATTGTAAGTTTTGTTCTGTTGCTGATAACTTTTTGTAGTCAATTACTGCTTTTTTAGACTCGTTTCTAATAGAATCGATAGCGTCAGGCTCAATTTCGCCAGTAAGAACAGGTCTTAAAGCTTTCGTGAATTTTTCTAAAACAGCTATTTTCATTTTTAATGAATCGGCTTCATACGTCAGTTGTGTAGCTTTTTTCTTTAATTGAGTTGATGAATATCCCGGGATATATTCTTTTAAGGAGGTAAAAGCAATTAGGAATACGGTAAGTGTGATGATAAAAATTGAGAAAACACCACCTACAACAAATACATTTAAACGAGAAAGTTTCAAAGAAAATCGTTCTTGAAAGGTGTCCTCATTTAAAACAACTAAACGATATTTATCGGTTAGTTTTTGCTTTAGCTTACTAGGTTTTTTCTTGTTTTTTGCCACGAATACTATGTTTGGAATATCAAATATACAACGAAAAAATAGGAAGACTATTTTTTATAAAAGTTCATTTCGTCGATATATTCCCAAACCGTTGAAGATAAAAGTGGTTTTATGTTTTTTCCTTCTTTTATAGAGTTACGAACCATCGTTGATGAAATTTCAATAATTGGAGCATTTACCCTATGAATTTTTGGATGATTGTCAAATTGTGTTTCGACTTTACCTTCAGAGATTCTCGGATAGACATACACGTCATGATGTTCTAAAATTGTTTCGTAATTCTTCCATTTATGAAGACTTTTTAAATTGTCCTCTCCCATAATCAGGTTGAATTTATAAGAAGGGTATTTCTCAGAAATATGAGCAAGTGTATGTACTGTATAATTAGGTTGAGGCAACTTAAATTCGATATCTGAGGGTGAAATTTTATCAAAATTTTCCGTAGCTCGATATACCATTTCAAAACGATGGTGATTATCTAAAAGTGAACTCTTCTTTTTAAAAGGATTGTGAGGAGTAATTACCATCCAAATTTCATCTAAGTCGGAATTTTCAACCATATGATTAGCAATGATTAAATGACCTATATGGATTGGATTGAATGTTCCGAAATATAACCCGATGTTTTTCATTTTCAAGATTTTTACAATACTGGAACTTTTATAAAAGCTATTGGCTTAATTCTCAAGTCCGATAAAACCTCCTACTAATTCTTCAGCTTCTTTTAAAGCGACGTCTAGTTCGTAGTTTTTAATGATCTTGTCAAATTGAGGGGCAGTTGCTAACTCTACAGAAGCTTTAGCAATTCTCATGTTGATTTTATCTTCACTCTCTGTTTTTCTTTTCTTTAAACGAATTTTTAATTCATCTACACTTGGTGGTTTTACAAAAACGGCGAGCGTTTCTTCCGGGAACTTTTTCTTTATTCGTAAACCTCCAGCAACATCAATATCAAAAATTACGTGTTTGCCTTTAGCCCAAATGCGCTCGACTTCTGTTTTTAAAGTTCCGTAAAAGTTATCCCTATACACTTCTTCCCACTCTAAAAATTCATCATTTTTAATTTTATTAATGAATTCATCTCTAGAAATAAAATAGTAATCAGTACCATCTTTTTCTTCACCACGTGGAGCACGAGAGGTAGCAGATATCGAAAATTCTAAGCCAAATTTTTCTTGTGATAGTAAATGACGAACAATAGTGGTTTTTCCAGATCCTGAAGGGGCTGAAAACACAAATAATTTACCTTTAAATTCTTTCGTCATTATAATACGTTTAATATTTGTTCCTTTATTTTCTCTAATTCGTCTTTCATTTGAATGACAATCTTTTGCATTGGGGCATAATTTGCTTTTGATCCAGTAGTATTAATTTCTCTACCGATTTCTTGAATGATAAACCCTAATTTTTTTCCGTTAGAGTCTTTTGTTTCGAGTGCCTGCAAAAAGTAGTCCAAATGATTTGCTAAACGAACTTTCTCTTCGTTTATATCTAGTTTTTCTAAGTAATAAATCAGTTCTTGCTCAAAACGGTTCTCATCAACTTCAACCTTTAATTCTTCTAGAGCTTTAGCTAATCGTTGCTTCACATTTGCAATGCGATCACCATCCATTTCTTTAACTTGTTCTAAACAAGTTTTAATATTAGCAATACGTTCTTTAAAATCAATTTCTAAAGAAGCCGCTTCATCAGTTCTATATTGAACAATTTCTTTTAACGCTACTTCAATATGTTTTTCAATTTCTGACCATTCGTTTTCATCTAACTCTTCTCTTTCTGTTTTAAGAGCATCTGGCATCCTAACCGCCATTTTTAGTAGTTCAACCTGATCATTTACATCGATATAAACTACGTCACGGAGTTGCTTAATATACTCCGACACTACTCCTTTGTTTACAGAAGTTGAAGTTTCATCAGCAGTCATTTCAACATAAATAGAAAAATCTACTTTACCCCTTACTAAAATGTTCGCTAATTTCTTACGAATAGTTAATTCCTTTTCTTTGTAAAAAGAAGGAATACGAGTGTTAATATCTAAGTTTTTACTATTTAAAGATTTAACTTCAATAGTAACTTTTTTAGTGGGTAATTGTAATACGGATTTCCCGTATCCTGTCATAGATTGAATCATACCTTGATTTTAATAAGCCGTAAAGATACATTATTTGCTTGTACTAGCCGGTGCTTGTTTGGAAACTAAGTATACACCGATAAAAATAAGGATCGTAGCAAAAATTTTAATGGTATCTATATAATCGCTACCAACAATTAATGCATAAATACTAGCAACAACGGGTTGTAAATAGATAAAAACACTTACTGTTGTTGGTTTCAATTTTGAAAGCGCCCATAAATTGAATAAATACGTAATACAAGAAGCAAATACAACGACAAATCCTATTCTTAAGTAACCTGACATTGGAATAATTTCCCATTGAATTTCTGTAAATTCAGATATTCCGAAAGGAAACATGAATATAAAACCGAATAAATACAACCAACGAATAAAAGTGATAGGTTTATATTTTGCAACTATTTTTTTAGCAACAACTAAGTACATTCCGTAAGAAGCAGCGTTTACAAATACTAAGAAATTTCCAAGCATCATATTTTTAGCGTTCGCACCAGTTTTTCCGCTGTACAGTATAAGTACTACCGCTCCAATAAGTCCAATTATAACACCAATTATTTTAATCGCTGTAGGCCTTTCTTTTATTAAAATACTAGAGAAAATTAGCACTAAAATCGGAGATGTTACCATCATTACCGAAGCGTTGATAGGAGTTGTATAATTTAATCCTTTAAAAAAAGTAAGCATGTTAAAAGCAATACCAAAGAAAGCAGCTAATGCGATAATTTTATAATCGCCTTTTTCAATTTTATCATTTTTAATAAAAAGACTTGCTGTCCAAAACAGTAGCATTGCAGATGTAATTCGAATAAAAATAAACCCAAAAGGTTTAACATAATGCGGCATTACCTCTTTGGCAACTGTAAATGTAACTCCATAAATAATAGTAACGATAGAAACCGCTGCTAACGCGAGTACTCTGGTATTCATTGTTTGATGAATTTCTACAAATTAGCGGCAAAGGTCGGTATAATAATTCTATTAAAATATCTTAAGAGAAAAATAATACTTCAATATAAAAACTGAACCTAGTTATTGTGGCTGAAAGTCTGGGTGTCCCGTTTGCCAGAGAGCAAAAGAAAGAATATCTGTTAAGTCTTCTATTCTTTTATTGCTGGTTTGATCGAATCCATGACCACTTTCGGTATCAGCTTTTAATAAAACTGGATTTCTTTCTTTATTAAATGCTAGTAGCTTTGCTACGAATTTTCCTGTTTCATATGAAGCAGTTCTTGGGTCATTTAGTCCTGAAATTAATAACATTGAAGGATATTTTACATCCTTTTTTATGTGGTGATAGGCATCCATTTCTAGAAGATAGTTGAATTCTAAACTATCTTTTACGGTACCGAATTCAGTAATATTATTTGGTCCAGCTGGGCCAAACTCTGATCTTGTTGCGTTTAACTTTCCAGATCGAACTATCGCAGCTTTATATAAATCAGGTCTTAAGGTAATGGCTCTTCCAATCAAAACTCCACCGGCACTGGCACTCCAAGCGACAATCTTATCAGATGAAGTATATTTTTTATCAATTAAATATTTAGTACAAGCAATAAAATCTTTCCAGGTATTTGGCTTTGTTTTTTTCATGCCTCCTAGATGCCAAGTATCTCCTTTTTCTCCACCACCTCTCACATGTGCTACAGCATATATGCCATTATTTTCAGTCCATGCTTTAATATAATCATCCATTAATGGTGTGTCTGAAAAACCATAAGCTCCATATCCAGTTATCATAACTCTATTTTTTGAATTGAACTTTATGCCTTTTTTGTAAATAATTGATAGTGGAACCATAATACCATCATGTGATTTCACTTCTACTTCTTCAACCACTAAATCAGACGGATTTGATTTTCCTGATGAGACAATGTTTTCTTCCACAAAGGTATTGTTCTCAGAGTCAAGTTTATATCTTACATTATCACTTATCCATCCTTTAGTAACAATCCATAAATCGTTATTGTTTACCCCTAAAGAATATAAATTAATGTCTCCAGATTGTGGTATATTTATTTTTTGAGGTAGAGGAGATTCAAAGTCTTTTTTATGAATACTAGCGCTTATACCATTTTTATTAGTTACATAAAATATTCCTTCTTTAGTAATTGCCATACTTGTAATAACCTCAGATTGATCTTCAGGAACAACTATTCTAGATTTTTCAATGTCAATGGTTGAAACTTGATCTTTCAATATTTTAAAATTTGAAGCATTGTGTGCGGATAGTAAATAAATAGAATCGTTCTTTAGGTAAAAATCTTTTACTTTATCTGTACTTCTGTAAAGAGGTTTCCAATTTATTTTCTTGTTATTTAATTCTGTTATTGGAGCAAAGTAATAGTCTACAAATTCACTTACATTATATATCCCGGCAAAAATATATTTATCATCTTTTAGATGAACAATAGGAAAGTCCTCTTCTTTAATTTTAAAGTTACTTCCTTTTTTACTCGATAAAATAATATTCAAGTCAGTTGGATCTGTACCTAATTTATAAAGGACAGAACTTGTGTTTAATGCAAATTCTTCAGAGTTTCTATCTGTTACAGGAATATGCATGTAAAAGAAGCCAGATTCATCGGGCAGCCAACTAACACCACCAAGAGCAGATGGCCAACAATTTTGTATTATCTGAGGAGCTATTGTTTTGGACGCAGTATCCACAATAATCATTTGAGAAATTTCTTTGTCATTTTCGGTAAGACTAACTATAATTTTCGATCCTGTGGGACTTGGTTTGATATAGTTAATTGCATGATTTTTAAATTTTTCTGATTCAGAAGGAGAGAATAATAGATTCTCCTTTCCATCACTATTTTTTTTGAAATATAAGCTTTTAGCTTTATTCAAATCTGTTGTTTTTAGGTAAAAATAGAATTGCCCAACTATAGAAAGATTAGTTATTTTTTCGCCAGATACTTCTTGATTATTTTGTTTTAAGTAATTAAAAATTGCATGCCTATTTGTTATGTGCTTTAGGGTTTCGTTGGCAAAGCTTGTTTGGTTTTTATACCAGTTAATTACAGTTGTATCTTTTTTGTTTTCTATATATCTAAAATGATCTATTAACTCTTTACCATGGTGTTTTTCAACGAAAATCTGTGGTGTAAGTATTTCTTGATTCAATTTTTCATAATCTTTACATTGAAAACAAAGGATGATTAATAGGAAGGGGAATTTTTTGAGCATTATTTGGAATTAATGTTATAAAAGTAAAAAAAAGAGATTATTGTGGTTGAATTAATAATCTCTTTTTTTTGAATTTGATTAAGGTAATAATTGATTCCCTTTATCTTTAGTTTTAGTAGTGGTTTGGAAAACTGAACAAACAGGATTTTGTCCACCATTCACGTTTCCGCCAAAAATCTCGCTTGAGTTTTTAATTTTAGTTACTCTAAACTTTTCTAATTTTAATTCTTTTTTTTGATTTCCCATTATACTTTATTTTAGATTTATTTCTGTGGCTAAACTATATAATATAAAGGTTCAAAAAAAACGATATAATAACAGATTTATAAATCTATAGCTCTGAATTCGTAAAAAGAACACATTAAAATACTGCTAGTCAGCGTGTTGTTTTTTTTCTAGTTGTTTTATGAAATAAGAAGGTTGTAGTTTCGTTTTTTTGTGAAATGCAATTGAAAAAGTCTGTTGACTATTAAATCCTGATTCTTCGGAAATGGCTTTTATGGTATATGATCTGAATTTTTTATCGGTAGTTAATCTATTAATTGCATAGTCAATTTTTAGATTATTTAGATAGTTTGCAAAGTTTGTTCCTTTTTTAAAGTTTATGACTTTTGATAAATATGAACTATTTGTTTTAAGTTCTTTTGCAAGAGAAGATAAGGTGTATTTCTTTTTCAAGAATTGTTCTTTATCCTCAAACTTTTTTAAATCGGAAAGAATTTTTTGAATATTCTCCTCTGAAACTCCTGTTATTTCAATTTTATTTTCAGATGAATTTTCTTCAATTTTAATTTCAGATTTCCCTAATATTTCTTCAACATCTTGTTTTTTTGAAGCAACTTGAGCTGAATTTTGTTCAACTACAAGTGTAAATCGCTTTTTAAGAATATAGTTTCTTCGAAATAGTAAAATAATTCCTGCCAAAGCAATTATACTAATTACTAAAAAGATAATTTTTAAACTATTATTGTTGTTTTCATTTTCTTTAAGAGTAGAAATTAATTTTTCCTTTTCTGAGAGTAAATAAGGTATTTCGTAACTTTTAGTTATTTGCTGAGAAACTCTACGAGATTTTGAGTTGTAAACAGAATCAAATTTCATCAAAGCATTAATGTATAATAGCTGTTTGTCATATTCTTTTTCAGCTTTATAGTGATTGATTAAATATTGGTATCCATCCAAAATTTCAAGAGCCACATCATTGGTTTCTTGTAAAAACAAGTGTGCTTTTTTAAGATAAGTAATAGCACTATCCTTTTTACCTAATTCATAATAGGTTTTGCCAATGTAAGATTGATTAATAGCTGTTGTTAAATCGTCGCCTTGTTTTTCAATACTATGTAAACTCTCCAAAAGAGCTTTTAATGCCTTGTCATATTCTTTTTTGTAATAAGCGTTAATTCCGTAGTTTAATTTAAATCGTGTTTTAACAATAATATCTGTACTGTTTAATGTTCTTCTAATTCCTTCATCAATCATTATTTGAGCGGAATCTAATTTTTTGGTATATATAAGTGCATCACAATAGGCATAAATCCCTCTGTTATAGTAAAATTCTCTATTAGGGAAGTCTAATTTATCCAGTTCTTTCAAGTAACTTTTAAATAATCGTTTTGCCTCCTCTCGAAATCCTAATCTATATTTTATTGAAGCGATATCGAATTTAACACTTGCATGATGAAAGTTATTGTTTTGAGTATGTTTTAATGCTAAGACATAAAATTTTAAAGCATTGTCGAAATCTCCCTTTTGGTGAAATACTATTCCTTTAGTTTCATAAGCGATTGCTGGGTATTTCGGATGGTTTTTTAATTTTTTCGAAAGATTAATAATACTATCTACATATTGTAAAGAAAGTTCATCGTTGTATATGCGTGATAAAAAGTAATAACCATCAGCAATTCTAACTAAATTATTTTCTTTTTTAGCTTTTATTAAATAAGCTTGAGCATGATTAAATTCTGTGATTGAGTCATATTCTATTTTTTGAAAGCTTACTTTGAGATTCTCATATTTTTCATTTACTAAAGAATCTATAACAGCGTTTTGTGTAAATATAGACTGAATAATTAGTAGGAATAGGAAGGTTAACTTTTTATTCATTTGTGCTGGTTTTTAATTGGTAATATTTTTGGAGACAACTATAACAAACTAGTTCGTGTAAACGTTGTTTATCTCTAAATAATCTGTTAACTGTCATGTGTATATAACTAGATAGCAAATCTTCTAATAAAATGTTTTCTTTTGGTAGCTTTTTTAATATAGAATTTGCAATATTTTGAACGCCATTGATATCAATTAAGTCATAATAACTCTTGAAGGATTCATTATTTAGGTTGAAAAAAGATAGAATAGCAGGTCTTAGATTCTGATATTTAATATTTAATTGTTTGTTTAATTGTTTATCTGCATTGAATTCCTGTTTAAAGGATTCAAGAAGTTCTTTTGCAAATTGTAATTTTCTTTCAAGAGTAAACTCAAAACTATCAAGGATTGTATCTATATATTTCAACGAAAACAAGAATTGCGTTTCATCGTTTTGGATACTAGATAAAGCTTGTAAGCAAAGTTGGCTATCTAAAAAGAAAAAATCTTCCGCCAGGCTAATAGTTGAATATCCATACCTTTCAAGCTCTCTGTTATATACATCTGACTGGACATTCCATATAAATCCATTCTCAAAATATTCTTTGAGTTGCATGTTTACTGACTGAATAATTTTTCCGTTATGATTATTATTGGTAGATAAAAATCGAACTCTTAAATGATTTTGTGGATCTTGATACCGAATAAAAAACCACTTTTCAATTAAATTCTCCTGTAAGAGTTTATTAGATAATGGTTGAATTAGTTCAGTAAGAATTGTATCGGAAGTTTTTTTACCACAATAAATTTTATAGTACAACCACTGATCACCAAATAAAAATTTCCGTTGTACCATTAGCTCTTATTTAGTTTAGATTGGTTGTAAAAAGTAAATAAACATTCATTAGTAAAGTATTCATTGTTGCTATTGCTAACAAATGTGTTGCTTGTATGTAAAAATTCTTCTAATGTTATCTTTTCTTTTTTTCTGAGTGTTTCTTTTAAAATTAAAACACTATCAAGATGATTTAAATTAATTAATAATGTATTATCATTATTAACTATTTGAATAAAATCGGGCACATTGTTTTCTGCTTGCCAGTTTTTTATAATTGAAATCGTATCGTCGTGTTTAGATTCTAAAAATTCTGGGATTGCATCTTTATGTAATATCCATTTAGCCTTGGATAATATAATATTCTTATATACAACTCTTGGTAAAAAACTGTTGTCAGCAATAATGGAAGGCCAAGAAAAATCTAAACTATCTCTTTGATTCTGTAATTCTAAATCAGCCAAAAATTCATATACAGGTAGCGCATTAAGCGAATAATTATGAGCATTTGTAAGTTTAGGAAGTATTTCTTTTTGTAGTTTTTTAGATCTTAGAATAACTTTATTATTTCTTACAGATACTAATAAATCGTTTAAATTAAGCTGATTTTCTTCCTTTAAAGTTGATTTTGAGATGTAAGGAATTTCAAAATCTCGTAAGTGGTTTCTTCTTAAAATATTACCAACCCTAGATTCTGGAAGATGAACAATTTCAGCTAAAATTTTATCAGTATGCATTTGTTGTTCAATAGCTGTAATTTTTTTTACATATTCCTCAACCCTTTTTGAATGAGTGAAACGCCCTAACAATTTTCCTGCACTTGCACTTAAATTATACAACATGATTAAGTTATCATTGTCATTTTGAATAACTTCTGTAAAGGCAGATAATGTATCTGGTAAGTAATTGTTTTCCGATATTATATTGTCAAAATCTTCTTCATTAAGAACTAAAATAGTTTCCTTGTTTCGTTGAGATGCTAAAAACTTATTGATAATAATTTTTTCTGCATCATTTAATTCATGCTGTGATATAAATTTTTTCTTTTTGGTGGGGGTAATATCTTTTAAAAAAGGAGTGGTATCAGAAACTAATGAATTCTGGATATAACCTATTCCGCTTTCAACATCTAAAACTTCATTAAGTAGCACCTCTTGGTCTTCATATCTTTGAGTAAACCTATTTTTAAAACGAGTTAAATTTTTGTTTTCTTGGTATTTACTAATTTTTAATAAAAAAGGAATGACTTTTTTAATTTGATAAACTACTTTTTGATTTATTTCATTAGTTGTTGTTGTTAATTCTAGATCTGTTTGAAATAAATAATTCGGATTATAATTAATATCTAATTCTTTTACAATCTCAATGATTTCATTATAGTTAGAAACATTATTTCCAATTTTTTTATCTAAATCGCCCAAGGATTTTTGTAAAGAATATAACTTTTCAAGACTAAGTTTAGAGTCTTTGCAAGACTCTAGTTCACTTATTAAAGTATCGAAAGTATCACCTCCAGTTATAGAAACTTCTATACTATTGACTAATATTTTATTATAAATCAATGAATCAATAAAATCAGATGCTTCTTCTTTAGAGATTTTATCTGAACTTAATAAGTTAACTAACTCATTGTAATTAGCTCCATTTTCACTTTTTTTAATTATTGCATCTAAATACTCGTTTTTATAAACAGCTTCTATGCTATAACTCCTTTGATTTTTTTCCGATTGATAATCAATATATCTATACTGATTATAAAAAGGATACAAAGAAGAGTTTGGAAAGTATATGGTATTCTTTTTTATAGATTCTTTTTTTGAATAAGCAGCAGCTAAATTAAACAAGAAGTCGGTATCAAAACTTGTTCTTCTTTTGAATGAATCAAATGTATTTAACTCTAGCGCAGTTCTATCCGTAATTTCTCCAACACCTATTCCAGAAAATAAACCAAAAGGGGTACATCTGGTAGAGGCTCTGTAAAGATATTTTAAAAAGGAAAATTTTAATGTAGCTAACTTTTCATCATTAGCGACTGAAATATTTTTTTCTATTTCATCGTACAATGTCTTTGAAGCTAAAAAAATAGCTTCTTTAATAACAGGTTTTTTCCATAACTTTTTTAAATCATCCAACTCAAAAGAGGATTTTTTTACAATCTCTTTATAAAAGTTTAAGGACAAAATGGGACTTCTAAAACAAAAATCTCTTAAAAAAGTATAAGGATTTGTAGTTTTTTTCATTTGGTTTCTTGAGACTAGCCACAAAAATAGCTTTTTTCTAGAAACTAAAAAGTTAAAAGGTTTAATTAACTGTCATACAATGTGTTGCGGTTTTCACTTGTATGTTTTCAATTTATAAATCTAGGGTTATAGATTTATAAATCTGGAGTTAGATAGTTTTTTTTCACCCAATTTCTGTAGTTGATTTGTAAGTGTGTTAAAACCAAAAGAAGGTCATATAAAAAACTTTTGAATTAATACAAATCAATCAATCAAAATTCAAACGGGGAATTTGAAATTTAAAAACAGAAAGTATTATGAATTTGAGTTTAAATAATACAGAGGGGTCGGCTAACATTGACATGCTATCTAAATTATTAAGAGATATAGAATCTCCATTATCATCAATAATTGAGGAGTTTAATAAATCTGATAATAAAGAGGCCCAAGAAGTAGCAAAGAATGAACTAATCTTTACGCATAGCTTAGAAATTAAGAGAATTGTTGATGAGGTTGTGAAAAAAGCAAATGGAACCACATTCGAAGATTTGGTTTTTTTTAAGGTGTATAGCTCAAACGAACGAGTGAAATCTATGTGTAAAGAAGAGCTTAATACTAACAAAATTTCAAAACGGGATATTTCTTGGTTGCAAAAAATGGAACAAGAAATTCATAAAAATATAAAACACAAAGATCTGAATCTATATGACTTGTCTTTTAAATTATCGGTAAGTGAAAGACAATTACATCGAAAAATTAAAAGTTTAGTCAAGCTAACTCCGAATAAGTATATCAGAATTTTAAAATTACATAAAGCAAAGAGTTTGATTGATAGTTATTTATATGATACAGTGTCACAAATTTCTTATGCGGTAGGATATTACGACACGCATTACTTTTCAAAATTGTTTAACCAACAATATGGAATGTATCCTAAAGAGTTATTGAAATCAAAAGAGTATTAATATAAGCTAGAAGTGGTGTATTTTTATTTCTATTTATTTCTCATTATACAATTATGTTAACTGCTTTCTAGCTTTTTTCATTCGTGTTATGAATAAAGAACCCTCGATTTAGATAAGTATTGAACATAGTAAAAAGTGTAAGGGCACAGAGGTGTTTAATTTTATTTAAATTTTAATTGTTGACAATTGAGAAATCTATCTAGCGGTCTTGACTTAAAGGCCGCTTTTTTTTGACTTATATGTAAGAGTTTTCTCTTGATTTGTTGTTTTTAAATGTTTGTACTACAGTTTTTTAAGTGATTTTTTTTGAAAAGATACATTTGGCAGTTATAGCAGTTTTGTTGTCGTTTTTCTAGTAATGAGTAAAGCTAATTTAGCTAGCATAAATAGATAACAGAAAAAATATAATTATGAAACGAGTACTTTTCTTATTAGGGCATCTAGATGATATCGATATCGAATG
This sequence comes from Tenacibaculum sp. MEBiC06402, assembly GCF_049239625.1. NCBI lineage: Bacteria > Pseudomonadati > Bacteroidota > Flavobacteriia > Flavobacteriales > Flavobacteriaceae > Tenacibaculum > Tenacibaculum sp. MEBiC06402. The sequence goes on from NZ_JBMKKT010000101.1 coordinate 59,550, forward strand.
GATGATTAATAACGGATATAAAGAAGAATTAGAAGTAGGTGATAGATTGATAGAAAAAGGTAAGACAATTGATAGTTTATATATCGTTCTATCTGGGAAATTGTCAATTACTGATGGAGAAAGTGACAACCTTATTGCAGAAATTGGAGCTGGTGAAATCGTAGGGGAGATGTCATTTTTAGAGTCTCGTCCACCTTCTGTTTCAGTTATGGCTACAGAGGAAACAAGTGTATATGCAATTTCAAGAGAATTAATGAATAGCAGATTAGCGTCGAATCTTGAATTTAAAGCAAACTTCTATTATGCTTTGGCGTTATTCCTGTCAAACAGATTACGAAAAACAACAAGTCAGTTGGGCTATGGAAACCCTAGTGAAGAAGATCTTATAGATGAGTCTGTTCTTGATGGCGTTTCAGTCGGGGGGTCAAGATTTGGGCAAATTTTACAAAAATTTTCAGAAGTATAATTAGAGGGGAACATGGGGAATCGATTTCAAATCACAATTTTATTATTTTCATTTCTACAATTAATAAATGCTCAAGAGTTACAAAAAGGTAGTATTGTAAATCTTGCAGAATTAACTTTAGATAAAAGTCCAATTGTTCAAACGAATCAATTGTCAATTTTAAATGCAGAAGGAGATTATCAAATTCAAAAAAGTTTATTTGATTATCAATTAACATCGGGGATTACTACTGATAGAACAGTTTCTAATTTATATTCTTTTGATCCGAGAACAAATGCTCTTTCTGAAGATTTAAAGGCTAATCGTTTTATAACTTCTTTAGGTTTACAAAAGCGATTTAGAATAGGATTAATTGCTGATTGGTCCGTTAATTATTCTATGTCTAAGGATAACTACCAACTGGATAGATTTTTTAGAGATGTTGGAGCAAATATAGGAGAGCATACAGTATCAAGTTCGTTTTCTTTAACTCAACCTTTACTTCGAGGAAGTGCAGATGTTGCTTCTGCATTAGAAGAATCATCATTGCTTGACTTAGAGAGTGAAAAAACTAATTTGAATTTTAGGAACTCATTTGAGATATTACAATTAGCCGATGCTTATTGGCAGTATGTTGCTGCTTTCCAAAGTTTAGAAATCTTTAGAGAAAATGAGTTACGAGTACAAAGGGTTTTAGAGATTACAGAAGAACTAGTAAAGGCGGATAAAAAACCAGCAGGAGATCTTGCGCAAATTCAGGCGGATTTAGCGAACCAAGTAAGGCAAACAAAAGCGGCTGAACAACAATATTATAGCGCTAAATTAAATTTAGGAAGGGTTATTGGTTTAAGCGAATCTGATAGTAAAGCATTAAATGATCCAAATGATCAGTTTCCGCAAGTTTTGGCTTCAGGGTATACTAACAATATTAATGTTCAGGATTATATTTCTTTGGCAATTGAAAACAGAAGTGATATTGAGGCTTCATTGCAAACTGAAGAGGCAATTAAAACAAGGTTAAGTTTAGCGGAAAATAGTAAGAAACCTCAGTTAAACTTATCTGGATTTGTGAACTATGGAGGATTGAATTTTGGTAACGGATTGAATAATGCATTGTCGACTTTTACGCAGAATGACGGGAGAAGTGTTGGGTTTGGAGTTCGATTAAATTTTCAATTTGCATTAAATAATAACAACGCACGCGGTAACTACTTAAAGAACAAAACACTCTTTGAAAATCAACAAATTTCAAATGACAATTTAAGAAGAAACGTATCTCTTAACGTTTCTATTGCAGTAAATAACTTGCAAAATAGTGTATCAATACTTGAAAAAGCGGAAGAATCTTTACGATACTATCGTCAGGTCTTTGATAACGAAAAAGAAAAATTTCAAAACGGTTTAACTACGTTATTGAACTTAATCTTATTTCAAGAACGATTAACATTTGCGCAGCTTGAATATTTGCAGGCAAATCAACAATTCGCTTCAGCAATTGTAAGTCTTAGGTACCAAACAGGTACACTTCTTAAAAAAACAAACTCAAAAATTACTACGGAATTATTTTACACGATTCCAAAAAAATAAAAACTAAATAAAATGGCAGCAGGATTTTTTAGAAAAGCGGCGTTAGAGAAGCTTTCAACACCAGAAAAACTTGATCAGTTAATAAAAGTTACAAGTCCAAAAGGATGGATAGCATTGGTAACTGTATTTGTAGCATTAACTACAGGAATTATGTGGTCTTTCTTCGGAAATATTAAAACAAAACTAAATGTTGTAGGAGTTTTATTAGGAGGAGAAATTCATGAAGTTGTTTCAACATCTCAAGGACAATTGATTAAGTTGAATATTAATATTGGAGATGAAATTGAAAAAGGACAAGTGGTTGGTTTAATTGAACAACCAGAGTTATTTCAACAAATAGAAGAAGTAAAAGCGTCTTTAAAAGAACGTGAATTTGAATTACAAAGATTGCTGTCTTTCGGTAGTGAAGATACAAAGCTTCAAGGAGAATTAATTGTACAACAGAGAAGTAGTATTGAATTACAAATAAAATCGGATCAGAAAAGATTAGACTTTTTAAGAAATCAATTAGAAACTGAGAACGGTTTATATAAGAAAGGATTAATCACAAGATCACAAGTTATTAATACAGAACAACAAATTGAAGCTTCAAAAAATTCAATCGAACAATTAAAAGCAAAATTAGTTCAAACTTCAAGTCAAAAGTTAAACTTAGGCTTTGATTTACAACAAAAAATAAATCTAAGTAAGCAACGCATTTCTGAAACTGAGAGAAGATTGAAACACTTAGAGGAGCGATATGCAAAACAAACAAAAATTACAAGTTCTTATTCTGGCGAAGTGGTTGAAATATTATCAGATATAGGAGTAATTGTAAGTCAAGGTTCTCCTTTATTCAAGTTGAAAAATCAAAACCAAAGTAAAGGCGATAGTAAGTTAAGAGGTGTGTTATACATTCCTTCTCAAGATGGAAAAAAAATTAAAGAAGGAATGCAGGCTTTAGTTGTGCCATCAACAGTGCAGCCACAAGAATTTGGTTTTATGAAAGGAAAAGTTACATACGTTTCTGATTTTCCAATAACACAGAAAGGAATGATGATGACCGTTAAAAATGACCAATTAGTTCGTGGTTTATTACAACAAGGAGCATTATTTGAAGTGTATGTAGAGTTTGAAAAAGACAAGGATGCTTATAGTGGATTCAAGTGGACTTCTGCACAAGGACCTAAAATTTTAATTAATGAAGGAACTTCATGTATGGGAAAAATTACTGTGAAATCAGAGCCTCCTATTGCTTTAGTAGTGCCTGCATTTAAGAAGTTCTTTGACCTTTATTAATACCATCTGAATTATGTTTACTAAAAAAGAAAATATAAATAAGAAGCTCCCGAAAAGAGTAACTACACCTACCGTTTTACAAATGGAAGGTGTAGAGTGTGGAGCAGCTGCCTTAAGTATTATATTAGGATATTACGGAAAGTTCGTTCCATTAGAAAAATTAAGAATCTCTTGTGGGGTTTCTAGAGATGGTTTAAAAGCTACTAATATTTTAAAAGCTGCAAGACAATATGGTCTTGAGGGTAAGGGATATGCAAAATCAATAGAGAAGCTTAAAGAGTTAGAAATGCCAGCTATTATTTTCTGGAATTTTAATCACTTTTTAGTAATTGAAGGGTTTACAAAAGATAGAGTGTATTTAAGTGATCCTGCTCAAGGTAGGTATTATGTTAGTCATCAAGAGTTTGATGACGCTTATACAGGAGTTGTTCTAACACTTAAACCTGGGGAAAATTTTGAAAAGGGAAATGAGAAAAAAGGTTTATTAAGCGCTTTAGCTTCAAGAGTTTCTAATTCTAAGTTAAGTTTAACCTATATTATTTTAGCGAGTTTATTTCTGGTAATTCCAGGATTGGTAATTCCATCGTTCACTAAGATTTTTATTGACAAATATTTAATTAATGGAATTTCAGGTTTTGTGATGCCTCTATTATTAATTATGGGAGGTATGTTAGCAGTAAATGCACTACTGGTATATATTCAGCAGTATTATTTATTACGATTGGAAACAAAACTAGCTTTAACCACCTCGAGTAAGTTTTTATGGCATGTTTTTCATTTACCAATTGCCTTTTTTACTCAGCGTTACAGTGGAGAAATAGGAAGTAGAGTTTCTTTAAACGATAAAGTAGCTAAATTACTAAGTGGAGATTTAGCAAACTCAGCGTTAAACGTTATTATGGTGGTGTTTTATGCGATGTTAATGTTTTCATATGACGTGCTTTTAACGTTTATAGGAATTTTTATGGCGAGTTTAAATATTGTTATCCTTAGATATGTTTCAAGAGCCAGAAAAGATGGGAGTAGAAGATTGTCTAGTGAAAATGGAAAGTTACTAGGAACTACAACTTCGGGAATTAGTATGATTGAAACCTTAAAAGCTTCTGGAAGAGAAAATGATTTCTTTACAAACTGGACAGGTTACTTAGCAAAAGTTACTAACGCTCAGCAAGAATTAGGTTGGTTAACCACACGACTAAATACAGTACCACCTTTATTAATGTCTTTAAACAGTGCAATTATTTTAGGGGTTGGAGCTACTAGAGTTATGAATGGAGAAATGACATTAGGTATGTTAGTAGCATTTCTTTACTTGATGAATAATTTTATTGGTCCCGTAAACCAGTTAGTTACTGTTGGAAGTCTTCTACAGGAAACAGAAAGTGACATGACGAGAATAGACGATGTTCTTAATTATGAAGTATCAAGTGAGTTTGTTGAAGAAGAAAACACTCAAAAACAAACTAATAAGTTTCAAAATAAACTAACAGGTCATTTTGAAATGAAGAATGTAACTTTTGGTTACAATACTACTATGGATCCTTTAATTGAAGATTTTAATTTGAAGTTAAAACCAGGAAGTAGAGTTGCCTTAGTCGGAGGTTCAGGAAGTGGTAAATCTACAGTAGCACGCTTAGCATCTGGGCTTTATGATCCGTGGAAAGGCGAAATTTTATTTGATGATACGCCTAGAAGAGAAATTCCAAGACACATAGTTAACGAATCTGTTGCAGTTATAGACCAAGAGGTATTAATGTTTAAAGGAACTATCCATGAAAACATCGCTTTTTGGGACCACAAAATTCCTGAGAAAAGTATTATCCAGTCGGCCAAAGATGCTGCTATTCATGATGTCATTGCATCTAGAACCGAAGCATATGAAAGCGATGTAATTGAGAGAGGTTCTAACTTTAGTGGAGGACAACGTCAGCGTTTAGAAATAGCCAGAGCTTTGGCTTTAAATCCTTCCATTTTGGTAATGGACGAAGCTACAAGTGCTTTAGATCCAAAATCTGAAAAGATTGTTATGGATAATATAAAACGAAGAGGTTGTACCTGTTTAATTGTAGCACACAGGTTGAGTACTATCATGGATTGTGATGAAATTATTGTGATGGAATACGGAAAGATAGTTGAAAGAGGTACACATTTAGAATTAATGAATAATTCAGGAGCATATGCTCGTTTAATTGACGCAAAATAATCATCGAAATGTTTGAAAATAAAAAAATAAAATTAGCATCGAATGAATCACTTGTTTTAGGTGAGCACGATAGGTTTTGGATGATTACTTCTGGTGAAGTTGATATATTTTACGCTAGTGTAGATGAAAATGGAGCTTACAAGAGTAGCTTAAACTATTTATATACTGCGCAGAAAGGAGAACTTTTATTCAGTTTAATCACTTCTAAAGAAAATAAGCAAGATATTCAACTAATAGCTGTTAGTAAAGGAGCTTCATTAGTAGCTATCAATAAAAATAAGCTGTTAAATATTGATCATTTTCTTCTTGAAAACATGATTGATAAATGGATTTTAAAGCAAGTTCACTTAATTCATAAAAATTTAGCACCAAGAGTACATGCAACATTAGATAATTTTAAAGTTGAAGCTTTAAAGAAAGGCAGTATCGCATATCCATCTAAAAAGTTAGTTTGGGTTGAATTATTACAAGGAGAAATTAGCGCATATGCGGGAATTCAAAAACTAAAAACAAGTGATGAGTTTAAATTTCCAGTTCCGGTGTCAAGTAATTTTTGGATTACAGTTGATGAGAACAGAACAGAGGTAGCGGTTAAACCTACAATAGAAGTTCTGAATGATGAAATTTATTTTATGTTGGCAATGAATGATTTACAGCATCATTTATATACACAACTAATTTCTAATTTCAATGAAGCTAAAGAGCAGGAGCGCAAAAGAATAGCTAGTAAAGTTGAAACTGAACAAAATAAATTAACGGCTACTTTAGAGAAGTTAAAATCTATCATTTCAGGAACCAAAGAAGTTCTTGATGAAGATGCCGATACAAATCTAAATAACAATTTATTCAAAACATGTAAAATTATTGGTAACAGTATAGGTTTTAAATTTGAAGCGCCAAAGTATTTAGAGTCTTATAAAAATAATACTACGAATCAACTACAAGCAATTGCACAAGCTTCGAAAGTTAGGGTTCGAAAAATAATTTTAAGGGGAACTTGGTGGAAAGAAGAGAATGGACATCTTTTAGCTTTTAAGAAAAAAGATAAAACACCAGTAGCTTTAATTCAAAAATCACCTACAGTATATGTGCTTAAGGATGTAGCTACGGGCGAAGAGAAAAAAGTTGATTATAAAATTGCAGACGAGTTAGAACCAATTTGTTACATGTTTTTCTATGGATTTGATGGAACAATGAAATCTATTAAGGAAATAGGAAAGTTTGCAATTCAGGGAGTAAAAAAGGATTCAAAATATCTTATGATTGCTGCCTTTATTGGAAGTTTAGTAGGGTTACTAGTTCCAGTTCTTTCAGGAGTAATGTTTGATGATGTTATACCTACAGCCGATACTTCTTTGCATATGGAGGTCCTAATTATAATGGTTATGCTAGCAGTTGTAACTGCTGGAATGCAATTAATTCAAGGAGTTTTACAATTGCGCGTTGAAACTAAATCTAGTATCAATTTACAAGCAGGTGTAATGGATCATCTATTAAGGTTACCTGTTACATTCTACAAAAAGTTTTCTGCTGGAGATTTAACAAACCGAGCATTAAGTATAAATGGTATTCGACAAATACTTTCTAATACAGTAATGACAGCTGTATTAAGTGGAGCATTCTCTTTCGTAAATTTATTTTTACTTTTTTATTATGAGTCTAGCTTAGCTTGGATTGGTGTTGGATTGGCAGTTGCTGCGATAGCATTTATGACAGGTATTGGTATGTTGAAGTTAAAGTACGACAGGCAAATATCTGATACGCAAGGTGAGTTACAAGGATTTTTATTTGAGTTTTTATCTGGAATTACCAAAATTAGAATCACAGGAGGGGAAAGAAGAATTTTTGCTCTATGGGCAAATAAGTTTGCAAAACTTAAAAAATTAGGTTTCACTTCGGGAAGTTATCAAAACTATGTTGAAACATTTAACGCTTCTTATCCTTTATTAACTAACATGTTCTTCTTTGGATTTATTTATTATTCAGTAAGTAATGCGGCCAATGTTGGGGCAATGATTTCTGTAGGAGCTTTTATGGCATTCATAAGTGCATTCAATCAATTCTTAAGAGATTGTTTAAAAATGAGCATGGCATTAATTACTTCTCTTAACATTATCACTTTATACGAAAGAGTAAAACCAATTCTAGAAGAAAAACCAGAATCGGCAGAAGAAAGTTTAGATCCAGGAGAGCTTGAAGGCGATATTGAATTAAACTCAATTTCCTTTAGATATCACGAAGATCAACCACTTATTTTAAATGATCTTTCTTTTAAAATCAATTCGGGTGAAATGGTTGCTTTTGTCGGAACTTCAGGATCAGGAAAATCAACAATTATGAGATTACTTTTAGGTTTTGAAGAGCCAGAAGCAGGATCAATTTATTATGATGGAAATTCTTACGATTCAATGAGTAAGGATTTAGTAAGACGTCAAATAGGTGTTGTACTTCAAAACGGAGCATTAATGTCTGGAAGTATCTATAAAAACATCGTAGGAAATTCAGAATTAACTCTAGAAGATGCCTGGGAAGCAGCTAGAATGGCAGGAATGGAAGAAGATATTAAGCAAATGCCAATGGGAATGCATACTGTAATTAGTGAAGGGGCAGGAACTTTTTCAGGTGGACAAAGACAGCGTTTAATGATTGCTAGAGCCATTGTTCATAAACCTAGATTATTATTTATGGATGAAGCTACGAGTGCATTAGATAATAAAACGCAAAACATTGTATCTGAGAGTTTAGATAAATTACAAGCAACAAGAATTGTAATTGCGCATAGACTAAGTACAGTAAAAAATGCGGATAGAATTTATGTTTTAGATAAAGGAAAAATAGTAGAGTTTGGTTCGTACGATGAATTGATGAAGCAAGACGGGGTATTCTCAAAATTAGCGAAAAGACAAATCGCGTAAATGAAAAACCAAAAGAAATATCAATTTTTAAAAAGCTTTATTAATGATGATAAAGTTGTTGAAGAACTTTTAGATTATACCAAGAGTAAGTTCGAAAAAACAGAAAAGTCATCTTTTATAAAGTCAGATGAACCTTATATTAATACATGGGAGAAGTATAAAGAAGAATCATTAATTACTGGAGTTTTTCAAACACTAAAAAAATATATAGTTCAGTTTAATTTTCCTGTTGAACAAAATATATCTTCTACTGAGATATATAAAAACGCAACTTTAAGAGGAAAAAAAGAATTTCCTTTAGAGGGAATTCAACTAAATAATCCGGAGCAATTGGATTTAACTATTTACAATAGTCAATTAGTGGGAAAAGTTCCAGTTTTAATGGTGCCAAATCCAGAAGATTTTAAGACAATTATTCGAGCAATTTGTTACAAGAATGAGCCTCAACCAATGTCGGATTCTATGGGAGCTATTTTTATCAAGGGAATCAATAATTGGAATCGAATTGAAGAGTTAAAAGAGTATTGGAAAACCAAATCACCTTTTGAAAATTGGGGAAGTATATTCAAAAAACATGTATTACCAAACCCAAAGTTATATAAAGATAAGCTCATCATTTTAAGCACGAAACCGTACAGTGGCGTTAAAGCAAAAACTGTAAATGTTCCTGAAAATAAATGGAATGATTTATCGGTTTCAATTCGAAAAGAGCATGAATGCGCGCATGTGTTTACGTTGAATAATTATAATTCAATTTCGAAAAACATATACGACGAATTAATTGCTGATTATGCTGGAATTGTCAGTACACTTCAAAAGTTTGATAAAAACTGGATGCTTAATTTTTTAGGATTAGAAAACTATCCAAAGTATAGAGAAGGAGGACGATTTCAAAATTATTTGAGTGATGCACTGTCAGCAACAGCTGCAAATCATCTACAATATATAACTGTAAGAGCAATAGATAGTATTGCGAAATTTGATGAAAATTTAGGAGAGTTAACCTCTACAAATGATTATGTAAGTCGAATTAAAAGTTTATGTGAAACTGATTTATTGACTATGGCAATGGATCAAGGAGAAGAAGAACTGTTGAAAAACTATCATAAACAATTAGAAGAAGAATTGATACAATGAAGAAACACGAAAAAACATTATTTGAAGTTAATACCATCTTAGAAAAGGTTTCAACAATTCTTGATGCTGAAAGAAGCACCTTGTTTTTATTGAATGAGAAAAAATCTACGTTAGACAGTATTGTTGCACAAGGAGTTGAGAACATTACCATTTCTGTTCCTAAAAACACAGGTATTGTTTGGGATTCTTTTAATAAAGCTGAGCCAATAATAGAGAATGATGTTCAGAGTAATAAAAATTTCAATAACAAGTTCGATCATAAATTAGAATTTGTAACAAAGTCCGTTCTGTGTGTTCCTGTATTTAATGATAAAGCTGAAACCATTGGAGTAATACAATGTTTGAATAAACAATCGGGAGACTTTAAACCTAAGGATGTTAGAATTCTAAAGAGTTTTTCTGCTGCAATTCAGTTAATTATAAAAAATAGCGAATTGTATTATGCTAGTGAACATTTAAAAAATAATTTTTCGTCCCTGCTAGAGGTTTTTCAAGTGGTTTCATCGGAGCTTAATTTGAATAAGCTTATTCCACTTATCATGAATAAAGCGGCTGAGATTACAGATGCCGATAGAAGTTCGTTGTTTTTAGTAGATGAAGAGACTGATGAGTTATGGACTATTTTCGCAAAAGGTCTTGAAAATAATGTAGTTCGAACAAAAAAAGGCATTGTAGCAAGCGTAGCAAAAAGTAGAAAGGCATTAATTGTTAATGATCCTTATAGTCATCCAGAGTTTAATTCGGCTGTTGATAAAAAAACGGGTTATGTAACGAAATCTATTTTAAGTGTTCCAGTATTTAATTCAGAAAACAAAGTTTTAGGCGTTGTTCAATCAATCAACAAACATAAAGGTGCTTTTGATCAAGACGATTTAGATATTTTAACAGGATTTGCAAGCCAGATTAAAATTGCCATTGAAAATGCCAAGCTGTTCGATCAAATTCAAGGGATGAAAAACTACTTGAATATTTTAGTTCAAAACCTTGATAATGGAATTATTACTATCGATAATTCTTTAAAAATTAAAACAGCGAATAACCAGTTTTATAAAATTTTTGATGTGAATGAAGAATCAGCAATTATTGATAAAAAAATTGATGAGATATCATTCTTCGAAAATGCAATAAAAGAGTTATGTATTGAAACTTTAGTTTCGGGAAAAAAATCTTATCAAGAGAACTTTGAATTAAATATATCTGCGACTAAGTCCATCACATTTAATATTAGTATTCTTCCAATGAAGGATGTTAAAAACAATAATGTAGGTGTAATATTAGTTTTTAACGATTTAACGAAAGAAAAAAGAATCCAATCTAATTTAAGTAGATACATTCCTCAGCATTTGGTTAATGAGGTAATGAACAGAGATAATTTGTCAGCGTTAAAAGGAAAATACTCAAAGTGTAGTATTCTATTTTCTGATATCAGAAACTTTACCACGTTAACTGAGAAAATTGGTGCTATAGAAATTGTAAAGCTGTTGAATAATTACTTTGAAGCAATGATTTCTTTGGTGTACAAATATGATGGTATTTTAGATAAATTTATTGGTGATGCAATCATGTCTGTTTTTGGAATTCCGTATGCAAACATTTCTGATAGTAAAAATGCAGTTAATTGTGCTTTAGAAATGTTAGGAATACTTAAAAATCTTAATCAAGAAAACAAACTCTCACCAAATATTCACATTGGTTTAGGAATTAGCACAGGTAATGTTGTTTCCGGTAATATTGGATCTGAAAAAAGATTTGAATATACTGTAATAGGTGATTCAGTAAATCTAGCCGCAAGACTAGAAAGTGCAACGAAAACTTATAATATAGATTTATTGATTTGTGAACAAACCTACGATGAAATTAAAGATGAATTTTATTGCAGACAAATTGATACAATTTACGTTAAAGGAAAACAATTTCCAGTAAATATCTTCACCGTAATTAAGAGTAAAAAAGAAAAACTCACTGAAGAAGAGATAAGTTTTAATACTGCTTTTTCTAAAGGATTAGCTTCTTACAAACAAGAAGATTACAAAACTGCCACTACGTATTTTTTAACGGCAAGAAAATACAATCAGGAAGACGGCCCTACCTCAGTTTTTATTGAAAAATGTAAAAGTTTTTTGTTAGAAACAGGAAATGTTCAAGCTTAAATTACCGAAGTACTCAATGTACTTTTATCAGAGTTTTTGTCATTTTTATCATAACCATTTTTAAGAACTTTAAAGTGTATAATGAGGGTAATTCTAAAAGCAAAATAATGGAGTCAACAGAAGAGCAAAAAGTATTCAAACAGATTATTGTTGAAGCATGGGAAAACCCTAATTTTAAAGAAGAGCTGATGAGCTCACCTTTGGAAGCTATTGAACAATTAACCGGAAAAACATTAATTATCCCAGAAGGGAAAACCTTTGTAGTAAAAGATCAATCAAATGAATCTATTATATATTTTAATATTCCTGCTAAACCTAATATGGAAGATGTTGAGTTAGATGATGATCAACTTGATATTGTTGCTGGAGGAGGAGGTAATCCTGATCCACCAATTATTCTTTCAACAGGAATTTCTGAAGTTACAGTATCTGATGGAAGTGGAGGTTAATAAAATCAAAATTTTAAAGTGATCACTTGGGAAGAACATATAAAAATCAATTATGGGAAGTATTTTAAAATAGTACTTCCTTTTTTTATTTTGATCATAAATTCAATATATGCTCAGGATAAAACTATTGTTGCGAATACTATTGCCGATAGCTTATACAAAGAAGGGAATCAAAAAATAAAGAAGGGAATATTTAAAGAGGCATTGCAAGATTTTACGAAGAGTTTAGAACTTTCGAAAAAAGAAAATAATAACTCTTTAGTAGGAGATTGTTTTAGTAAAATAGCGATAGCTTTTTATTACCAGGGAAAATATAATGATGCTTTTGATAATTTTGATGAGAGTATAAAATATTACCAATTAATAGATAACAAAAAAGGACTAGCTTCCTCTTTTAATAATCAAGGTGCCATATATTATTATTTAGGGAACTATCCAAAAGCACTTGATAAATATAAAAAAGCACTTCAAATTCAGGAAGAGTTAAATAACACCTCTCAAATAGCCGGAACTACTAAAAATATTGGGAGTATTTATATGGAATTGCAAGATTATGAGAGTGCAAAATCGCATTTTGAATTGTCTAAACAATTATATACTTCTATAGCAAATGAAAAACCACTAATTCAGGTTTTAAATGGTTTAGGAGAAATGTATTTAAGAGAGTCAAAATATGAACAGGCACAAGAGAATTTTGAAAAAGCCCTTCAATTAATACAAAAATTTAAAGATGAAAGAAGAGAAGTAGAGGTTTTGTTTAGTCTTGGGAAATTGTATTATAAGAAGCAAGATTATAAGAAAGCATTATCGTTTTACAATGAATCATTAACAAAAGCCGAAAACCAAAATAATACACTTTACGAAAGCAGTGCAATAATTGCTATTGGAACACTTCAAGAACAAAAAGGAAACCTTTATGAAGCGATGCAAAAGTGTAAAGAAGGTTTACAAATAGCTACCAAACTTAAAGTAATTTCTATTCAAGAAGAAGCTTGCAAGTGTTTATACAATGCATATAAATCTGCGAAGAGAAATAGAGAAGCATTGCAATTTTTAGAAAAAATGCATCTTCTAAAAGATAGCTTGAACTTAAAACAAACTTCAGACAAGATTTTGAAAATGAAGTTTGAAAAGGAAATGCTTTTAGATAGTATAGCTAATGTTGAAAAAGAAAGAAAAATTCAATTAAAACATAAAGAAGAAGTAGCGAAAAAGGAAAAGCAAAGAAATATGCTACTGGTGTCAGGAGCATTTATCATTTTAATAGCAGTAGCCTTATGGAGTCGACTAAACTTTACAAGAAAAGCGAAAGCCAGGTTGCAGGTAGAAAAAGATCGTTCAGAACATTTACTACATAATATTTTACCAGAAGAAGTTGCCGATGAACTAAAAGAAAACGGCTACGTAAAAGCACAGGATTTCGAGAAAGCAGCTATTTTATTTACAGACTTCAAATCGTTTACCCAAACGGCTTCATTATTAACTCCCCAAGAACTCGTTGAGGAAATCAACGAATGCTTTAAAGCTTTCGATCAAATAATGGGGAAATACCAACTCGAAAAAATAAAAACCATTGGAGATGCCTATATGGCTGCTGGAGGTTTACCTAAACCAGATGCGAATGCAGTAAAGAAAATGATTCTTGCAGCATTAGAAATGCAAGATTTCATCAAATCAAGAAAAGTGGAGAATAAAGGTAAAAACAAACCAGCATTTGACATGAGAGTAGGAATTCATGTCGGTCCAATTGTAGCAGGAGTTGTAGGAGTAAAGAAGTTCCAATATGACATTTGGGGAGATACTGTAAACACTGCTAGTCGAATGGAAAGTAGCGGAGCTATTGAAAAAGTAAATATTAGTAGCGTCACTTATGAACTAGTTAAGGACGAAAAAGATTTGGTTTTTGAATACCGAGGAGCAATTGAAGCTAAAGGGAAAGGAGCGCTAGAGATGTATTTTGTTTCTTTAAAATCATGTGAATCAGCAAAAAAAATCCAAAAAAATAACGATTTGCAGTTTTCTCAGTCTCATTGACATTTTTGTGCTAATTCCATAAAATATCTTTACAACATCAAACAAAAACAATATATATTATGGAATCTACAAAAGAAAATCAATTATTTAATACAATAATTAAGAAGGCTTGGGAGGATACTAATTTCAAAAATGAATTAATTCAAAATCCAGTTGAAGCTATCGAAAAATTAACTGGGAAAAAGCTTGATTTAACAGGAGGAAAAAAAGTTGTTGTAAACGATCAAACAGATACTTCGAATGTATATATAAATATACCAGCGAAACCAAATATGGAAGATTTACAATTAAGTGAAGAGCAATTAGAGGCTGTAGCTGGCGGAACTATAGTAGATGACATTATTGATGTTATTAAAGACATTTTAACACCAACTCTTCCAACATTGTAATGACCTGTTTATAGGAAACAAATCAACCGTAATTAATACTTTAATTAAACGAAAATGGAGTTAACAGCAGAACAAAAATTATTTCAGACTATTATAACTAAAGCTTGGGAAGATCAAGCCTTTAAACAAGAGTTGATAGCTAATCCTATTGACACGATTGAAAAACAAACAGGAGTAAGATTGAATTTACCAAAAGGGAAAACAATTTTAGTTAAAGACCAAACGAATGAATCAACTATGTACATTAATATTCCTGTTAAAAGAGAAATATCTGATGTTGAGTTGAACGAGGAACAATTGGAAGCAGTAGCAGGCGGAATGACTATTTTTCCTATAGATGATATTATAAATCCTCCATTTCCACCAAAAGGATGTCTACCGCCTGAGGACATTATTTTTTAATTAATAACAAGAATATAAAATCAATATAAATATCAATATTATGAATACTTCAGAAACAAAAAAATTACTTAGTGCAGTAGTAAGTAAAGCTTGGGAAAGCGAGACTTTTAAAGCACAATTAATTGAAAACCCTGCTGCTGCAATTGAAAGTTTAACAGGAAAATCAATGACTATTCCAGCTGGAAAAAAATTAGTTGTAAGAGATCAAACAAAAGATTCTACAATTTACCTAAATATTCCTAAGAAAATCGATATGGAAGATTTAGAATTATCAGATGAGCAATTAGAAGCAGTAGCTGGTGGAGGAGCAATTAAAGATGCAGTAGTAGATTTAGTAGATGCTATTCAAGAGTGGTGGAATAGCTAATAGTTAAAATATATTAATAATCAATTAAATAACAATATTATGAATTTTACACAGAAATTAGAAAAGGGACAAGACGTAATCAACGGTATTATTGAAAGAGCTTGGCAAGATGATAGTTTTAAAAGTAAATTAATGAGCACTCCAAAAGAAGCTATTGAAGAATTTACAGGAAAAACATTTAATTTAAAAGATAATAAGTCTATCGAGGTTGAAGATCAAACAGATCCTAACGTAGTTTATCTTAACATTCCAAAAAGAGTAGAGATAGAAGATTTAGAATTAAGTGAAAATGAATTAGAAGCAGTTTCAGGAGGAGATTTTGGAGCTTCTGTATTAGCAGGTATTGTAGCTTATGTGATTGTTGAAGTAGCTGAAGGTGTATACGAAGGCTTAACTAATTAATTTCATAGAAAATAATAATAAAGAGCCTAAATTTTTTTTAGGTTCTTTTGCTATTATAAACTATTTTAGCCTTTGTAGAGCTTTTCTAAATAAAGAAAAAACAAATAAAATGAAAGAATTAAACTTAGAAAAAATGACGAATAAAGAGTTACAGGATAACGAAAATATGTATAAGAAAAGGTTAATTTTTATGGCGCTTGCTACAGTTGTACTTTTAGTTATTGGCAATGTTCCAAGTATTTTAGGTGAGTACTATCCATCCAATACTTTTTTTAAAATGTCATTTGTAGTTTTCTTTATTTATTTTTTTAGAATTTTTCCTAAATGGAAAGCTGTGAAAAGCGAAATAAAAAAAAGAAATACACAGAAAACATAGATTAAATGAGGAATATTAAAATATTTTTTAATTTATCCCTATTCATTTTAAAGTAAAATGATTAGGGATTGTTTTTTTATAATAATGTGCTTATTAAGCTACGTTTTTCATCACAATTTTAATAGGGGAATTTCCCCCTTTTTTATTTCAAAAAACACCTAAAAAAATTAAAGGAAAAGAACATTAGTAAAACAGTTTTTTAATTGGAAAAAATTGTTATAGCTGGTAGTAGTTTTGGAGTATCTACCGAACCAAATAAACTACCACTACTAATGATTTATGAAATATTACAAATCATTTCAGATGAATTAAATGATTACCTCGATGAAAATACAGTAGATTTAGCCAATATAGCAGATGCTGAATCAGAAGGAAACTCTCCTGGTAATTTTCCTGATATAGCGTTGTCACTTATAAATCTTCAGGAAGAATTCGCTTTAAAAAATACACGTAACGATTACGTGAGTGGTAATACGGTTACGTATAAAAATCCAAAAGTCTACCTAAACCTTTTCATCCTTTTTAGTCTTAACAAATCAACCTACACAGAATCACTGAAAAGCTTAACTAAAATTATTGAGTTTTTTCAAGGAAAGAAAGTTTTTACACAAGCAAATTCTAATTATGAAAATGTAGATGGAATTGAAAATATAACGAGTTTCAAATTCATAACAGAACTATATACTCCAACTTTTGAAGAACTCAACTTCATATGGGGAACTCTCGGAGGAAAGCAAAAACCATCCGTTTTATACAAAATAACACTTCTAGAAATAGAAAGAGATGCAATTACAAAAGAAGGTACTGTAATCTCAGAACTAAACCGAAATTCTCTAATCAATAATTAATAAGATGGTATATAAAACACTTTTTAATATCGATTTATTACATGCGTATTTTCTAGATAGAGGAGAAAAAAAATATCATGCAAGCAATGCTAATGATGAGCTATCTGAAGATGAAAAACAAGAATCTTTAAGAGCATATAATCTCTTTGATTTTGTAGAAGTAATTCCAAATAAGAGAACAAGAATTCTTGCAAAAAATCATAGAGTCTTAATAAGAAATCATTCAAAAGGAATTAAAGTATTAACCAGTACGCTTCAAGTCAATTCGGAAGAAGGTAATGACGTTGTCGAAAGATACAGTCCCGTTGTTAGCCTATCTGATGATGTTGTATTCACTTTTTTAATAAAAGCAAAAGATAGATTTTTCTTAAACTATTCGGATGTTATAGAAAAACAGAACAACCAATTCTATTATTTGTCTAATATAGATTCCTCAGCAACTAACATTTTCGATGCGAATACCTCAATTGAAAAGTGGGAAGATTTCCTAATCACAGAAAGAGAATCAAGAAAACTAGTATACAATCTGGAAAAAGAGCAAGAATTCGATACCAATACACCAAAATTAGTTACAATATCGAGTATCGAAGAATCAGTTATCGAAGATATAGAAGATAAAGTTGCAAATGCTACTGCTTTAACTCCTGATGAAACAGAAGTTTTTGATTATTTAAATGCATCGGTTCAAAGACTTAAGAACAGCGGTGTTATTGGAGTTTTTCAGATAAAAGTGGCGGGTGATAACAATACCAACTTAACAGAATTGGTAGATACCGAAGATATACAAACTGGAAATTTTGAATTAGAAAAACAATGTTTGTTAAAAGACACGATTGAATTTCAGATTTATATAGAAAACAAGAAAACTTTTTGGAGATACAGACAAAAATCTGAAAACCAAATTATGGTAACCAAACAAGAACATCCACTTACAAAAAATGGTAAAGTGGAAATAGAAAAAAACGATGTTACTCCCCAACCATCAGGTAATCTATTCTTCCCAAACCCAACGGTAGATAGTATTACAAAAGAAGAACAAGATTACTATTCAGAAATATTCATTTAATAAAAACTAAAATTAATAATTATGTCAGCTTACAAAACACCAGGAGTTTACGTTGAAGAAATCGTAAAATTTCCACCATCGGTGGCTCAAGTAGAAACAGCGATACCTGCATTTATAGGGTATACCGAAAAAGCAACAAAGAAAGTAAAAGGAGACTTAAAAGGAGTGCCGACTCGTATTACTTCAATGTTAGAGTATGAAACATTTTTTGGTTATGCAAAACCAGAAACAGCAATTGAAGCAACTATTGAAGACGGATTAGTGTCTGCTGTAGCACCAGATGCATCAAGTAGATCTCCTTTTTTAATGTATTACAGTTTGCAATTATATTTTGCTAATGGAGGAGGTCCATGTTACATCACTTCTGTAGGAAGATATGGCGATTCAAGTTTGTTAGATTCGTCAGATTCAGCGGTTACAGCGATTACTTCTGATACCGATTTTAGAACAGGATTAGCAGAAGTTAGAAAAGTAGATGAAGTAACATTACTACTTTTTCCTGATGCAACAGCATTAACAGATGAAACTACATTTTATGAGTTATATAAATCAGCTTTAGATCAATGTAAAGATTTACAAGATCGTTTTACAATCATTGATACTAGAGCTTATGACCCAGCTGCTTCAGGAGGAACATTTCCTAATGTAGATATGTTAAGAAGCAAAATAGGATCAGAGAAAGATACTTTAAAATATGGGGCAGCTTATTTCCCTTTCTTAAAAACTATTCTAGATTATAGTTATGATGAAAGTACAACAAATGTAACTATTAGTACTTCTTCACCTAGAAACTTACAAAGTGAAGCTCAATCAGTTTCAGATGATATTGATACAACAGATTTAGCAACTTATTTAACAGATATTCAAACACTAGCAACTACTGTCTCTGGAATTGTAGGACCAAATGAGGATGCTGATTCTGTGGCTGAAATTCCAAATGTAATTACAAAAATTAACGGTATTAGCTCGTACTTAACTAATTTGAAAAATGATTTAGACGGAGTTATTGATTTGGCGAGAGCTGATGGAACTGCTGTTTCTGAAGCAAATGCTCTTGACACTTGGGTAACTAATGAGATTGAGTCATTACAATTGGATTTAAACAAAGCGATTGACCGCTTGAATGATGATGATACTAAAACTAAAGTTTTAAACGAAATTTCAGATTCAACAGCGAGTGATCCATCATTACAAAGGTCTCTAGGTACACATACCGCATCTACAGACTCTATAGTAGATAAAATTACAACGTTAATAGCTTCTGGTGAATTAAAAGATTTAATAGACAACCTACCAACAGCTAGTGGTAGTGCTTCAGTTGTAACCCTAGATTCATTAAAATCGAGCAATGACGCACAATATAATCTAGTAAAAGCTGAGATTTCGAATTTACCATTAGAGTTACCTCCAAGTAGTGCAATGGCTGGAATTTATGCCCGAGTTGATGAAGATCGTGGAGTATGGAAAGCACCAGCAAACGTAAGTTTAAATTATGTTATTGAACCAAGTTTGAACATTTCACATGAAGATCAGCGACAACTTAATGTTGATGAAAATGCAGGTAAATCTGTAAATGCAATTAGAACTTTTGTTGGTAAAGGAAACCTAGTTTGGGGAGCAAGAACATTAGCTGGAAATGATAACGAATGGAGATATGTTTCGGTAAGACGATTCTTTAACATGGCAGAAGAGTCTATTAAAAAAGCTACTGAACAATTTGTTTTTGAACCAAATGATAAAAACACTTGGGTTCGTGTAAAAGCAATGATTGACAATTTCTTAACAGCTCAATGGAGAGCAGGAGCTTTAGCTGGACCAACACC
Organism: Tenacibaculum sp. MEBiC06402; assembly: GCF_049239625.1. Classification (NCBI taxonomy): domain Bacteria; kingdom Pseudomonadati; phylum Bacteroidota; class Flavobacteriia; order Flavobacteriales; family Flavobacteriaceae; genus Tenacibaculum; species Tenacibaculum sp. MEBiC06402. The sequence continues at coordinate 79,421 of NZ_JBMKKT010000101.1, forward strand.
TGAAAAGGCATTTTATGTAAGTGTAGGTTTAGGTGAAACAATGACCGCTCAAGATATTCTTGAAGGAAATATGATTATTGAAATAGGAATGGCTGTAGTACGTCCTGCAGAATTTATCATTCTTAAATTCTCTCATAAAATGCAAGAAGCATAATTAAAAAAGTCAAGTAAAATTTAAAAATATAAAATAAAGAAATCATGGCACAATTATATCCACTTCCAAAGTTTTCGTTCGAGGTGACTTTTGGAGATACAAAGTTTAACTGTACAGAAGTTTCTGGGTTAACCTTTGAAAATAAGATGATTGAGTATCGTGGGGGAGCAGATAGCGAATACCACAAGTCGAAACAACCAGGAATGTTTGAATATCCAAACATAACAATTAAAAGAGGAACTTTTGCAGATAAGAGCAAGCAGTTTTATGAGCAGTGGGCTAAAACAGTGTATTTCCAAGAAGGAGGTGAGCAATTTAGAGGAGATTTAACAATAAGCTTGTTAGACGAAAACGGCGATGCAACAGTAACATGGAAATGTCAAAATGCATACATCACTAAAGTTACTCCTACAGATTTAAAAGCAGACGGTAACGAAATAGCTATCGAAACGGCAGAGTTTGTTCATGAAAAACTAAAAATGATCTAATGGAAATTTATTATCCACCAGTAGGGTTTAGCTTTATGGTTGAATTTCAAGGGCTATCCACTCAAAATACAGACATTTCATTTCAATCAGTTTCAGGTCTCACTGTAGACCTTGAAACTGAGGAAATTGCTGAAGGTGGAGAGAATAGATTTAAGCATAAAATCCCAGTACGTTCAAAATTTCCAAACCTTGTATTGAAACGTGGAATGCTACTAAACTCTGAGGTTATAAAATGGTGTAAAAAAGCACTTGAAAACTTTGAGATAGAACCCGTAGATGTCACAGTAAAGCTTTTAGGTGAGGACGGAGAACCTTTACAAACTTGGAATATTGTTAGAGCTTATCCCATAAAATGGAGTGTAGGCGACTTTAATGCCGAGGAGAACAAATTAGTTATTGAAACTATCGAATTAACCTATCAGTACTTTAACATCGTATAACATGCCAATTACAATCAAAGAATTACACATCAAAATTAATGTTGATGAAAAATCCGGAGGGAACTCTAATTCAGAAAGTTCAAAAGGAGGTAATAAAGATGAAATAGTAGCTGCTTGTGTTGAAGAAGTAATGGATATTCTAGAAAGACAAAAAGAACGATAATGAGTCAAGGAGAATTAAAAAAACTTGTGATTAAAGCTTACAAAGACGAAAAGTTTAACGACGAAGTAGCTGATGGTGAGTTTACAACACTCGTAAATCCTGAAAAGTATATGGTTGCATACAAACCTGAATATACGGAAGAACAAGGACAAGGAACGAGTGGTTGGCAACCTAAGTTTGCGAAAATTGCACCACAAGAAATAGATCTAGACTTATTGTTTGATAGTTCTGGAGTTATTGATGGAGAGGCAGATTATACTGACGGAATCATTGACAAAATTGAAGCTTTTAAACGCATCGTTTTTGAATATGATGGTGATAAGCACAAACCAAATTACTTAATGGTAAAATGGGGTGCGTTACTTTTTAAAGGTTCTTTAGTCGATTTATCTATTGAATATCGATTGTTCGCTCCAGATGGAACACCAATTAGAGCAAATGCAAAGCTAAAGCTAAAAGGAACAATCGATGACGATTTAAGGGTTGCAAGAGAGAATAATCAATCACCAGATTTAACTCATTACAGAAAAGTAAAAGCAGGTGAAACCTTGCCGTTAATGTGTCATCGTATTTATGGAGATCCTAAATATTACTTGGAAGTAGCTAAAGTCAATAATATTACTCAGTTCAGAAAATTAAAACCAGGTCAGGAATTATTTTTTCCACCATTACAAAAGTTTGCCTAAATGAATAATACCGGAGTCATACAAACTTCTAAAAGTGCCGATTTAATCACTTTTAAAATCTTAATTGAAGGAGAAGAACTTTCAAAAGTGTATCAGGTAAAAAATATTACGGTTTCAAAAGAAGTCAATAGAATACCTACTGCACAAATTATTTTGATTGATGGAGATCCTGCAGAGAGAGATTTTAAATTGAGTAATGAAGACTTATTAATTCCAGGCAAAGAAATAGAAATCACAGCAGGTTATCATTCTGACGAAGAAACTATTTTCAAAGGTATTGTCATTAAACACAACCTTAGAATTAGAGCAAAGTCTGCTCAACTAATTATTGAATGTAAAGATGAAGCTGTAAAAATGACCATAGGAAGAAAAAGTAAGTATTTCTATGAAAGTTCAGATAGTGACATTTTTGAAGAAATTATTGGTGAGTACGGATTGTCTAGTGATGTAGAAAGCACAAATCATACACATCCAGAACTTGTTCAGTACAATGCTTCTGATTGGGATTTTTTAGTCTCAAGAGCTCAAGCAAATGGAAAACTATGTTTTGTTGATGATGGAACTATTAAAATAGCAAAACCAGATTTTGGTCAATCTGAAGTTGAAACAGTAACCTTCGGTGGTTCTTTATTAGACTTTGATGCCGAAATTGATGCGCGTCATCAAGTTTCAAAAGTTGCTGCATATGGTTGGAACCACGCAGATCAAGAACTAGTAGAAGTAGAAGGTAAAGATCCAAGTGTAAGCTTAAACGGCAACTTAAGTTCTGGTGATTTAAGTGATGTCATTGGGTTAGAAAACTTAGAACTACGTCATGGAGGTGTCGTTACCGATACAGAATTACAAGATTGGGCAGATGCAAAATGGTTGTTTCAACAACTAGCTAAAGTTCGAGGAAGAATTAAATTTCAAGGAATACCATCAGTAAAACCAAATACAGTTTTAAAGTTAGAAGGTGTTGGAGATCGCTTTAACGGTAATGTTTATGTAACAGGTGTTCAACATGTTATTACAAACGGAAATTGGGTTGCAAATGCACAATTCGGATTGTCAACAGAATGGTTCTCGGAAACATTTGAAATATCAGCCAAACCAGCTTCAGGATTATTACCAGCTATTCAAGGATTACAAGTAGGAATTGTTTCTCAGTTAGAAGAAGATCCTGATGGAGAAGACAGAATTCTAGTGCAAATTCCAATCATTAATAATGAAGAAGAAGGAATTTGGTGTAGAGTTGCTTCACCAGATGCAGGAGAAAATAGAGGAATTTATTTCCGCCCAGAAATTGGTGATGAGGTAATTGTTGGTTTTATCAACCAAGATCCAAACGATGCAATTGTGTTAGGAATGCTCCACAGTAGTGCAAAACCTTCTCCGATTACTGCCGCTGATGATAATCACGAAAAAGGAATTATTACTCGAAGTGAGATGAAAGTTTTATTCGATGACGATAAAAAGATTATCACAATTGAAACACCAGCAGGTAAAGTTATTTCTCTTGATGAAGATGAAGGAGCTATCACGATAGAAGATGATAATTCAAATGTCATAGTCATAAACAGTGATGGAATTTCCATGGAAAGTGCTGGAGATATTGCGATTAAAGCATCTGGAGATGTAAATATTGAAGGAACCAATGTAAGCATTGCAGCAAACGCAGAATTCAAAGCAGAAGGTAGTGCAGGAGCAGAAGTTTCTACTAGTGCTATTGCGGTTTTAAAAGGATCATTAGTTCAAATTAATTAGAGTTATTAAGACTGTTTACGATGTTCTTCACCGGCGTCGAAAGGACAGTAAAAACAAAAAAACTAAAAATGGGAAATCCAGCAGCAAGAGTAACCGATATGCATGTTTGTCCGATGGTAACAGGAACTGTACCTCACGTTGGAGGTCCAATATTACCAGCAGGAGAACCAACGGTTTTAATTGGAGGAATGCCAGCAGCGAGAGTTGGAGATATGGCAACTTGTACTGGTCCACCAGACACAATAGTTGCAGGATCTGGAACAGTTTTAATTGGAGGAATGCCCGCGGCAAGAATGGGAGACAGTACCTCACACGGAGGAACAATCGTTTTAGGGGAATTCACAGTATTAATAGGATAAACAAATGGAAAATAAAAAAGCTTTTTTAGGAATAGGTTGGGGATTTCCACCAGAGTTTTCGGAAGACTTGAATGAGGTTGTGATGATATCTGAAGAGGAGGATATAAAAAGTAGTCTAGAGATACTATTGAATACTCGGTTAGGAGAGCGTGTAATGTTGCCTAACTATGGCTGTAATCTTCAAGAATTATTATTCGAAAAGCTAGATCGTACTTTAATTACCTATGCTAAAGAACTAATTGAAACGGCAATTCTATATCACGAACCTAGAATAGATGTAATCAAAATAGACATCTCTGAAACTGACCCTTTAGAGGGACAGTTAATCATCAAAATTGAGTATAGAATACGAGCTACAAATAGTAGAACAAATGTTGTTTTCCCTTTCTATAAAGGTGAAGGAACAGATATAAATTAAAAGGAATCATGAGTAAAATCATACCAAATATATTAACACGTAACGGAACAGGACAAGAGCAACGTTTTATCCAGGCTCTTGATCCAGAGAATTTCGAATTACACGATTTTACAATTGAAGATTGGATTTTATTCGCTTACAATTTTTCAAAGAATGTAAATTACTTTTCAACTAAAGATTATGAAGTAGTTGCAGGAGATTGGAAAAACTTTTTCAAACAACTTACCACAGAGCAGATTCCATATAGAGGAACCCGAGAATATGATAAATTAAAAGAGTCTGTAGCTAAGAACTTAGCGGAAATGTCTAAAGATGCTAAACTTACCCCGCATCTTACATTATTCATCTGTTTTTTAAACTTATTAGAACTATCTAAAGAAAGATTTAATCAGCTAACCAAACGTCATTTAGATTTTTACTACAAAGAAATTTTACAAGTAGATAAAAGAGAACCTATTGCAGATCAAGCGCATGTGCTTTTTGAATTAGCAAAAAAAATTGCCGACCAACAAATAACTGAAGGCACGGCTTTAGATGCCAAAAAAGACGCTTTAGGAAATCCGCTTGTATATAAAACTACTGAAGAATTAATTGCCAACAAAACAACTGTTAGTCAAGTAAAAACATTGTATAACAGCAATACGGAAGATCTTAAGAAAATTAAGATTAGTAACAATGTAAAGACAAAAGATGGTTTAGAAGAACCATTAGAAGAAGGTAAACCATATTGGTATCCATTTGGCTATCCTGAAACAGCAAAAAATGTGAATGAATTACCTGATGCAAAGCTTGGTTTTTCAATTGCTTCTCCGATGTTATTTTTGAAGGAAGGTTTACGAACAGTTACAATTACGTTTAACTTCGATGAAAATTTTAGTAGTAAAATAGTAAATGTTGATGAAGTAATTGAAAGTATCTCATTGTTTGCTAGTGGTCAAGAAAACTGGATAGAACCAGAGTTAACGTTAATCGACAATGCTAATGACGGTGAATTCAATACGAATAAAAAGGAAGTAAAATTTACGTTTCAATTAGATTATGATGCGGATGCTTTAGTAAATTATAATCAAGAATTTTTGCTAACAAAATACAATACAACGCATCCTTTAGTTCGTTTCGAATTTGATGTGTCTAATGAAACAGGCTATGAGTTTTATAAGCTTTTAGCAGAAAATACCTTAAATGAAATAACAATAAATACAGATGTACAAGGAATCACTTCTGTAGCTATTGAAAACGATAATGGAAGCTTAAAATCAAACAAACCATTTACTCCTTTTACGACTAGACCAATCGTTGGAAGCAATTTTACTATCAACTACGATGAGGCTTTTTCAAAAGAATGGACGGAGTTCACGGTAAATCTTAAATGGAAAAATGTTCCTGACGATCTAAAATCATGGTACAAAGCATACATTGAATCTTCAAAATACAACTCAATCAATGATTATGCTGGTCTTATTGATAAAGACAAAACTCTTACAGATGAATATTTTATCGTAATAGGGCACAAACATTTCGAAGTTGAGAAAAGGTTACTACACGCAGCTGGTGAGGCTAAAGAGACTGCCGGAGAAATCATCAATCTATTCGATAGAGAAAATATTGGTGATGAAGAAAAACCAGAGTTTGTTTACAGTTCAACAATAACTACTCAAAACGTCGCAAATTCTTATGGAATCGATAAAGCAGGACCTTTACAACTGTCTTTAGAGCAATCTTTTTTACATGAATTGTATCCAAAGTTATATGCTTTGGCTGTAAGTTCTCAAAGCAAGACAATTAACTTGCCTAATGAACCTTATACACCACTTGTTGAATCAATCTCAGTTAATTATGTGGCTGAAGAATCATTAGTAATGTCTGAAGCAGCTATTTCTGAAAACAGAATTCAACTATTTCATGAACATGCTTTTGGACAAAGTGAAGAAAATTATTCAGCAAAGAAATATTTACAAGAAGAGAAAAACATTATTGACGTATTTGATAAGGATACGATTCAAACCATATTAGTTCCAAGATACTGTACTGGAGGACATTTGTATATCGGGTTAAAAGATGTAGTAAACCAGCAAAGTGTTGCATTATTAATTCAAGTGTTAGAAGGAAGTGAAAATCCTTTGGCTGATAGTTTTACAGATACTGAAAAAGTACTTTGGTCAGTATTGTGTAATAATAAATGGAAGAGTTTAGAAGATAGTATTATTTCAAACGACATTGATAATTTTTTAAAGTCAGGAATTTTCAAGTTTACGATTCCAAGAGAAGCTACGTCGGACAATACATTATTACCTGAAGGTTATGTTTGGATTAAAGCACAAATGAACAAATCATTCGATGCTGTTTGTCAGGCTATAGATATTCATGCACAAGCAGTATTAGCAAGTTTCGAAAACAATAATAACGAAGTAAGTCATTTAAAAGACGGATTACCAGCAGGAACTATCAAAAAGATGGTCACTAGAATTCCGCAAGTAAAGGGGATTTCACAACCTTATAACGCGTTTGGAGGTAGTCCAGAAGAAACGGATGAAAAGTTCTATAGAAGAATAAGCGAACGATTACGTCATAAAAATAGAGCGATTACACTTTGGGATTACGAACATATTATTTTACAAGAGTTCCCAGAAATTTACAAAGTTAAATGCTTAAATCATACATCAGAAACAAGCTTTACATCCGCAGGAAATGTTACTGTAGTAGTAGTTCCAGATACTGTAAATAAAAATGTATTTGATATCTATCAGCCACGAGTTAGTATGGCTTTATTAAACAAAATCAAATCACATGTTAATGCATTAAATACACTTCATGTAGAGGCAGACATAATCAACCCGAATTATGAAGAAGTGGCAATTGGTTTAGAAGCGAAATTCTATGATGGATATGATGAGAATTTTTACAAAGAACAGCTAAAAACTGATATTACAAAGTTCTTATCTCCGTGGGCTTTTGACGACACAAAAGAAGTCACTTTCGGAATTGCGCTTCACAAGAGTGTATTAATAGATTATATAGAGAAACTTCCTTACGTAGATTATCTACAAAATGTAACTATGAATGGTGATGCGAACATCTACGAAATTGTTCCAAGCGATCCGAAATCAATTTTAGTATCTGCTAAAGAGCATTCAGTAAGTACAGTATTAACTACTTGTAAAGGAACCAAAACAATCATTGAACCAGTATGTCAACTATAAATCAACATATCACCATTCCTAAAAATGTTAGTTCTAATAACGATTTAGATTTTCATTTTTTACGAACAGAAGGAATTGCTTATTTAGAACAGCTTGGAGGTAAATTATGGACCGATTTCAACTCACATGATCCTGGAATTACCATCTTAGAAATGTTATGTTATGCGATTACGGATTTAGGGATGCGAATCGATATTCCACTTGAGAATTTATTAGCATCAAAAGATCCAAAAAAAGCAATCCAAACACAGTTTTATAAAGCTTCAGAAATTTTTCCTTCGAAGCCTGTAAACGAATTAGATTATAGAAAACTGTTCATTGATTTACAAGGTGTAAAAAATTGTTGGTTACGAAAATTTGACAAAACGGTATATGTAGATTGTAAAAACAGTTTGCTGTCGTACGCTCAGTTTAATAACATTCCTGATGAATTTCAGAAAGACTTTAAACTAAAAGGCTTGTATACTTTATTGGTGGATTTTGAAGATAAAGTTAATGAAGCGGCTGTTATTGACAAGATTAAAAAGATCTATCATAGCAACCGAAATTTATGTGAAGATTTAATTGAAATAAAACAAGTTGAATCGCAACCAATAGCAGTTTGTGCAAATATTGATGTTTTTTCTGAAGTAGATGAAGAATGGGTGTATGCTAATATTTTATATCAAATAGAAAATTATTTATCGCCTTCGTTACAATTCTATTCTTTGGAAGGAATGCAAGATAAAGGATATACGACTGACGAAATTTTTGAAGGTCCTGTTTTATCAAATGGTTTTATCGATACAGAAGAGTTAAAAGATGCAGAGCTTCGCACAGAAGTTCGTCTTTCAGATATCATGAAAATCATCATGAATGTAGAAGGTGTAAAACTAATTAAGGATATTTCGGTTGGTTTTTGTGATGATACTATTTTACAAGAAAACAAATGGGTGGTATGCATTGATAAAGACAAAAAGCCTGTTTTATGTACTAAAAGTGCCTTTAATTTTACCAAAGGGTTTTTACCACTTAACCTTAATTTAGATAGAGTTGCTGAGTATAAAACTCAAATTAAAGAAGATGCAATAGCTGCTCAAGAAATTTCTCAGGAAGATTTAATTTTAGATTTACCAAAAGGGGTAGCTTTAGAATCAGAAGAATACACAACAATTCAAAATGATTTTCCAGATGCTTATGGAATTGGACAAGAAGGTTTAGGAATTCATGTAACAAATACAAGAAGAGCTAAAGCAAAACAGTTAAAAGGATACTTAACCTTTTTTGATCAGATTTTAGCAACCTATTTCAAGCATTTATCTGAAGTAAGTACATTGTTATCAGTTTCAGGAACAGAAACACGTTCTTTCTTTACTCAAGCTATCAAGGACATCAAAGATTTCGACGATTTAGTAAGTGAGTATCCTCAATCTAATGATGATGAATTGACCGAACTTTTATTAAGTCAGTTTGATAATAATATCGAAAGAAGAAACTCAATTTTAGATCATCTTATTGCTCGTTTTGCAGAACGTTTTGGTGAATATACTTTTTTAATGAAAGCACTTTATGGATCAGCAACTGATGAAATAGTTTTAGCAAATAAAGAAGCATTTTTAAAAGATTATAAAGTAATTAGTTCACATCGTGGATTAGCATTTAATTATTTCAATCAACCAAAAGCAAAACTTTGGGATACGCTAAATATATCAGGTTTTCAAAAACGAATTGCTCGTTTAATGGGAATTACCAATGAAAAAAGAAGGCATTTAACAGATTCTAATGTTGAGGTTTACGATCTAATTAACAGTGATAATGAACTTGTATATCGTTGGAGAATTAAAGATAATGATGGAAGTATTTTAGTTTCTGCTACAGATGATTATCCGACTACAGCACTAGCAACAGAAGAATTATATTTTGCGGCATTACAAATTGTTCAAACAACAGAGAGAGCAGTAGAAAACGCATTTGAAAAAAGCAATTTAGATGATGTGCAAATCGGGAATTTAAAGATTCACGCAAGTACGCCTTCAAACCCAAGTATTCCAGTAAAATATTCATTTGACGTAATTAATCCTGAAGAATCTGAAAGTAGTTCAGACTACATTATTGCGAAGCAGTTTAAATATTATGAGGATACAAATGAGTTAAAAGAAGCAATTCTGTACCTCATTAATTTCATGAAAAATGAGTTTACAGAAGAAGGGATTTTTCTTGTAGAACATATGTTGCTTCGTCCAGATGTTACCACAAATGCAGATGAAGGATTTCTACCAATTTGTGCTGATAATTGTGATGATTGTGGAACGATCGATCCATATTCATACAGGGTTAGTATTGTTCTTCCTGGGTTTACCTATCGTTTTTCGAATCCTGATTTTAGAAGGTACATGGAAGATGTTATCAGAGAAGAATTACCATCACATATACTTCCAAGAATTTGTTGGGTAGGCGCAAGAAAAGGAATTAAAGAAGACAATGATCTTTTCCGATTTGAAAAAGCATACAAAGAATACTTATTCAAGAGAACTAATTCGGCACAAGAGCAACCGCAACCAGAATTGAAGAATTTAATGTTTGCGATGCGTGAACTAAATACAGTATATCCTGTTGGTAGATTAACAGATTGCGATGCAGAAGACGAAGCATTAGATGGAAGAGTAATCTTAGGGCAATCGAGCATTGGAATGATTGAAGAGGATAAAGAAGAGAATACAAATAACAACTAAATAACGTAAAAAAACATAGTGTTTTATAACACAGCAAAAACACATTCGGTATGGAAACTAAACTAAAAGATATCACTACAGAGTATAGCAGGTTTAATACTAATCAGGTATTAACAGCTAAGCAATTAAATGCTTTCATCGATTATTTTGATGATCAAGATCGTTTGTCAAGAATAGGATTAAGTGGTGTTGGAATTGCATGCGGATTTCACCTTAGTCCTGAGTTTACGGTAGATAAATCGGCAATAAATAGTTTAACAATTACACAAGGAGCCGGAGTTACAACGGATGGTGATTTAGTTCAGTTTCATGATTTAATTGAGAAGAATTTAAAGTCTAAAAAATTCAAATTTTTTAAGAAGTTTGAAGACAATGATGCTAAATATCCGAAGTTTTTAAACAGTCAAAACAATCAGTATAACTTATGGGAAGTGTATACTGAAAGCGATAGTTCTTATACCAATTTAGTTGAGTTTACCGATATCAATAAAATGGCTGTGCTATTGTATTTAGAACAATATCCAAATGAAGATGCGCTGTGTAATAAACTGAATTGTGATAATCAGGGAATTGAGCAAATTAACAACTTACGTGTTTTATTAATTAGTTGTGAAGATTTAGAAGCAATTGCTACTAAAGACGATATTTTTACGCAGCACGATTGGTTTAAGATTAATGATTCTTTGCCAGTTGTTGAGGCAAAACGAGTAGTACTAAATGAAAATAATACAGAAACTTTTTCTTCATTAAAAGGGTTGTATAATTCAGCTGTTAAAGACGAAAGTATTGCTACGGATTTAATCTTAGGATATGAAGTAATTTTAAATAAGTTTGGTTTACCTCTTATCACTAATAAAATAAAGTCATTATTCAGTTTTAGTCCGTTAAGTGTTCCGTTAGATTTTCAGTATCGATACGATACCTTAAAAGATTTAATTGATACGTATAATGAAATCAAGCAATTATTATTACATATCAATGTAAATTGTTGTCCAAATATCGGAGCATTTCCAAAGCATTTAATGTTAGGAAAAATAGCTGCAACTGAAATCCCGGAATTAAGACATCGATTTTATAATTCTCCAATTGTAAGTACGGAAGATGATAATCTTAGTAAGATTCAATTGTTGTTAAACAGGGCTATTTCAATTGCCAACAGTTATATAGGAACTACACAAACTGAGGAAATAGAAATCACGCCTTCAATGGCACACACAAATTTAAGTGATAAGGCTGTCCCTTTTTACTACAATGTGTCTAATAACCTACTACAGAATTGGAACTTTCAAAAAACTGCAAACTACAAAGCAAATCAGAATTTAAGCTACCATAAAACTAATCTTGATTCGTCATTACCAATTCAGAATCCTTTAGCTTATAATATCGATAAAAATGATTTCTATCGAATTGAAGGACATCAAGGAAAAATGTATGGAGAAGCGTTAGCAAAGATTCAAAAGCTTAAGAAAGATTATGGGTTAAGTTTCGATGTAAAAACACTTTCAATCAATGCAACTACTCAAACCATTAACATCAACGATTATGAGTGTGAGTTTGAAGACTTGAAAATGTTATTAAATGCATGGAAAGCAGAACAAAATTGTATTCTTTCTGAAGTTAGCAAAACCTTTTCGGCATTTAAATTAACAGACCCTAAAGTTAATATTGTAGCTGATAAATATACTTCTGTAAGAGATGCAGTAAAAGATTCTGCAGGAGATGCAGTAGTAATGTCTCGAGATGTAATGACGTCGAAAGAAACATTATTTAAAACAGATTTTGTAAGTAAAGAATATGCATTTAATGATGGATTTATAGAAGATCAAAACTTTTTATCGGATCAAGAAATGTTGTACAAATCGTATGATAAGAACATCATTGAGGAAAACTTAACAAAAGAGCAAGATACGCTCGGAGTTATTATAGGAGATATTTTTGATAAAAATAAAGAAGGTTCTTCAAGTGATATTCTTGTAGAGCTTGAAAAAGAAATTGCGCCAATAAGAGAGAGTGAAGTTTGGGCAAAAGAACCTGAATTATCGGATTTTATTTTAACCGATATCACAGAAACTTTAGTACACGCTTTTGTTTTAGATACTAAGGTTCCATTGGATATCAGAGATATTAATGATAGTATTTTAGTTAGCTATAAGTTAACTATCGAAAAATTATGTCAGCAAGTAAAAAAATTACAGGCAAGATATAATTCAACTACGCTAGCATTAGCAACAAAACAAATTTTAGGTTTATTAATCAATCAATTATCAATTGTTTGTTGTTCAGGAAAAAAATTAGAAACCTTACTTGCAGAAATTGAGAAAAGAAAACTTAAAATATTAGAAAGAATTCAACTTTCAGAATTTGTAAAGCATCATCCAGGTTTAGAGCATAAAGCGGGTGTTATTCCAGGAGGAACTTTTGTGATGGTTTATGTTACTGAAAATGCTTCTGATACCAATACGTTTAATGATGTTGTTTTAGATATTATTTTTAGAAGACAACCAACTGAAGAAAAACCAATAGATACAATTTTTGATAGGACTAGAGACACTGCATTTCCTGTTAAAAATGAATTATTAGAAAAAGAGGGTTTATTTAGCTATAAAAACGGAGGAGTTATAAATCTTTGGGATAAAAGCTCAACTATTAATTTTTCATTTGTTGATGCTAAGTCAACAGATTTTACAAAGCGTTTGTTCTTAGACGATGATGTAGTATTAGTAGGAAAAACATTAGGAGATACTGTAACAAATTTTACAGCATTTTTAAATAGAGCTTGGTCTAGGGCCGGATTAGCAGAGGTAATTTCTGCTCGAGGAACATTAATGTACAAAGATGGTTCTGTCGGAATGAGAATTACGATTAAAGACCGTTTAATTCCAAAAGATCAATACTATTTCCAAATATTCAATCCGAATGTATTAGGGACTAATAACAGATTGTATTTCGATGAGAACGAAGTAATTCGTGAAAATGAAACGTTGAGAAATACAGTAGTGGCAGATTTTTCATTACCGTACATGTGTTGTTCAGATTGTGCTCCAATAAACTTTATTGTTCCTAAAGAACCTGTATTCTTAAGCTTACCTGTAAGCTATGTTTGTTTGGATAATGGCTCAACAATAGATCCGCTAGTGTTCAATAAGTTGCCAATTGATGGTGTTGTGAAATCTGATATTCCAGAAGATTTTGATTCAGGAATTTTCATCGACCCAGTGGATAACAAAACAAAGCTTGATGTTACTAAAATTGATAAAAACTATTTAGGAAAAACAATCAACTTTACCGTAAATGATGAACCTACAGATTGTCAAATTATTGTGTATCCAGATGTAGATTTAAGTGTTACTGTTGAACCAATTACATATAATGATGATAAAACGGAAGCAAATGTTGTGTTCACTTTAAACTGGGGAGATGATATTTTTATCACCTCTAATTTTATCAATCAAGTAAAATATAACTTCGACTTTTTAGGTAACGGAGTTATGGTTGAAGAAACTCCAATAAACAATCAGTTTACACATACATACACCTTACCAATTAACGATTTAAATATTATTACACCATCATTAGAAGTATCCTTAGGTCCTTGTAATAAAACAATTACCATAGAGACTATCATTTTTGATAGTGAAACACCATCAGAATTAGATATTATACCATCATATTGTTTAGATGCTGAAACTGAACCAACAGCAAGAATTTCATTTACCAATGTTGTAGGCGAAATCACTATTGAAGGCGCTCCAATAGCAGGTCTTTCAATTGAAGGAAGTGAATTGGTTATTGATTCATCATTATTCACTGAATATGAAAAAGTTCTTCGATTTATGGAAGATGGGCAATCTACAAACGCCAGAATCATCATTCATGAGGTAAAACAAATATCAATTATTGAAGGAAGAGCAGCTGGTTTTGTTTGGGAAGAAGAAAAACTAATCTATGTAGGGGACTTTACTGTTCAATTACCGGATGGAGTTGATCCAAGTTCATTAAATATCAAATGGGAATCTGAAGGACAAACAAGTGAAGCAGAAATGTTTACTCCTAAGTATGTAATTGAACCAGACTCAGTAAATACATTCAAAATTAATGTTAGAGTTGAAGGTAAAAATGGATGTTCTTCGGATGCAAGTATTGAAGTTACTGTTTCGTATCCTGATTTCGTAATTGAAGTACCAGATGCAATCTTTTGCTTAGAAGATAAAACAGCTCATGTTATTACGGTAGATCCGCAAATAGAAGGAATGATACTAGAAGGAGATGGAATTTCGTTTAACGAAGATCGAGGTGTTTGGGAATTTGTAGGAGCAAATTCAGGTTTAACAAGTGCTGGTTCAGTTACTGTAAACTTAGTAGGCACATCAGTTTCTGCAACTATTGAAGTTACAGAAAGATCAAGAGCTAACTTTACAAGTAGTTTTGATGCCGAAACTAGAATTTTAACGCTAACAAACACTTCAGAAATCGGTAACGAATATATCTGGAATATAAACGGAGAAGAAAGAGATCCGCAAACTACTCGAAGAACTATTACCGTTGATTTATCAAAATTTGACGGTGAATCAGTTAGAGTTTCTTTAACTACAGTTAGCGATTGTGGAACAAATACATATTCAGATATTGTTGAAACACCTTTTATCGTAATAAGAACTTGTCAAGATGACGTTGGAGATATGTTACGTGATGAGTTAAAATTATTAACCGAGTCGGTTGATACAGGAAATACAATTATTGATAGAACTAAAAATATGTATGCTGCGGTTTTAAAAGACTTACCAGCGTACACCACAGGAAGCAATAATTCTGCAATCGAAAAGGCATTCTTATTATTAATTAATGATACTTCTGAGGCAATAAAAGAAGACCCAAATAACGAGGTTTTAAAAAGATATTATCGAGCTCAAGTAAAACTATATTTCTTAATTCTTCATTGTCAAAGTCTAGAAACTCTAGAAGTTAAAGGAGATGGAGATAATCCTAGTACAATTGTATTACAGATTCAAAGAGTTTTAAATGCTATTGATTTGGATTTACGAGAGTTTTTCGAAAGACAAATAAATGTAGACACTCCAGATAAAACATTAGTGAGTTTCTTGGAAAAATGTGCTGATGCAATTAGTTCGAAATTAATTCAAGAAGTTATTCAATTACAGTTACTTAAAACATTATCAAATACCGTAGGTTAAAATTTGGGAGAAGATTCAAATGAGGATTCAAGAACACATAATAAATAAAGTCGCAGTAGACATCAATACCAATTCCAATAAGGTAGCGGAGGAATTGAAAGATACTATTGATACTTTTTTAAAGGAGGAAATATTTCCTCTAATTGAATCCTTTTTTGAATCAATTTCTTCTGAAGATTCTATAAAACTAATACCAAAGTTATCGTTAGATATTAATGTTTCTAATCAGAATTTTTCAATTACATCAGAAGCTTCCAAAAGAGAATTAAAAAAGCAAATCTCAAATAAGTTAGCAGAAATTATCAATGAACCAGAAGAAAATGATATTGAAATTAAAGAGAAATCTTTTCAAAATTCCAAAGCTGATACCTTTTTCTCTTTTATAGAAAACGGTACTTTTTCTTGGTGGAATAATCAAACGGAGAGTTTTAGTTTTAGTCAAAAAGATCTTTACGAAATTACCGAAACTTCAGGCTTCAGTTCACGGTTTTTAAAAGTATTACAAACTCCATCCCAAAAAGTAAGGTTATTAAATCAGTTTTTAGATACGGAATTACAAATATTATTTCTTGGAATTGTAAACAAGCCTATATTTTTCAATCAATTGTTATCCGAAATAAAAGAAATTAGTTATACAGTAAACACTTCAGAGACTAAAAAAGAAATTTGGAACGCTTTTATTCATTATACATTGCAATCAGATTTGATAACTTTTTTAGGTTATATAATACGTCTTTTTGAATCTAATGAATATCAAGAGGATGAACAGTCGAAAGCAAGTTTACAATTATTTTTAAGAGCAATTCTGAATAATCATTCTGATATAAAAAATGTAATTCCGAATGAGATAATATCAAAAATAGAGCGTCTTAGTTTCTCTGAAAATCAAAAGTTTGATGTTGTTAAACAAACAAAGAATCAATTAAAGTCCAACGATTTATCAGTCAAAAATAAATCTGACTTCCGCTCAGTTACAATTCAAAATGAAGATGAAAAAATTTCGGAGAGCCTTTTTTTAGAAGAAACTGAAAAGTTAAAAAATACTATTGAAGATTTTAAAACTAAGAAAGATAAAAATCAGGAAACTCTCAAAGAGGAAAAGTTTTTAGAAAAAGATAAAGTAGTTGTTGAAGAATTAACTGACAATTTAAATGCTAATAGTGAATCATTGGAAAATGATGAGTTTTCTCAAAAAGAGAATGTATCATTTAACTTGAAAAAAGACGAAACTGTTCAAAATCCTAAAAATCTAGATTCTTCAACTGTACCAAATCAAGATGAAATTACGGCTAGGGAAAATAAAAGTCAATTTGAAGATAAATCTTTAGAGAAAGCTAACAGCTCAACATCAGAATCAATAAACAAAGAGAGTTCGGATAAAAGTTTTACATCGGAGACAGATTTACCAATTAAAGAATCGACGGAAACAACTTCTAACATGAAAAGTTCAAATATTGATGAATTAAAAAATGGTTCTAATGCATTCGATAAGGAATTTAGAACTATTGATGTAAAATCTGAAAATAATTTGAATTCTGATGAGAACCAAAGTATAACACCATTGAAAAATATAAAAGAACTATTCAAAGGTTTTAACAAACCTAAGTCGTATATCATAAATAACGCAGGACTTATTTTAATTCACCCATTTTTAAAGCAGTTTTTCACTTCATGTAATTTACTCAATGATAAGAATCAAATTATAAATCCATCAGAAGCGATTCACTTATTGCATTATGTTGCTACCAAACAAGAGAAGCAACTCGAAAGTAATTTGGTGTTTGAAAAGTTCTTGTGTAACATCCCAATCCACCAAACTATAGAAAGAGATATAAAGCTTTCAGAGGAGACGAAAGAAAATGCAGAAAACTTACTAAATTCTGTAGTCCATAATTGGGAGATTTTAAAAAATTCGTCACCAGATTTAATTCGAAATGAATTTATTCAGCGCCAAGGAAAATTAGATTTGACTAAAGATAACCCTCAGCTAACTATTGAAAGAAAAACACAAGATATATTATTAGATAAACTACCATGGAGCTTTGGTTTATGTAAACTACCATGGATGAAAACATTACTATTTACAGATTGGTAAATAGCAAGCTAAGAGTATTAAAATTACAATAAGCTTTTAACCGATGAAAACAAAACTAACTTACTTAATTCCGATAGCTATTACAGCTATAGTACTTTATAATATTGATTTAGAATTAATTCATTTAAAATCCATATCAGAAATTGAGCTCAGCACACTATTTATGTCATTTCCAGTAATTCTGGCATTAACAGAAAGGTTTAATGAAATTTTTATCGTTTCGAAAACTGCCACTAAAGAAGGAAATATTCAAAAAACAACAATGGCCTCTTTTAGCGTTGGTATTGTATTAGCAATTGCTGGATTTAGAATACTAGAAACATTTATGGAAGTTCCGTCGGAAGCCTTTACAATTCAAGCAATCGTTTTCAAGTTTGTTGATACAATTTTAACTGCAGTTGTTATTGCAGGAGGTACAGATGGTTGGCATCAAATTATAGGTTTGATTCAAGACATTACGAAATCTAAAAGAGAAGAGGCTAAATCAACAAAAACTGAATAGGTCATGTTTAGAAGAGATAAAAAGCATAAGTATGGGAGTACTAATAAGGAACAAGATAAAGCATTTATTCAACCAAAGTTAAAAATGGGTAAAGCTGGAGATAAGTATGAGGTAGAAGCAGATAAAATGGCTGATAAGGTGGTTAATAATGCTGCCGATACGAATGTGCAAAAAAAAGGAAATGAAGAAGAAGTTCAACAAAAACCATTAGGATCAGAAGTAACTCCTTTAATTCAACAAAAGGAAGCTTCTGAGGAAGAACAACCTGTTCAGAGGATGGAAGAAGAGGAAGCGGTTCAAAGTAAAGAGGAAGAGGAGGTTCAAAAAATGGAGGAGGAAGAAGCTGTTCAGAGTAAAGAGGATGAGGAAGTCCAAATGATGGAGGAAGAAGAAGCAGTTCAAAGTAAAGAAGAGGAGGAAGTACAAGCAAAATGCGCAGCTTGCGAAGGAGAAGAGAAAGCTCAGAAAAAAGAAGATGAAGAAGTTCAAAAGAAACAAACTAGTACAAAACAAAATTCAGGAAATAATTCCTTTGAAAGTAGGCTGAAAAGAGGAAGCGGAGGACATAAATTAGATAGCCAAACAAAACAAGAAATGGAATCTGGTTTCGGAGCGGATTTTTCGAATGTAAATATTCACAACGATACTGAAGCGGAACAAATGAGTAGCGATATAGGGGCGCAAGCGTTCACACATGGTAATGATATTTATTTTAATAAAGGAAAGTACAATCCTAATTCTAAAGAAGGTAAACATTTATTGGCGCATGAGTTAACACATACCATTCAACAAAAAGGAATGGTGCAGAAGAAAGTTCAAAAACAAGAAATGCCTAGCTACACCTGCTCAGGCAAAGCTAAAAGAGGAACTATTACTCCAAGAATAAAAATTTCAGGATTCACAGATGCTCCAGAGGGAACTAAAATTTCTTTTCATTATCTAAGTGGAGCTGGTTGTAGTTCGTCTCATATGTCAATCGTTCCGTTTGGTTCTACCAGAGTGACTATGTTAGGGTATTATTCCGCAACTTTTACAAGTATGATGACGATGATGCCTCCAATCGGAGCAACATTTATAGCTGTTGTTGGAAATACCAATTCATATTGTTGTATTACCGTTAAGCCAATGAGATAAAAGAAGTATAGATAGAATGATATAAACTTTGTAGTTATGGTCGACTCAACAAATACTAAATTTTCAACATCAGTTATAGCCATTACAGGACTAATTACAGCTATCGGTAGTGTTATAACAATTCTTTTTAATGCGGGTATAATTGGTAAAAAACCAGTTAATAAAAACAATTCAAAAGAAAAAACAGAAAAGAAAGTCGTAATAGATCATTCTAAACTTCCAGGAGACTTAAGAACAAAGGAAATTGATGTAGTTCCTAGTGTTAAACCACCAAAACCCAAGGTAGTAAAAGCAATTGTTAAAAATTATAATTTGACGGGGAAATGGATAGATGCTGATAGTCCAAATGCTAGGTACCAAATAAATCATGAAGATTCCGGAGCTATTAGTTTTACTGAATATTCATTAGTCTTTGGAGAATGGATTGCTACTGCGTCAGGTACAGGAAAAGTTACCAAAAGAGGCGTGAGTATACCCTACAAAACTTATTTAGGAACTAACGGAAAATTTACAGGAAAAATAACAAATAACGGAGAAAAACTTGAAGGGAAGATTCAAGATTTTGATGTAGGTATGTCCGTTACAATAAACCTTCAAAAACAATAGACTATGTTTGCGCCAAAAATTCAACATACTAAACATAGTTCTCGGAGTAAAAACTCTAACGTTTCTTTTATCCAACCAAAAATGAAGGTTGTAAAACCTGAGTCGAGCAAAGAAGATGTTGGAGTAAAAGATTCGTCTAATGAAACTGCAAATGAAGCAGCAACACAAGCGAAAAAGGAGACCTCACCATTTATTGCTCCAAAACAAAATAACAACCCAAATCAGAAATTACAAAAAGTAGTAACACAAGATTCAGAAAAAGACTCGAAAGAAGCATTAGTTAAAGATAAACCTCAAACAGAAGTAGCTTCAAAAGTTAAAGATTCAGGTGTAAATGCAAATGGTATTTCAACTGAAACTTTAAATAATTCAAACCCTACAGGAAATGGAGTATTAACAGCTTCGCCTGGTCCTAATGCAAAAACAGTTTCACCAGAATTAAAAGAAGGAGATAAAGAACAAGATAAAAAAGAGGAGAAGGATCAGAAAAAAGAGAGTAAAGCAGACAAGGAGAATAAGATACCTAAAGCTCCTACAAAACCAGAAGATGATCCGGAATTTCAAGCTCAAATAAAAGCAACTGAAGCAGTAAAAGAAGAAAAATCTCAACACCCAGATCCGAACACTAAGGTAACTGAACAGCAAGAAGCAGGACATGCTTCACCTGCTACGCAAACAACTAAAAACAATCAACAGGCTCATGCGACATCTATGGAAGCTACTTCTGAGGAAGAAAAGAAAAGAGAGCCTTTTACACCTGCATCGTTTAAAAAGTTACTAGAAAAAAACCTTGATGATTTAGAAAATCAATTACCTAGAAATTCAGATGAAGCTCAAGACTTTAGAGATGATAAGCCAATTGAAGGAATCAAAAAAAACATATCTGGGCAAGTAACTTCAGAAAGTGATAAACTAGCTGGGCCAATGAAACAGGAAGCAGATAAACCTGCTCCAGACAGTGGTCAGCCAACTTTAGAAGCTCAGCCTTTACCAGTAGCAGATCCTGGAGCGCCACCAAAGCCATTGAATGCTCAGGCAGCAATTCCAAAACCAAAAACCAATCAAGAGATTTCGATGGAAAAAGAAAGTCAATCTCTTGATGATTACATGAGTGAAAATGAGGTAACGGATGAGCAATTGGCTAAATCAAATGAACCTAAATTTACGGGCGCATTAGATGAAAAGAATAATGCACAAACCGAAGCTAAATTAGCGCCAGTTAAGTATAGAAAAAAAGAACAGGCTCAATTAGGGGCGGCAGAAAAAACTGCTACAACAACAAGTCAAGAAGGTTTGGATCAAATGCAGGCAGCAAAATTGTTGTCGGAAAATACAGTTCTTACTAATCAAACTACGAATAAAACGAGTGATAAAACCGAGCAAGAGAAAATTTATGCTGAGTTTGAAGCTATTTACAATGAAACTAAACAAAAAGTAACAGATAGTTTAGAGAAATTATCAGAGGATGTTGATAAGAAATTCAGTGAAGAAGCAGAAAGCGCTCAGAAAATGTTTGAGAAAAATGTAGAAGATGGTTTAGGAGAAATTTATGGTTGGACAGTGGTTGATGACTGGATTTTTGGTGAAGATACAGAAGCTATTGATAGACTATTTAGATCAGAAAAAAGAAAGTTCGTATCTAAAATGAATACCGTTTTAGATGATATTTCTGTAATTATAGCCGATGGTTTAAATGGAGCTTTACAAGCCATTGAAGATGGTAAGAAAAAATCAAAAGAAAAGTTTGACAGCTTAGATGATTCTCAAAAGAAACTTGCTGAAGATGCGTATAACGATTTTAATGATCAATATGCTGATTTAGAAGATAGCGTTTATGAGAAACAAGAAGAACTTGCATCAGACTTGGCACAGTCATATAAAGAAAATGTTGACGTACTTCAAGAGAAGTTTGATGAGATAAAGGAAAAAGTAAGTGCAGGTTGGATAGGAGCTGCCTTTAATGCATTAGCAGGTGTTATCAAAACAATTCTTAAAATTAAAGACTTATTACTGAATTTATTGTCTGCAGCTGTAAGTGCTATCGGAGCGATTATTTCCGATCCAATAGGATTCTTAGGTAATTTAATTAGCGGTATAAAACAAGGTTTTGTTGATTTTGGCAGCAATATCAAACAACACATGATTAAAGGATTAATCGAATGGTTAACAGGTTCTTTAGGCAATGTGGGTATTACTATGCCAGATAATCTATTTAGTCTTTCAGGAATTTTCAGTTTGGTTACGCAAATGCTTGGATTAACTTGGGATTATTTTAGAAGTAAAGCAGTTAAATTACTAGGAGAACCGGTAGTTAACGGAATGGAAAAAGCTGTTGAGGTTTTCCAAATCGTTAAAAAAGACGGAGTAACAGGTTTATGGGAATACATCAAAGACCAGTTTACGAACTTAAAAGAAATGGTCATGGATGCCATTCGAGATATGATTATCACCAAAGTTATTGAAGCTGGAATTAAATGGATTATGGGATTATTAAGTCCGGCTGGTGCTTTTGTAAAGGCTGCTATGATGATTATTGATATCGTGAAGTTCTTTGTAGAAAGAGCAGCACAAATTTTCGAATTGGTTACTGCATTTATCAATAGTATAAAAGCCTTAGCGGCAGGAAATGTAAAAGCTGTTGCCAAAGGAATAGAAACAGCACTAGCAAAAGCATTACCAGTATTAATTAGCTTCTTAGCTGCATTGGTAGGTGTTACTGGCCTTACAGGGAAGATTCAAAAAATCATCAAGAAAGTTCGTAAGAAGATTGATAAGGCTATCAATAAAATTATTCTAAAAGCGAAGAAAGCGTTTAAGAACTTAGTTAAAAAAGGAAAGGCTAAGGTTAAAGGGGCAGTTAAGAAAATCTTTAAATGGTTGAAGTTAAAGAGAAAATTTAAGACTAGAGATGGAAAAAATCATAAATTATTTTTAGAGAAAAAAGGAGGGAAAACTAATTTAATGGTGGCTTCCAAAAAGAAAAAATTATCCACTTTTTTAACAGAAGTTGATGCTAGAATATCGGGTAAAGAAGATGGAGAGGAAAAACAAGTATTAGTAACAGCGAGAGGTAAAGTAAGTACTCACTTAGAAAAAGCTCAAGAAATAGTCGATGATCTTCAACTTGAAGAGAAAAAGAGTGCTCCGAGAGAGAAAAGAATAACAGAGCTTGATTATCAGCTTAGAGAAGAGTTCAAAGTTATAGCGGAGAATCTTATTATTTTAGGGTTAGATCCTGAAAATTCTAATAACATAGCTTCTAAATTGGAAGTCAAATCTAGAACAAATGGTCGTCCAAGTAAAGTAGTTGGGGATCCAATTACTCCGATAGCTGGAAATACTAAAGGTAGTCCACCAGTTAGAGGTCAGTCAGCTGTTCCTCCAGGATGGGGATATTTGGTTAATTATGAAACTACAAAAGGTTTAAAGGATTATGTAAAACATAATTGGGTACGTTTTCATATTATTCATGAAAGTTTACATGGACCTGGTAATGAAGAATGGAATCTTGTTCCTACAAGAAAAGGACCTAATAAATTAGCGAATCTAAAAGCAGAAAAGAAAGCTTTGAAGTTAGTAAGAAAACCGGAAGATGTTATTTGGTATCAAACAACATTAGATTACAATCATACAGACCATCCAGATTTTCCGTCAAATATTGAGATACAATGGGCTAAATATAAAATTGCAAGAAATGGAAATATGACAAAAGGTAAGATTAACACATCAGGACCTATTCCTGTTGATGCACCACCAGAAATGACCTCTACAGGAAGTTTACCTATTTATAAGATATTAGGAAAGGCAAAGAATAAGCTTAGAAGTCTTCCAGGTTTTAGTGGAGCAGGTTCAGGAGGAAGAGCTCAAAGAATTAATAACTATTATAATACTGAAGGTCAAGGCCCATCAAGTCAATCTGATTTGGAAACATTTTATGAGCAAAAAAGAGATTTTCTGATTAATAATGGGCATGAATTGAAAAATATAGTATTTAAGCCAGAATATGCCGAAGCAGATTACAGGCATTTAACGGACCTACACGATCAAGAAATTACTATTGACGGTGTTAAAAGTAAAATAGACATTAATTAAACTATATTGATTTTGGATTTAAAAGAAAGAATTAGAAATATCATTTGGGATTGCCAGTATAATGAATTTACAAAAGAAGTTAAGACCTCTATAGGAGAAAAACTATCTAAAAATAGTGTAAAGGAAATAGAGAATAAGTATAGAGTAATAATTCATAAAGAGGTAAAAGATTTTTATGAGAAATTAAATGGTTTCAGTTTGTGTTGGGGTTTGAAAGGAGATGTGTTTAAGGAAAAGACAATAGAAAGCAATTTGATCTGGGGAAATATTTACTATTATAATTTGAAACAAGTTTTTAAAGGAGAAAATGAACTAGAGCCTTGGAGAGATATTTTATGGTTCGATTTTGATGATAATAAAGAAGAGTTGAAACAGTTAAGACCATTTGATCTTCATAATGAAGATATAACAGCTTGCGCATGTTTTAAAGTGATCAATGGTCATGTTAGTAATGATGTGTATTATTATGATATCGAATATGGCATAAATAAAATGGAGTTAAGTTTTTTAGAATACTTTGAGAGAAACCTAAAGTATAGAGGAATTGTTAATTGGCAAAGGAAATATTTATCTGAAGAGAAAGAAGAGATGAAATTAATCGAAGCTACGTTAAAAATGATTGGATTTCAATAAAAACTAGAATCAACAACCCAAAAAAACTAAGGTATATAATTAATTAAACTAATGTTTTCACCAAAAACCCAAAATACTAAACCAAGCGTTGCTACAAATTCTTCAGAGAATTCTTTCATTCAACCAAAATTGAATGTAGGAAAACCTGGAGATAAATATGAAGTAGAAGCGGATCGTGCAGCTGATCAAATTGTAGCTGGTGGAAAAGAAAATAAAACATCTTCATTTTTTGCGCCATCAGTTCAAAAGAAAAACGAGGACGAGGCTCAAAAACAAGAGTCAAATGAAAATGAGATTCAGCAAAAACCTTTAGTCGATCCAATTACTCCTGGAGTTCAACTCAAGTCAGAATCGATATTACAAAAACAAGAAGAGGAAATTCAACAGAAAGAGGAGGAAGATGTACAAACTAAAAAAGAATCAACAGAAACCTCTTTAGGCGGAGATATAATCCAGCAACAAGCAGAAGAAGATATTCAAGAAAAAGAAGACGAAGACATACAAGAGAAAGAAGATGAAGAAGTTCAGCAACTGCAAATGTCGGGGGGTGATAATAATTCGTCTTTAGAAAATAATCTAAGCAATTCAAAAGGAGGTGGAAACCCATTACCAAGTAACACTCAAAACGAAATGGAATCTGGTTTCGGAGCAGATTTCAGTGGAGTAAGAGTCCATAACGATAACAATGCCGTACAAATGAATCAAGAGTTAGGTTCTCAGGCATTTACCAATGGAAACGATATTTATTTTAACGAGGGGAAATACAATCCTGAAAGTGATTCAGGGAAACATTTATTAGCTCACGAGCTTACACATACCGTTCAACAAGGAGCTTCTCCAACAAATACCGTTCAAAAATCAGAAGGAGAAACAGAAAGTACAACGTTAGTTGCACCAACACAACCTCAAGATATTACCAATGGATTACAGCTATCAGATGATTGGCTAAATTATATAGAACAAGAATCTAGTACTAGAGATTTTGATGTTGCCGTTAAAATTGGAGAACGTTTTACAGGTACTATAAAAATTAGAAAATTAGGTAGACCTGCTGAAGGAGAAAGCCAGAAATTTGAACTTGCCAGTACGAGAAGTAATAACTCCTTAGATGTAGGTGGTATGGAATTTTTAAATCCGCTTCGTAATGCAGGAATTTTCCCAGTATTAGTATTGAATAGGTTTGGTGAAGAACAAAATACTACAGGTTTTTTAAGTGTTAGAGTTGGAGAAGATGTAGTTCCAGATGTATTAGGAATTATTCACAAGATAAATGAAAATCTAGAAGCAATGAGTTTCCTTGGCTTAAGTCCTATTGAAGTTGCTGAAGGATTAGAAAACCGATTTGAAAGTGGTGGACTAAACTTTAGAGCGAATAACTTATCTGCTAATATTGATGGATATATTGAAGCTACAGGAAGTTTAGGTATTACAGATTCTACTATGACTTTTGAATTAAATTCTACCGTAGACGTTGCTGGTTTAGCATCGGGTGAGTTTAATGTAGCTCGTGGTGCAGACGGAAAGTTAAGTGGTCAAGCGAGTATAGCGGCAGATATTGCTAATGTAAGCGCATCGTTAAACGTTGAGTATGATGACGGAGCTGTTACCATTCAAGGTACTGGACGAATGAATTCAGATAAATTCTCTGGTGAAATTACATTATTAGTTACTGATGCGGTGAGATCAACTCAAATGATGCATGCTGCTTTAGGTGTTGAATCTATGGAACAAGAGGCGGATGCGCCAGCTCAGGAGCAAACTGCAGTTCCTAAAACAAAAAACAATCAAGTTTTAGCAGGTTGGGGAGAAGTTACTGCTTCCATTACTCCTTGGTTAGAGGGAACTGCTAAAATTGGAATCGATAATGAAGGTCATGTAACCATTGTAGGTGAAATCATTGTTCCTGATGAAATCGAATTGATGGAGCAACGTGGTAAAAAGGTTGATATCTTTCAAGTAGAAATCAGAGCAGGATACGGAATTCCTTTGGTTGGACAAGTATTCTTATTTGCGAGTATTGGAATGTTTGCAAATGCAGGATTTGGTCCATTAGTGCTTAAAAACGTTGGATTTACAGGAACGTATTCTACTGATCCAAACGTATTACAAGAGTTTAGTATCACAGGTACTTTAGGAATTAATGCTTTTGCTGTTCTAGGTTTAGAGGCAGAAGCAGGAGTCGGAGTTACCATACTTGGACATGATGTAAAAGCGGGTGTAAATGTTACGGCAGCAGCTGGTTTAAGAGCGTATGCAGAAGCTACACCAACTTTTGAATATAAAGAAGAGCAATCTCCAGAAGGAGGAAAAGTTGGAGAGTCTCGATTAAAAGGACATTTTGAAGCTGCGGCTCAGTTGTTCTTGCAGCTTTCAGGAGCGTTATTTTACGAGTTAGATAGTCCTTGGTGGTCGCCAGCACCAGACGGAAGAGAAGAATTCCCATTAGGAGAAGTACAATATCCAATTGGAGATAGTTTAGGAATTGGAGCTGATGTTGATTGGTTAGTTGGAGGAGAAGAACCACCAGAACTAACATTCTCACCAGTGGAATTTGATCCAGATAAGTTTACTGCCGATGTAATGGCGGATCCACCTCCAAGAAGTATGGGAGATAGTGAATCCAATCCAGCAGGAGAATGGCAAGGTGAAAACGCGCCTGGAGATCAAAATGAAAATCCTGAAATTACAGGTGAAGGAGAAGGGTTGCCTCCAGGAAGAAGAGAAGAAGATTTACAGAATCTTCCTGATGAGCAAAAGTATATGAGAGCGTTAGATGAGCTTTCACAAATGGAAAATGCCAATCCAAAACCAACAATTGGTGATGTGGAAGCTAAAATTAACACAGTAAAGCGCAGGTACGGTATTAGAAGAATTGATACTAGAAATGAAGAAGCTGAGAGTGTTGCAATTTTTGTGCAGCATGGAGAGCAAGATAATGGAAGGCATCTATTAGAAATTGCTTTGATGAGTGAGGCAGAAAAACAAAGAATTCTTGCTGAATCGATTGTAGATTTAAGATCTCGAGAGAGAAGAGCAGTAAATGAAGAGGATAAAATGGAAGAATCTTCGGCTTCTGATATGTTGAATGCATGGAAAAGGGAGCATCCTGTCGTTCAATCGGTTAGGGTTGTAGATGGAGGTAATACGTGGGATTATTTCATAGATACAGGTAGTAGAAATCAAACAGAAATAGGAAAACCTAAGTTTGAAAATTCTGAAGAACAAGATGTAAGTGAAACTTCTGGTAACCAAGATTTTGATACTATAATTGGTTTGTCATCTCCTATTAATGTTGATGGTGGTCATACATTAAAAATAGAAGGGACTTTAGAAAGGGTTGAGATTAATGTTTACAGTGAAAAGCAAACATTAAACGCTCTCTTAAATGACAAAAGACAAGAAATTCATGATAATCCTGCAGACCCTAATCATAGCCAAAAAACAACAGCTATAGAAAACCTTTTTAATGAGAAGAGAGTTTTAGGAACTAATATTGGAGCATATAAAAGGGCAGTGGATAATGCTTACAATCAAGGTCATGGTAATGAACCAATAAGGGTTGCTTATAACTTAATCTCAACAAATTTAACAAATATAGCTGCAGATTTGGTTATCATAGGTGTTCTAGAACATACTGTTGAACTTCCAATATCAAGAGTCTCTTTTGAGACAGATAGTAAAGGAAGAGCTTACATAATGAGAGCCGCTCCATTATCTAAAATACCTGGAAATACGAGAGGATCAACTCCAACTCAAGATCCTATGGGTTGGACTAATATTCCTGTTTCATTAAGGAGAGGAGGAGCATGGGTTAGAGCTCATATGTTAAATCATAGGCTTCATGGACCAGGTACAAGAGAGAATTTATTCCCTGGTACTAGAGATATGAACTTAAGAGATATGGAAAACCAAGTAGAACATTTTGCTAAGGAAGCTGTTTGGGATGAGAATCAAGTTATATTTTATAATGTTGATATATCTTATAGTAACACAGGTGTTTATGAGGATATTCCTACTGTGGTTGTTATGAGTTTTGGCCCATATGATGTTGAAAATAATACTCCAGGTTCTCCAACCGTACGAAAAACTTTCACTCAGGCCCCACCTTCAACTGTTGTGCGAATTACTATTAATAGTTCTAACTCAGGCGCTTTAAATTCTAAGGCATTAGATGAAGGAGGTACAAACGGAACAGGTCTTTCAGGCTTTTTTGATAGATTAGTTCAAGGTAGACCATCAGGAGGATATCAAAATATAGTTCAAGTAAGATCAATAGTTTCTGGATTATATAAAGATCAAAATGCTTTTATGGCTGCTTTTACTAAGTTTAATAATCTTGTTAATTCAAATATTTTAGAGTATGATTAATATTAATGAACTTTTTCTGTTCAAAATGCTGGAAGAGGTAGGTTACGCTTTTGAACATGGCGTTAATATAAAAACACCAGCAACTTATGCATTACCTCCCAGTAAGCTAGTCAAAAATGAAAACTTATTACCAGAAAGTTTAATAGCTTTTTATCAACAAACTTCAAAACTGGAGGTCTTATGGGAACTTCAAAATACAGAAGAGAATACTATACAATTTAAGGAGGATAAATGGTTAAAAGAAAAGTATTTTGATAATAACTACGATTGGGGAGTAGTTCACGAATACTTAAGTGGCTTTATTAATATTACTAAAAGTGAAGATATATTCAATGTGGACTTTTGTAAAAGTCAGTCTTATTATTATACTTTATCAAAAAAGGAAGAAAACGAAAACGACTATTTTCCATTTGATATTTGTTGGGATTTAACAGCCTGTTTGAAGAAAGAAGGAGACATAATTATAGATAATATTTGGTTAGTTCATACCAATGCTAATGAAGTTTATGATATGAAAATAGGTATTGAAGAATATCTAAAATTGAGTTATAAGTCTAAGTGTTTTCATTATTGGCAATTAATCTATTTATTTAAAGAAAAATCAGAATATTTTGAATTAATGAGACAATTTTTACCTAAAATACTACCTCATGTAGAATTGGATTTAACAGATTTTGGTATACAAATGTAAAATATTGTTCCCAGTCATTTCACCCTTTTAATAACCATAAATATCCTGATTGTTATACAAACTTATTCGTTAAATTTAATTTCCCAAAAAAATAAAACCTACTACAAATGAAAAAAAACTGGTATCAGAAAGAATTGGTGATTAAAGACACCCAAAGAAGAAATGGAGATCATAATAACCGAAAAGACACTAGAAAGATTCAGTCTTGGTTAACGTTGTATAGTATTCAAAATCCACATAATGGAACAGCAACAGAAGTCGATGGGGATTTTGGCCCTGCTACTGAAAGAGCAGTTAAAAATTTTCAAAAAGCAAAAGGGTTATTTGAAAATGGTATTGTAACTCAAGAAACTTTTGATGTGCTTTGTGGTAATTTAAAAGAAGCTTTTGATAAACCACTTACTGCTACAAATTTCCGAGATTTAGTTTTAGAGACTGCTGAAAATCATTTAAAAAATCATCCATATGAGTTAATAATTAATGGCGAATCAAATAGCGGGCCTTGGGTAAGATCTTACATGGACGGAAATGACGGTTCTCCTTGGTATTGGTGCATGGGATTTGTTCAAGCAATTATTGACCAAGCCGCAAGTGCGCAAAATAAAAATTTCAGAACCTTAATGCCACGAACGTATAGTTGCGATACAGTTGGTACGACTGGATTAAACAAAGGTATTTTAACACGTTATACGAAACTGAGAAACGATTCATCTTTAATTAAGCCTGGAGATATTTTTCTTATACAAAAGTCCTCATTTGATTGGACGCATACAGGAATTATAACTTCAGTAAATGATGATGTTATAGAAACTATTGAAGGAAATACAAACATTGCTGGTTCAAGAAACGGTGTTGCTGTTTTAAAGAGAACAAGAAACCTATTAAAATCTAAAATAGATGTTTTTTCTATTGAACCATTAGTGTAAAAAATCAATGAAACAACAAGAACAAACCACCTTAATTCAAACATCACATTTTGATGAAAAATTTTCTTACCTAAAAGAGTTAATTTTTTATCGATTAAAAAAAGAATTTACGAATGAAGAACCGCCTTTTCCGGTGTTTAATAATATTGTAAATGATGATTCTGAATTTTCACAATTCGCTAAAAGCCATCAGTTAGATTATGATGAGATTTTGGTATTATTAATTGCACTAATACCTCATATTTCACCAAATTTTTACACAGATATTATTACCGATTTTTTTCCTAACGGAGGAGAGTTTCCTGGTTTTGGTGGTGTAAAAGGAAAGAATCATAGAGGAATTATTCCAACAGGTGAAACCTTACTTTACATTCTAGCAGGAAAAGAAACTACAAATAGAGCTCATATACTTGATAGAATGCTACACAATAGTGTATTATTTAAAAATTCAATTCTAGAACTAGAAAATGTTCCTTATGGAGAGCCGTTTATGAGTGGAAAAATAGTGTTGAATAGAGAATATGTACATTTATTTTTAACAAGTAAAGAGCTAAAACCACAATTAAGTCAAGAGTTTCCTGCAAGTTTAATAACAACTAAGTTAAATTGGGAGGACCTAGTTTTAAACACAAAAACACTAACAGAAGTTAGAGAAATTGAAAACTGGTTAGCATATAATGATGTTCTTTTGAACGATTGGGGAATGTATTCTAAAATTAAACCTGGATATCGAGTATTATTTTGTGGTGTACCAGGAACTGGAAAAACGTTGACAGCAAGTTTGTTAGGAAAATACACAGGAAAAGATGTTTACAGGGTAGATTTATCTATGGTAGTTTCTAAATATATTGGTGAAACAGAGAAAAATCTTTCTAAACTTTTTGACAAATCAATTAATAAAGATTGGATTTTATTTTTTGACGAAGCAGATTCTATTTTCGGAAAAAGAACGAATGTAAGAGATGCACACGATAAATATGCAAATCAAGAAGTTTCTTATCTATTGCAAAGAATTGAAGCACATCCAGGGTTGATTATTTTGGCTTCGAATTTTAAAAACAATATCGATGCGGCTTTTACACGCCGTTTTCATAATATAATTGAATTTGAAGCGCCTAGTTATGAAGAACGCGCTGTTTTATGGAGAAACAACTTACCTAAAGGAATTGAGTTAGAAGCTTCTTTAACAATCGAAGAATTGGCAAAGAAGTTCAGTATTACAGGGTCGAACATTGTGAATATTATTCACTATGCATGTTTAAAAACCTTAGCGAATAAACAACAAGAAATCCAAAGACAGTACATCTTAGAAGGTGTAAAAAGAGAATATTCTAAAGAAGGAAAAACCATTAATATTTAATTAATCGTTCGAGTATTTATATAAAAAACATCGCTATTTAATAGCGATGTTTTTTTGATTTTAAATTTAAAATAAAGTGTAAAACTTGCCTTAAAATAGACGCAAACCTACTCTTGGTGTACTTATTCTTACGTTAGTACTTATTGTACTTCTTCTTCTCGGATACCTATGATAATGGTATTCATAATATCCATGGTGATAATGTGAAGCATAACTATAGTAAAAGTGACTATGATGATTGTGATCATGACAATGTTCATAATGCTCTTCATATGCATCTCTTTTACCTTGCTGATAAGCTTCGTATGCTTCTTTATCTCTTTCTTTTAAATCCTCCTCGTATTTTTCTTGTTCTTTCCAGAACTTTTTTTCTTCACGTTTGTTTTCCGCTTTAAAGTTTTGTTCAAACTTAGCATCTTCCTTCGCTCTTCTTTTGTAGTATGCTTCTTTATCTTCTTTGGTTGCAGTTTCTTGTGCTGTAGATTGTATAGAAATAAATGCACATACTATCAATGTCATTATTTTAAGTGTCTTCATGATTTTATGATTTATATTATTAATCTTTCTATTAAGTAGACACCTAAAAAAGAACTTACCCTACCTCTAATTCTTTTTTTCTAAAATGTGATTGAAAATTATTTACCACCGTTGGCTTTTAAATCTTGAAGACAAAATGAATCTAAGTTTGGGATACTTCCACCAGACAGCATGTCTAGTGCTCCCTGAGCTGTTTCTACACGCCAATACATTAAACAACTTTCTGTAGTACAATGACGACCATTTGCAGTATCTTGATGGTTATCTTGCATTGGAGTTCCTGCGTTTACCAATCCTAAAATATGACCAAATTCATGATTGATAACAGTAGTTTCAATAGTTGAAGTTGATGGAGAGAAAGGATCTGAGCTCAGGTCTTGAATAGTTTCTTCAAAAATTACAAACGACGTGTTTTTATGAGCAACTCCTAACACTGAACTATTTGAAGTATTTTCTGAATAAGCGCCATCTAGGAATAAAGCGAAAACAGCTATTTCATTTTCATTATTGAATTGATTTCGATGTGTGTTTTCAATACTTCTTACATCGTTAATGGTATAACTTGTTTTATTTGAAATCGTAATTTCCTTTTGGATAATTTGAATTCCTTGTGGTTTATTTAGTCTCGATTCTAAAAAAGAAGTAAAATTTGAAATTGCTTGTGCGCTAGGTTGCATATCTTTTACATAGGCAATTTCTACAATTAATTTTGTGTAGATACTACTAGAAAGTAAATCGTTAGCAGAATCTCCAACCGCACCGTTGTTTTCATTTTCAGCTCCTGTAACAGTATTAGATTCACTTGAGCAAGAAGTTATAAATAGAATAAGAAGAAGTAGTATGTGGGGAATGATACGTTTCATATTTGTACTTTTTTAGGCTAAAAAGTAATCCTACATGTGATGTTAGGAGTAATCTTTAGCGAATTAATATCTATTTGTTTAGCGCTACTTTCATCATTTTCATCAACAATAAAATATCTGTGAAGCGTTTGTTTTGAATTTAAAACATTCAATATTCCTGCTTTAAAATCTAATTTCAAATTATTTCTAAACAGTTTGGAATAACTAGCAGAGACATCAAATCGACTGTAAGCTCCAAGTTGTTCAGCATTTAGTGTGTCGTAATTAACAACAGTAAAATTTCCGTTATTAGTAGTTTCATTTCCTGAAACAGGAACAGTATAAGGTCGCCCAGATTTTATATTGGAAACCATTGACAAATTAAAACTATCATTAAAAGCATATTGAATTCCAGTTGTTACAGAATGACGAACAGTATTGCTTGAGGGGAAAGGATCGTTTTGGATTTGAGTATATAAAAGCTCACTATTTCCGTACGTATAACTCGACCAAAGGTTCAGTTTTCTAAAACGTTTGTTTACTAAAAATTCAATGCCGTACGATTCTTGCTCTCCAGATAATCGTCTATCTCGTAATTGATTTTGAAATCCTTGTCCTGAAATAAGAATGCCGTTAGTTTGTTTATAATATACTTGAAGATCAACTAATAATTTGTTTTTATTAAATGAAAAACCGGTCGTTCCTTGCATGCTTTTTATCAACGGAATTGTTTCATCAACAATAACCCATCGTCTATTTTCCACACCTAAAAAGTCGTCTAAGAAATCAATTACTTGTGAAGTATATTGCGATTTTTGCTCATAATTTCCAATAAGCGTAAACGCATCAGAAAGTTGATAAGATAAATTAATTCTAGGTTCTACGGTTTGTTCATTGATTTTACTAAAATGATTATATCTCAGTCCAAATCTAGCGAGTAACTTTTTATCATTAAAAGTATATTCACCAAAAACAGCATTGTTTAATACCACGCCTTTTTGAATTCTAATAAAAAATGGATCATCAATATTAGCAGTGCTTTGCACACCTGACTCTGTGAATTGATATCCGAATTCTAGTCTATTTTTTACATCAAACTCATAAACTCCAGAAGTTTTTATGGCATTTTCATTTACTTCATTTCCTTGAATAACTAATTGCTGTTGTTGATTTTGATAGTTGTCTGATTCAAGATTATACAAAGTGTGGTAAAAATCAACACTCCATTGAAATTTTTCAGAGGCTTTATACTTATAAATAGCTCCGAAAGCCCTTGATTTTTGATCAATTTTATCAGTTAAATCACTTCCTTCAACTTCACGGTTTTTCAGTAAATTATTAATGTGAATGTAATTAAACTGAATGGTGTTTTTTGCGTTCGGTTTTATAATGGTGTTTAAATTAAGATCAAAAAAGCTAAAATCAGTGTTTTCAGCATTTCTTCCAATATCATTATTTTGAAAAGTTTTTTGGAAGTAAGCATCATAAGTTGGTGTGCTAACGATGTTGTTAATGCTTTTTCTGTAAGAAGCATTGAGTTGAATTTTATCAGAAATAGGAGCTTTTACATATACGTCCGCCGAGATGAAATTTACGCCGCCTCCAACTTGAATGTTCTCTTTTATAGTTGAGTCAGATTCAAGAAAAAATGTGCTTGAAACTCCGTTGTTATATTGAGCACTTGTTCCGCTTTTAATTACTGAAATATTTTCAGTTAAAAATGGATTAATCCCCGAAATCAATCCAAAAAAATGCGAGGAATGATACATGCGGATGTTATCCCAGTATAGAGTGTTTTGATCGCTGGCGCCGTTTCTTACGTTAATGTTTGCAATAGATTCATCCACTGC
This sequence comes from Tenacibaculum sp. MEBiC06402, assembly GCF_049239625.1. NCBI lineage: Bacteria > Pseudomonadati > Bacteroidota > Flavobacteriia > Flavobacteriales > Flavobacteriaceae > Tenacibaculum > Tenacibaculum sp. MEBiC06402. The sequence continues at coordinate 114,614 of NZ_JBMKKT010000101.1, forward strand.
TTCAATTCCTGGTAAAATTTGTGAAGTTTGTAATAAATCAGGTTCCACCTGACCACCTAAAACACCAAATTTAGTAGTATTCATTCGAACAGTTCCGTCTGAAGTTTTATCTAAGCTTTTTAGGATGTAGTTTTTAATAAATACGTCGTCTAATAAAACACCTTGTTCAAACACATTTATACGAGGACATTCGTTATTCTTTTTATAGAAAGAATTCACATTTTTTACCTGATTTTCGAAAGACAAATGATGTATTTCAATAAAGTCTGATATCTGTAAATTTGAAAGTTCAAAATAACCAGAAGCATCCGAAATAGTTCCTTGGTTTTTTCCAAACACCAGAATATTTGCATCAGAAATTGGGTTGTTGTTTTCATCAATTAAATACCCACAAATAGAGATAAGATCATTCTTTAAAGCAATAGAAACATATCGGTCACTAATTTTTGTTACTTGTAAAAATGTAGCGTCATTAAAATAATTTATAATTTCTTCAATAGATGAATACTCTGCTATATCAAAAGTATCATCAATTTTTATAAGTTCAATAGAGTTACTAGTGTAGGAGAATTTAACATCAAATTTCTTTTCTAAATCAGCAATGATTTTTTTAAATGGTACTGATTCTTGTGCTTGAATCTTAACCAAAGAAACAAGTAGGATGCATAGAATAAAGATGCTCTTATAAAAAAGGCTATTTAAAAATCTCAATTAAATTATTGTTTTGTTGATACTTTAAGTTTAAAGGTAAAGTAACAGATTTAATTGCTGAATCTAAATTATTGTTATCAAATGCTCCTGTAAAAATATAATCTGTTTCAACATTTTTAAGTGAAATTTTCACATTGTACTGACGTTCTAATTCGTCAATAACCTCTTGATATGGAACTTCATAAAACACACTTTCTTTATTCATCCAATTAGGAGTTTTTAAAGTTTCATCGTTGAATAACACAGGTTCATTATCTTTATTTAAACGAACACCTTCTCCCTTAGTAAGAGTAAATACTTTGTTTAACGCTTTCACTTGTACTTTTCCGGTAAAACAAAAAACTGTAAAGTCGTTTTTTCTTGATTTAATATTGAAGCTAGTTCCTAACACACTTATATTTCCGTATGAGGTTTCAACAACAAACTTTCCTTTTTTAACAACATCAAAAAAAGCTTCACCTTCTAAATTAAGTTGTCGGTTATTTTCAAAGCCTTCTTTGTTATAACGAATGGAACTTCCTGCGTTTAATTGAATTACAGATTCATCTTGTAGTGTAAAGGTTTTATTCTCCGCAAATTGAGTTGATATAGTTGTGCTTGAATTGTTCAGTAAAAAATAAGTGGTTAAACCTAACAATATCAATACTGAGGCAGCAACTCTAAACGCCAATTTTTTGTAAAGAGGAATTACTTTTGTCTCCTTTCTTTCCGCAAATCGTTGTTTAAAATCAGCTAAAGCTACATCAGGATTTAATGTAGGGAAATCCAAATATTCCGAAGCTTTAGAAATTTCAATATAATTTCGATAATCTTCTGTTTGCTGAAATTCTTTTAATTCTTCAGCAGACATCTCATTATTGAGCCACTTTAATATGTTTTTTGTGTTATCCATTTACATCTAGACAATTAGGTTGTAATCTACCCTACCTAATTAATTAAATTCTTCTATTTTTTCTCTTAAGTAAACAAGTGCTTTACTCATCCTCTTCTCAACAGCCTTTACAGAAATATCGAGTAATTCTGCTATTTCTCTGTATTTTTTTCCTTCAATCCTATTCAATAAAAAAACCTCTCTTTGTGCTTCAGTTAAACCTGCAATAGCTTTTTCTAGTTTAGTTTTAAACTCTTTTTGACGCAAAGTATATTCAGGAGATTCTTCATCTATATATAAATTGGGTGTTTCTTGCTCGTAAGCACGAACTACCTTTTTATGTTTCGTAATGTTATAGAATAAATTTCTAGCAGTAGATAATAGATAGGCTTTGGCTTTTGTAATATCAAACTTGTTACAGTTTTTCCAAATACGAATAAATGCTTCCTGAGCTATATCGTAAGCTTCGTCTCTATTATTGTTTTTTGAAACAATAAATCTAAAAACTTGATTAATTTCTTTCTTATAAAAAGCATCAAATTGTTTCTCGTTACAAAGATCAGTAAAGTCTGTTTCCAACATATCTCAAATTTACTCTTTTAAGATTCAAAAACAAATTATTCCTGGAAAACAGTATTTAAATATCTGTTTTTCAATGTTTTAAAAATTTATTTTAAAGAAGGGTAGGGTTGTTTAAGTATTAGGTGTCTACTTGATGTAAGCAAAAAAATAATAATAACTTTTAAAACAATAATTATGAAAACTTTTAAAAACATTAGAAAAAACCTTACTACTAAATTTATGTTGTTGGTAGCTGCATTTATAGTTTCATCATGTTCTAATAATGAAGAAAATATTAACGATACTCAAGAAAGTGCTTCTAACTTTTATATTACAGATGCACCAACTGATAATGCAAATGTTAGTGGAGTTGTAGTTACGATTGCAGATTTACGAGTAAATGGAATTTCAGTAGAGAATTTTACAAAAACTACTATCGATTTGATGGAATACCAAAATGGGACTAAAAAATTATTAGGAGATTTAAAATTAATGTCAGGAACGTATTCTAGTATTGAGTTGGTGTTAGACAATCAGTTTGATGCTTCTGGTAATGCGCCAGGTTCTTACGTAAAACTAAACGATGGTACTAAAGATGAGTTGTCTTCAACTGCTATGTCAACGATAAACATTGCAAAATCTTTTGAAATTCTTCCTGGAACTAGTAATGTTGTTCTTGATTTCGATATTAGAAAAGCAATTGTATCTAATTCAGGAAACTTTGAATTTGTGACTTCAGGTGAGTTAAGAAATAGTATTCGTGTGATTAACGAAGAAATGAGCGGTGAAATTTCAGGTACTTTAACCGATACTCAAAATACTTCAGAAAAGATTATTGTATATGCATATGAAAAGGGAAGTTTTGATGCAGAGGTTGAAACTAATGGACAAGGAGATAGTAATGTTATGTTCTCAAATGCTGTTACTAGTTCTGTAGTAAGTGAATTAACCGCAAATTACGAGTTGAACTTTTTAAAGGAAGGTGAGTACGAATTACATTTTGTGTCTTATAATGATAGTGATAATGATGGTGAGTTCGAATTTAATACAATGTTAGAAGTTGAATCTAACTCAAATGTAAACTTTAAGAGTATTAATGTTACTTCTAGTTCATCAATCAATTTAGTAGCATCAGTAAAAGGAACTTTCTAAAAAGAACTAAATATTAATATATGCGCCGAAAACACTTTCGGCGCTTTAAAAAATATAGTATTATGACAAATCGAATTTTAAATTTTTTAATCCTAATCTTAATAACTTCTGTTTCTTATGCACAGAGTAAAGGAACTTCAAATTCAGGAATTAAGGCTGGATATAATATATCTTCAGTAAGAAATAATGATCAATCAGAGACAAATCATAAGAATGGCTTCCACGTAGGACTTTACAATGAGTATTTTATAAGTAATAATGTGGCGTTTCAAACAGAATTAGTATACTCTCAACAAGGATATGAGGTTCAAAACAATAGTTACAAATTAACACAAGAGTTAGATTATATTAATTTAGCTACCACGTTTAAAATGTACCCGGTTAAATTCTTTTTTGTTGAACTTGGTCCTCAATTAGGTTATGCGATATCACATACGGAAAGAACAGAATCTTTTATAAATAGTACAAGAGAATTTACACCTAATTCATTTACATGGGGTTTGAATGCTGGAGTTGGATTAGTGTCTAAAGGAGGTTTTACATTATCTGGAAGATATTATTACGGTTTAGGAGAAATTGTGAATGATACTGAATACTTTAATAATGTTTTACAACTTTCAGTTGCGTTTAAATTTTAATATTTTCACAGAGTAATAATTCCAGCAAAGAATGAAATCGATTCATCAATTAAATTTTACAAGAAAGAGTTTTAAAACTGTAATAAAGTTAGGGGTAATTTGCTGTGTTGTTTTATGTTTTTATGGTTGTCAAACTGATATTGATATAACGGAAGGAACTGCTCCTAATCAAAACACTAATACAGCAAATTCAGAAACAACTAAATCTTTTAGAAGGATTAGTATGCTAGATGGTTCTGCTGACGATTTAATAGATAATAATCCATGTGGTTTGGTTGTGCTTCCGGTTTCATTAGTGGCTAATGGAGTATCAGTTACTTTGAACACTTTGGCAGATTTGGCTCAAGTTGAAACTATTTTTAATCAGTCGAATACAGATGTTGATACGATTGAATTTAATTTCCCTATTCAAGTAACTAAATACGATTATACAACTCAAAATGTGCTGAATCAAAATGGCTTAAATGACTTAATTACTGAATGTGATGAGTTAACGTTGAATAACGATGATCCGATTACTTGTGTAGATTTTGAATATCCTTTTCAGTTTTCTATTTATAACTCAAATTTAAATTTATTTGATGTCATTGATGTTTCTTCTGATGTAGCACTATTTTCTTTTATAGAAAACTTATTACCCGTCGATATTTACTCGGCGAAATATCCAATAACGGTTTTTGAAGCTGGACCAATAAATACTTTGATAAATTCGGATAATGAACTAGAGTCAATCATTTCTAATTGCACAAATTCATTTTAGAATGAAAACTCTACCTTAAGACAAGGCAATAATAAGATTGCTTGCCTTTAAAGCAAGATAAACTGATAGTTTTAGATTAAGAAAAAAACAATTTAGTGATTGCTTCTTTTCTTTGAGTATTTGTTAGAAGAAACATTTGGCTCTACCTGAATTTTATCACTATCCTGTGAAGATTTTGCAACAGAAGTAGAGCTAGCGCAAGCTCCTAAAAAAAGTAAACCGAATAATAAGTAAAATATTTTTTTCATAGTTACAAATATACGAATAAATCATTTTTGTAATATCCTAATTGTGAATTATATAATTTTCAATAGCTAAATTTGAAGAATAAAAAAAGTCCAACAAATTGTTGGACTTTTTTTGCTCCCCCTCTTGGGCTCGAACCAAGGACCCTCTGATTAACAGTCAGATGCTCTAACCAACTGAGCTAAGGAGGAGTTTGCGACACATTTCGTGTTTTGCGAGTGCAAATATAACACCGTTTTTTTATTCCGCAAACTTTTTTTTGAAAAAAATTATATTTTTTATTTTTTATCCTCAGAATTAAAATTTTAAAAAAGGAACACGATTGTACTAAAAGTTGTACTTTTGTATTCGTTATTTTTAATACAGAAAAGTACAATTGTATATATGGACAAGTTTTCGTTCTTAAATGCAGCACATGTAGGTTTTATTAGTGAGCTGTACGAACAATACCAAAAAAACCCAGATGCAGTAGAACCAAGTTGGAGAAGTTTTTTCCAAGGTTACGATTTGGCTAATGAGAATTTTTCATTAACCGAAGAAGAGCAAGAGGTTCTAATCCCTGAAGAAGTTCGTAAAGAGTTTTTAGTATTAGATTTAATCAACGGATACCGTACTAGAGGTCATTTATTTACTGCTACGAACCCTGTTAGAGAGCGTAGAAAATATACTCCAAAACTAGATTTAGAGAACTTTGGATTAAGCAAAGATGATTTGTCTACTGTTTTTAATGCAGGAGAAATATTAGGTATAGGACCGAAATCGTTATCTGAAATAGTAGAGCATCTTCAGGCTATTTATTGCGACAGTATAGGTGTAGAATACATGTACCTTAGAAATCCTGAGCAAATTAAATGGTGGCAAAATAGATTAAATCAGAATAATAATCATCCAAACTATAGTTTAGATGAAAAGAAATACATCTTATCAAAATTAAATCAAGCATCAACTTTCGAAAGTTTTTTACAAACTAAATATGTAGGGCAGAAACGTTTTTCGGTTGAAGGAGGTGAAACATTAATTCCAGGAATTAGTGTTGCATTAAGAGATGCGGCAGAAAAGTTTGGAGTTGAAGAATGTGTTTTAGGAATGGCTCACCGTGGTCGTCTGAATACATTGGTTAATATTTTCAAAAAACCTGTGCGTGATTTATTCAGTGAATTTGAAGGTAAAGATTTTGAAGATGAAACGATTGATGGAGATGTAAAATATCACTTAGGACTTACTTTAAGTAAATCGTATAAGGGAGGTCAGGAAATGAAAATGAATTTAGTTCCTAACCCATCTCACTTAGAAACAGTAGATGCTGTTGCAGAAGGTATTGTTAGAGCTAAAGTTGATTTAGTTTATGAAGGCGATGATTCTAAAATTCTTCCAATATTAGTGCATGGTGATGCTGCAATAGCAGGTCAAGGAATTGTTTATGAAGTTGTGCAAATGGCACAATTAAATGGATATAAAACAGGAGGAACAATTCATGTTGTGGTAAATAACCAAGTTGGATTTACTACAAATTATTTAGATGCACGTTCAAGCACGTATTGTACCGATATTGCTAAAGTAACATTGTCACCTGTATTACACGTGAATGCTGATGATGCTGAAGCTGTTTGTCATGCCATGCAAATTGCAGTAGAATATAGAGCAAAGTTCAAAAAAGATATTTTTATTGATTTATTAGGATATCGTAAATATGGTCATAACGAAGGTGATGAGCCAACATTTACGCAGCCAGAATTATATAAACTTATCAAAAAGCATAAAAATGCCAAAGAAATTTATGTAGGTAAGTTATTAGAAGAAGGAACGATAACTAAAGACTATGTAAAGCAGATTACAGACGAGTTTAAAGATTACTTAGAAGCTGAATTTACAGAGTCAAAAAAGAAAACTACTTCAAAAATTCAAGATTTCATGCCAGATGTTTGGGATGGATTTATAAGAAAGCAATTAGAAGATATGTTACAACCAGTGGATACAAGTTATTCGGTTGAAGCATTAAAAGGAATTGCGAAAGTAATTTCTTCAACACCAGAAGGTCATAAATTTGTTCGTAAAGCAGAGCGTATCTTAAAAGGGCGTGCTGATATGGTGTTTGAAAAGAATGAATTAGATTGGGGTACAGCTGAAAATTTAGCTTACGGAACTTTATTAGAAGAAGGATTCAATGTTCGTATTTCCGGAGAAGATGTAGAAAGAGGAACATTCTCGCACCGTCATGCAATTATGCGTGATGAAAATACTTTAGAGCGCGTAAACTTATTAAATACAAACCCTAAGAATAAAGGAGAATTAACAATTTACAATTCTCATTTATCCGAGTATGGAGTTTTAGGTTTCGATTATGGTTATGCAATGGCAGCGCCAAATACATTAACTATTTGGGAAGCGCAGTTCGGTGATTTTGCAAACGGAGCACAAATTGTATTCGATCAGTATATTTCATCTGCTGAAGATAAGTGGAAGCTTCAAAACGGATTGGTAATGTTGTTGCCTCATGGTTACGAAGGTCAGGGTCCTGAGCACTCTTCGGCAAGGATAGAACGTTTCTTGCAATCGTCATCAACTGATAACTGGACTATTGCAAATTGTACTACTCCGGCGAATATGTATCATATTCTACGCCGTCAAATGAAGCGTGATTTTAGAAAACCGTTAGTTGTATTTACACCTAAGAGTTTGTTACGTTTACCAGCTGCTGTTAGTTCTATTGAGGAATTAGCAGAAGGAACATTTCAAGAAGTAATTGACGATACAATAGATACAGCTAATGTGAAGAAGATGGTGTTCTGTACTGGTAAATTCTATTACGATTTATTAGCTGAAAGAAACAAGTTAGAAAGAGATGATGTTGCTTTAGTTAGAATAGAGCAGTTATTCCCATTACACAATGATAAGATTAAAGCGGTAATGGATAGATATCCAAACGTTGAACGTTATGTTTGGGCACAAGAAGAACCTAAGAATATGGGATCGTGGTCATACATGTTAGAGCGTTTTGAATTAGCTCGTTTAGAGTGTGCTTCAGAAAAATATAGAGCAGCTCCAGCAGCTGGTTCTAGTACACGTTTTAAAGAACGTCATCAAGCAATTATTGACAAAGTTTTTGATAAATAAAGAATAAAATAAACTCAGAAAAAAAAGAAAATATGAGTGTTTTAGAAATGAAAGTTCCTTCTCCAGGGGAATCAATTACAGAGGTAGAAATAGCAACTTGGTTAGTTGAAGATGGTGATTATGTAGAAAAAGATCAACCAATTGCCGAAGTTGATTCTGACAAAGCAACGTTAGAATTACCAGCGGAAGAAAGTGGAATTATCACGTTAAAAGCAGAAGAAGGAGATGCAGTTGCAGTAGGTGCTGTAGTATGTCATATTGATATGAGTGCTGCAAAACCTGAAGGCGGAGAAGAGAAGAAAGAAACTCCTAAAACTGAAGAAAAGAAGGAAGCTCCAAAAGCCGAACCAGCAAAAGAAACATATGCAACAGGAACAGCTTCACCAGCAGCTAAAAAAGTATTAGCTGAAAAAGGAATGAGTGCTTCTGACGTTAAAGGAACTGGAAAAGACGGAAGAATCACTAAAGATGATGCTGTTAAGGCCGTACCTTCAATGGGAACTCCAGGAATGGGATCAAGAGGATTAGAGCGTAAAAAACTTTCTATGCTTCGTAGAAAAGTAGCAGAGCGTTTAGTTTCTGTGAAAAACGAAACTGCAATGTTAACTACGTTCAACGAAGTTAATATGCAACCAATTTTTGATTTACGTAATGAGTATAAAGAAGACTTTAAAGCTAAACACGGTGTTGGTTTAGGATTTATGAGTTTCTTTACATTAGCTTGTGTTCGTGCATTACAAATGTATCCAGCTGTAAATTCAATGATTGATGGTAAAGAAATGGTGTCTTACGACTTCCAAGATATTTCAATTGCAGTTTCTGGACCAAAAGGATTAATGGTGCCTGTAATTAGAAACGCTGAAAACTTAACATTTAGAGGTGTTGAGAGCGAAGTTAAGCGTTTAGCAATCAGAGCTCGTGAAGGTCAAATTACTGTTGATGAAATGACGGGAGGAACATTTACAATTACTAACGGTGGTGTATTTGGTTCTATGTTATCGACACCAATTATCAATCCTCCACAAAGTGCAATTTTAGGAATGCACAATATCGTTAACCGTCCAATGGCTGTTAATGGAGAAGTGGTTATTCAACCAATCATGTACGTAGCTTTATCTTACGATCACAGAATTATCGATGGAAAAGAGTCTGTTGGTTTCTTAGTTGCTGTTAAAGAAGCATTAGAAGACCCAGTAGAGTTACTTATGGGAGGAAATCCAAAGAAAGCTTTAGAAATGTAATCCTATTACATATAGAGAATATAAATTTAAACCCTATACTAAATCAGTGTAGGGTTTTTTTATGCCAAATACTAAATCCAAATAATGGAATCAAAAAACATAGATAAAACTGCTAAGAATAAAAGAATTGAATTACTTGATGTGTATAGAGGATTTGCAATTCTCGGAATTTTTGTAGTGAATATTGTAATTATGAACTCAACTTTTTTGAATCAAGATGAGTTCGCTAAACAATGGACTTCTAGTTTAGATATTGCTATTCAGAAAGTATTGCAGTTATTTTTTTACACAAAGTTTTTTCCAATATTTTCGCTGTTATTTGGGTTAGGGATTTCAATGCAAGCTGTAAAACTTTCTGAAAAAGGAAAATTGAGTAAAGCTTTCTTTTTCAGACGAATGTTTTTTCTGTTTGTGTTTGGTGTTTTACACATTTTGCTTCTTTGGTCTGGAGATGTTTTAAATATGTACGCTTTGTTAGGTTTGTTGACAGTTTTTTTAATTAAAAAGTCCAATAAATTAATACTTAGCTTATCAGTTTTCTTTTTATTATTTCCGTTTTATGATTACATCTTTCAGCAAATATTCACGTTTTTAGGTTATAATCCTGGAATGTATTTAGAAGGATATACGGGAGAAAGTGTAAACAAAATTATTACCGAAGGAACTTATATAGAAGGAATTCAATTGAGAATTCTTGAGTATTTGTCAAACTTTCCCATGTTAGTTGGATTCTTAGCTCCAATCGCATTATCAATGTTTTTACTTGGGATGTATTTGGGTAAAAATAAGATGTATGAAAATTTAGAAACTTTCATTTTCAAAATTAGAAAACCAGCAATTCTCATAGCTGTATTATCTAATATATATAGAATTTGTTTCTTGTATGTAATAGTGAAATTAGATGTATATAAAATTGATTTTGCACGTCAACTTTTTATTAAACTTATGATGATTTCCGATGTAATTATGGGACTATTTTATTTATGGTTTATTGGTTGGATGTGGTATAAAACGAGTGCAAAAGTCTTATTAAGACCTCTGCAGTTTGCCGGAAAAATGGCATTAACAAATTACTTAATGCATAGTTTTATCGGGTTAGTTTTATTCTCCTCTATTGGTTTTGGATTATATGAAACTATGAGTCCAACAGAAACATTTTTAACAGCATTACTAGTGTTTGTTTTTCAAATTGTTGTGAGTAAAGTGTGGTTACAATATTTTCAGTTTGGTCCAATGGAATGGCTTTGGAGGTGCTTGACTTATAAAAGGTTATTTAAGTTAAAAAAATAGTCCTTTAATACTCCATGTAAGATTTTTTATATATTTACCCATCACCCAAATAAATACCCCTATTCAATGCGGTTAAAGCATTTGTTTCTTGTTTTATTTATAGTCTTTAGTATCGTTGATATTTCAATGATTTTTTTCGGCTTAAAAGAAATATTATGGATTCCTAGGTTGCTTAGTTTATCATCAGTTGTGTTATATGGTTATTTTTCTGCTGAACAGATTCCGTTTAGTTTTTGGATTTTATCCTTATTCATAATTTTAACTGGATTTTTATTTTCTCTTGATGATTTTACTTTGCTAGGAATGTGTAGTTTGATTGCATTGCGTTTTTCTTGGTTAAAACTAATATTCGATATTAAATCAAAAATTGATAAGAAAATAATATTGATAGCATTGAGTATTACATCGTTATTATTTGGAATGATTTTATACTTGATTTATACAGATTCTATTTTTTACTACTTATCAATTGTTACTACCGTTGGATTGGTGTTATTGTTATCTACCTCTTTTTCTTTATTAACAACAAGAGGAACGAAGTTTGGAAACAAAGAAATGTTTATTTCAATCGCAATTTTTATCCTTTCTGATGCTTTATCAGGATCAAAGAAAATTACAGGAACTTCCTTGTTTTTTATTATTTTAAGTGTTGTATTATACAATACTGCCTATTATTTCTTAATGAGAGCCATCATAAAAAATAAGTCGAAATAGTATTCTTATTTTTAAAATAGTAACTTAGAAGAGTTAACCAAATTATATCTACTATGAAATTAGGAGCTTTTTCTATAAGTTTAGCTGTAAAGAGTTTGCAGAAATCACGAGATTTTTATGAAACGTTAGGTTTTAAGGTATTTGCTGGAGCAATGGAGCGTAATTACTTAATTATGAAAAATGGTAATTCCTTGGTTGGTTTATTTGAAGGTATGTTTGAAAATAATATACTAACCTTTAATCCAGGATGGGATGAAAATGCCAATACTTTAGAGGAATATGACGATGTGAGAACAATTCAACAACACTTAAAGGAGAATCATATAAAATTGGAAAGAGAAGTTGATGCTTCAACCAACGGTCCAGGAAGTGTTGTGTTTTTTGACCCCGATGGAAATACAATATTGATTGACCAACATGTGTAATTTAATACGTCAAACTGAACTTGTTTCAGTTTCTTATTACAATAAGCAATCTCTATATGATGAGATTCTGAAATAAATTCAGAATGACGTTTTTTTCAAGGATTATCTCTTAATAATCTTTTTAACTGTAGTTTTTCCGTTCATTGTAACACGAACAAAATAGATTCCGTTGGTTAATTGATTTTGAATTTCATTAAGTTTAAACTTATGCATTCCTGAATTGATTTTAGTGTCAACTAGAGTTTGGGAAGTGCCAAAAACACTTATTACTTCAATTTTTAAATCTGTTTTACCGTTCAAATTACCAATTCTCACTTTCGAATTCTCATTAATTGAATTGGGATAAATAGATATTAGATCTGGATGGCTAGAAGTACTAAAAATTGAACTGGTTTTAGATTGTGAATTATCTGGATTAGAATCATACCAAGTTCCGTTATAATACCAACCGTTAGAACATCTGTTTAAATCACCAGTTTGAGAACTTCCATTATTGCTGAATATGATATTCGAGCAATTGGTATTACTGAAAGTGTATTTGTACCAACCATTACCTTGTAAGGTCATAGTTTCACCAGGCCAAGTTGTGGTCAGGTTAGAAGGTGTAACATTCCAAAAATAGATTTCAGGATTACTGTAAGAATCAGACTTGAAATAGATGTTTAAATCGTTTCCAGTAGGTTGTTCTTCTGGATTAGAGTCGTGCCAAGTTCCGTTGAAATACCAACCATCTCTACATCGTTGTAAATCATCAGTTTGATTATTTCCGTTACTACTAAAAATCAAATTGGTATAATTCACATTACTAAGGGTATAAGAAAACCAACCATTTCCAATAGCAGTCATATTTTCACCAGGCCAAGATGTTGTAGCCGCTCCAGGACTTGTATTCCAGTAATATATGTTAGGATTCGAAATGTTTCCTTTGTAATAAATTGTTATACCATCAACCGGATCTGGATCATCAGGAGTTGAATTATCTCTTGGATCTGAATCAAACCATTGGTTATCTTGAAACCATCCATCTTGAGCTCTAACTAAATCATCAGTTTTTGCATTACCATTATCATTAAATAGTAAGTTAGTACTCGTTACGCCATTAAATATATATTCATACCAATCTGTATTTCCAATTTGGTTCATTTCTGGGCCAGGCCAATTGCTAACGGGCAAAACATCAGGAGATTCATTCCAATAATGAACATTCACTTGTGACCAAGAAGCGGGTTTTTTGAAGTATACATGCAATCCTTCAATTGGTCCGATTGTAAAGTTTTGAGTTACGATATCAGATGCTATTCCATTATTATCGAATGCAATCGCTTTTATAGTTGAAGAATTATTGATAGTGAAGGAACTCGTATAACGGTTGCTAGATTGATTAGGATTAGAATTATCCGTGGTATAGAAAATTTCTAAGCTTCCAGAACCACCAAAAGCTTCCATTGAAACTTGTATTGGATTTTCGGATTGCGTTGCATTCGAGTTGATATTTACTATTGGTTTACTTGGTCCGTTAACACAGTTCTCAAAATATCCACCGCCGCATGGTCCAATTAAACCTGGTCCGTTTAAAACATAAACTCCAGCAGAACCAGAAGTGACTGAAAAATTGATTCTACCTCCAGAAGCAAAAGTTTCTCTTCCAGTTACAGCATCTCTATACACGCCATCAGTAACACCAGATATTGAGAATGATGCATCTCCATCTTTTGCTAAACCAACAACAACTTCGCTGTTTCCATGAACTCTTTTATAAGAAACAGCATTTCCTGGAGCTTCTTTCCATTCCCAGCTTCCTTTTTGCAAAGCAGGAATAGCGCGTCGCATTGCATTCAACTTTTTTATTTGTTGATATATTTTATGACTTGGAGCCTGATCCATCACATCACCATAATAAGCTCTACCTGTATTATCTATAGATTCTTGAATTCCAGCTGCATTATGTATATCTGCAAATTCACCAGCTTTAAAGCGCATTTCAGTTCCGTAATATACTGTTGGAATTCCACGCCAAGTGAACATAAAATTCATACAAGCGGCTAAGTTTTCATCGCTTCCTCCATAACGTCTGTTCCAATCGTTACTCGGACCAAAGTCATGATTATCTAACCAAGTAACTAGCGTAGAAGGGTCGCTATATAAATGATCATAACGCGCGGCTGCTTTTACCGTTGGAAAGGACTGACCTTCTTCAAAAGTCCCATGAAAAGTTGCCTCACCATAAAAATCAATTACAGCTAAATCTAATGGAGCGGAATTATTTACTGCGCCGCGCCAAGTGTAATAGTGAGGATTAATTTCTTCTACAGGATGAAGTTCATGTCGCTTTTGAGCAACTTCACCGAAAATGAAAAGGTTGGGATTAATAGCTTTGAATGCATCAAAGAAATATAAAACATCTTCTTTGCTCATATGTTTTAATGTATCCCAGCGAAAAGCATCTACTCCCATTTCGATATACTTGCGATATGCGTTCACTAAGTATTCTCTAACTTTTGTACTACTAGTATTTAAATCCGGAGTATCGCCTGCAAGAGCTCGATTGTGTAAGTTTTCAATATCATCAAAACCTTGCGCAAATCCATTACCAGAATGATGATACCAATCTGGATCACTTGTGTCTACATAACTTTCTTTACCTGGGAAATTATAAGCTGCTAAATTTTGATTATAAGGTGCTGGCATTTTCGCTAAGTTCGCTCTACTCCAAATTAATCCGTCATCTGGATTTGGAGTAATTCCATCGTATTCCCAATTAGCATTGTCAACTGAAGCCCATGGTTTAGTAGGATCGGTATTGTACTTAATTTCTGCAACATCTTTAATACCGAAACGTCCGGCATGATTTGTTACTACATCTAGCACGATTTTCATTCCTCTGGCATGAACTTCATTAATTAAATCTTGGAAAGTTGCACCAGGTGATTCTAATCTAGGATCTACTCGGGTAAAATCCCAAGCATGATAACCATGATAATCTAATGGACTTCTGTTATGAACAATCGGTGTAATCCAAATGGCAGTGAAGCCCATATCTTTTATGTAATCTAATTTTTGAATTAAACCTTTAAAATCACCTCTCCAAGTTACATCATTAGGGTCTGTTATACTTGGATTGATGTTTGGATCTGGATTGTAGGAAGACCATTCGGTGGGAGCATTGTTATTTGGGTCTCCATTATTAAATCTACTTGTTAGTAGGAAGTAAATTGTTTCTTCTCGAAAATCATTTTGAGAGAAAACGTTTTCGTAAGTTAACATGGTAAGAAGGAATACCACGAAACTTAATCTTGAAAAATAAGTTTTCATGAATAATAGGTTTGTTATTGATTAATATGAGGTTGGTAAAAATGTAATGAAAGGGCGGTGGAATTACATTTTTATCGAATTTACCTATTATTATTTGCTTAGTTTACAGTAGTTTGAATCGAAATCGATTTCGTGTTGATAAGTTTTTATTTACCGAAGAATTGTTAAGGAAAATAGAAAAGCTGTTCTATTTAGCAGAACAGCTTATAAATACGGGAGAATTATTTTGGGTAAAAAAGGATTATTGTTTTTCGTTTAAAGACCAGTTATAATCTAAATAGGATACTTCAGCATTGTCGTTTACTTTAGTGTTAGAATATTTGTTAATATAGTCTACTAAAGAGTTTACAGAGGTGAAATCTTCTTGATACCATTCGAATATTTTGGATACTTCTACCTTGGTAAGTGAAATTTTATTTTTACTCGAATCATTTATAAACTCTTTCATTAAACTTTCTAACTTGTCTTCAATATTTTGAGCTGTGAATGCATAATTTGGAAATCTAGGTCCCGATACAGAACCTGCATTAATTCCAACGTGGATTCTAGGATCATCATGCCATCTTCTTAAAATTTTATGTTCTATGTAATCTAATGAATATGTCTTTTTCCCAACTTTTGCGAAAGGGATTTTCCAAGCGTTCTTTCCTTTAATTTTAATATCAGTTAGTTTCTTTAAAGGATAACTATCGATTATTAATTTAATGGAATAAGCATTATATGCATTCATCCAAAATGCTTTCGCTTTTTTAGATGACCACTTTTTTAATGGAATAGTTTCTTCTAATTGATTTAGATAAATGTCTAATATTGCTTTGTTTTTTCTTAAACCTTTATAATCTAACTTTCCTTCAGAAGTTACATATGTTTTTAGTAAAGCATCGAATACTTCATTGGTTTGTGCTTCTATTTGTGAGCTAGTAAATACAGCTAGTAAAATAATTAATAGTTTTTTCATGTTTTTAGTTTTTGTCCTCTCTCGGGGTTTACTTCATTTTGGACGGTGTTAAAAAAGAATCATTACAGGAAGGTTTAAAAAAATGCTGAAATAGTGGGTGATTCGGATGGTTTTTTGAATTAATTAAGAAGGGAGTCGTATTTGTTTATTATTTAAAAAATTAAGCTAATAGTAAAATTATAAATAATTAATTAACATTTTTTTTGATTTTAGTTAATAATAATTAATACTTTTAGAAAATAATTAACCAACCATAAACCCTTTCAAATCATGAAAAAATATTTTTTCAATGTGGTATTTTGTACCATAATTTTCCTCTTTTTTTTAAATGCAAACTCGCAAAAAATTATAAAAATAGGAGAGGAATTCGAAACTCAGATAAGTAGCAGAAGTGCTTATCAAAATCAACCTAAAAAGAACCAAGGAAATTTCAAAGCGGTTTTTCGAAAACAGTTCAAATCTAAAAACTCTGCTTACATTAAGTTGTTTTTTGAAGATTTTGATTTAGCGCCCGAAGATTATGTGAAAATAATCGGAAGAAATACTCGCGAAACTTTAATTTATGGAGGATCAGGAAAAGTTATTAATGAAAAAAATGAGACAATCAGTAATTTTTGGTCCGGTGCACTTTTCGAGGATACCATCGAAGTTATTTTATTTTCGAATGGAAATGTATTAAACCATAAAGGATTTACGATTTCAAAAGTAGCTTATGGTTTTTCTCAAGAGAAGATTAACAAACTATTTGCTCAGGAAGAGGCTCAACAAAGAGCGGTTTGTGGCTCTAATGATAGAGAACGAATTGCTTGCTATAAAGGAACAGAAATGTTTGAAAAATCAAAAGCAGTTTGTAGAATGCTTGTTGGAGGAATTGCAGCTTGTACTGGATGGTTGCTTGGAAGTGATGGTCATTTAATGACAAATAATCATTGTATGAGCTCCGATACTGGAGCCAATGGAACGGATTTTATATTTAATTATCAATATGAAAATTGTACAGGATCTACATCGGGAAGACAAAAAGTCTATAGAGGAGGAGCAGTCGTTAAAACCAATAAAGATCTTGATTATACTCTTATAAAATTAAAGGATAATCCAACTACTGAATTTGGATACCTAAGTCTAAGCCCCAATAAACCTTCTGTAGGAGATCGCATATATATACCGCAACATCCTAGAGGAGCGAGAAAAGAAATTTCTGTAAATTCAGATACTGATAACGGATTTGCAGTTGTTGAATGTGTTGGTAATTGCGCTACACCCAATGCTCCACTTAAGTCTATTCGTTATAATGCAGATACACAAGGAGGTAGTTCAGGTTCTCCAGTTTTAGATTACAACTCGAATTTAGTGATTGCCATTCATAATACCGGTGAATGTCCTAATGGTTCCTATGGGAGATGTGATCAGTTAATTGTTGATATTGGATCAGATATGCCAACAAATGGAATAGGAGGAGGTGCTGACCCAAATCCAGATCCTGACCCAGACCCGGATCCAATACCAGATCCTGTATGTACTTCAATAATAAATACTTTTCCCTATTCTGAGAGTTTTGAAGCAAATGAAGGATGGACTCAATCTACAGGTGATGATGGAAATTGGCTTAGAGATACTTCAGGAACTCCATCTTCGAGCACAGGTCCAAGAGATGCAAATGATGGAGATTATTATATGTACCTTGAAGCTTCAACTTCCGGTACCGGGCAAATTGGTAGTAATGCAACAGCAATTCTTGAAAGTCCTTGTTTTGATGTTAGAGGATTACCGAGTGCCGAATTTACATTTGATACTCATATGTATGGAAGTAGAATGGGATCGCTATCACTTGATGTGTCTGTTGATGGAGTGAATTGGAATACGCTATGGAGTGCAACCGGTGATCAAGGAAATCAATGGAATAGTATTATTATTAATTTGAATTCTTATCTAGGAGAAGAAGAGTTAAAACTTCGATTTGTAGGAGTCACTGGATCCAGCTATTTAAGTGATATGGCTTTGGATAATTTAAAGTTAAATTCGAAATTAGTTGATCCAGATCCCCAACCTATTTGTAACTCCGTAATTAGTAGTTTTCCATACTCCGAAAGTTTTGAAGTAAACGATGGCTGGATACAAATAGAAGGTGATGATGGAAATTGGTTAAGAGATGCCTCTGGAACACCATCTTCAAGCACTGGACCAAGTAATGCTAATAATGGAAGTTATTATATGTATTTGGAAGCTTCTACTTCTGGCACAGGTCAAATTGGTAGTAATGCAACAGCAATTATTGAAAGCCCGTGCTTCGATATTTCCGAATTAGAGAGTGTTCAATTTTCTTTTGATAATCATATGTATGGATCTTCAATGGGAACTCTTTCTCTAGAGGCATCAAAAGATGGAGTTAATTGGGATGTTCTTTGGAGTGATTCTGGTAATCAAGGAAGTCAATGGAGAAATGTAATAGTTGATTTAAATTCTTATTTAGGAGAAACTCAATTGAAGTTACGCTTTATAGGAACTACTGGTACAAGTTATTTAAGTGATATGGCTATTGATAATTTGAGGCTGACTTCACCAGTTTCTAATCCCGATCCAAATCCAAATCCAACTTGTCCAAGTTTAAATTTTAATGACTACAGTATTTCTTCTTTCGCTGATCAGGATGCTTCTGGAGAGTATTCAATAGAAGACAATGGTGCTTCCTTAACGTTATTGAATAATACATGGAAATATATTGATATGAATTATACAGTAACGAGCAATACAGTTATTGAGTTTGAATTTAGTAGTTCTTCACAAGGAGAAATTCATGGAGTAGGTTTTGAGAATGATAACGGTTTAACATCATCAAGGTATTTTAAAGTACATGGTACTCAAAGCTACGGGATAACAAATTATGATAATTATACCTCTGGAACAGTTAAATACAGTATTCCAATTGGAAATTTCTATACAGGCAATATGGATAGATTAGTTTTTGTTAATGATAATGATGGGGGTACTAACAACAACTCTACATTTTCTAATGTGAGAATTTATGAAGGTTCATGTGAGAATAGTAGTGTTTTAGTAAACGAGGTTTTTGATTTACAAGTACCAATACTTGGAAATGAAGATGAAGTGAATTTAAACTTTATAGTTTTACCAAACCCAATTAAAAGAGGAGATTTATTGAGGATTAAAGAATATAATGCTCAGAATCTTAATAATTCAAAATATATTATTGTTAATGTGCTTGGTCAAATAGTTGTTAATGGTAATTTGAAGCAAGGAAATTTTATAAGTACAAATGTTTTAGAGAAAGGGTTGTATATTTTAAAAATTGATTCAGGTTCTGAAATCATCAGTAAACAAATTATTGTTAAATAGAAAACTATATTATGAACTAAAAGAGCAACCTTTCCAAAAGGAAGGGTTGTTTTTTTATTATGAATTAAATAATAATAAAAACCTAGTGTTTGTAACTACGGAGTTGTATTAAGTATTTTAAAATAAATTCAAAGTATTTTAATTTTTAGTGAAAATACAATACTTTTTTAACATTTAATTTGTAATTGACTATCGTTATTAATAGTTTTGTTTCAATTAATTAACCAAAAACCCTTCTAAAATGAAAAATCAATTTTTCAAGGTGGCGTCCTTTGCCATCGTGTTTTTGTGTTGTACAAATCTAACAGCACAAAAAAAGTTTAAAATTGGGGATGAGTTTGATACCAATATCAAAGTAACTCAAACCTACCAAAAGTTTAGTCAATCTAATAATCAAAAAAGTAGTCAACCACAGCTAGTTTATCAAAACGAATTTTACTCGAAAAACTCTACGTATGTAAAGTTATATTTTGAGAATTTCGATCTTGCCCCAGGCGATTTTGTTGAAATCATTGGAGCCCATAGTAATGAGAAGATTGTTTACGGTGCTAAGGGAAAAATTGTTGATGATGAGATGACAATGATTAGTAATTTCTGGTCTAAAGTTATCTTTGATGACAAAGTGGAGGTAAAACTCTATGCTACAGGAAACACTAGTAATTACAACGGATTTGAAATTACTAAAGTGGCTTACGGTTTTACAAAAGAAAAGATTCTAAAACAATTTGCTAAGAATGATCCACAGCAACGTTCTATTTGTTCTAGTGATAACAAAGAAAGAATTGCATGTTATGAAGGAACAGATATGTTTGAGAAAGCAAAAGCTGTTTGTAGATTAATTATCGGTGGAAGTTCTAGTTGTACGGGATGGTTGCTAGGAAGTGAAGGACACTTAATGACAAACAATCACTGTATTGGTTCTTCTTCAGCTGCTCAAAACACAGATTATATTTTCAATTACCAACAATTAAGTTGTTCTGGTACTGGAAATGCTACCAGCGATGTGGTTGCTACTTCAGCAACATTTATCAAAACAAACTCAAGTTTAGATTACACACTGGTAAAGTTACCAACGAATCCAACAAACACTTATGGGTATTTAAGTTTAAGTTCTGCGGTTGCTGCTGCTGGTGACAGAATCTATATCCCACAACATCCAGGAGGAAGAAGGAAAGAAATTTCAGTAAAGACAGATGTAGATGGAACTGCTGGAGGTTTCTCTCGAGTTTTTCAAAGTTCTTCAGGTTCTGGTCAGCAAGTTCGTTATTATGCAGATACTGAAGGTGGAAGCTCTGGTTCTCCAGTATTAGATTATAATACTAATTTGGTAATTGCAATTCATAATACCGGAGGCTGTCCTAATGGATCTTACGGAAGAAGTGATAATCTAATTGCTTCAATTGGTAATGATATGCCGGCAAATGGAGTTGATGGAAATGGAGGCGGAAATCCAGATCCAGACCCAGATCCAAGTTGTACTTCAACTGTTAGTTCTTTTCCTTATAGCGAAAGCTTTGAATCTAACGATGGTTGGACACAAGTTACAGGTGACGATGGAAACTGGGTAAGAGATGCTTCAGGTACACCGTCTTCAGGTACGGGTCCAAGTTCAGGTGCAAATGGATCGTTTTATATGTTCTTAGAAGCTTCTACTAATGGAAGTACTGGACAAATTGGATCAAATGCTACGGCTATTTTGCAAAGTCCATGTTTTGATTTATCAGGATTATCATCAGCAACGTTCTCGTTTAGCAACCATATGTACGGAACGTCAGTTGGTTCATTACGTTTAGAGGCTTCTACAAATGGAACAACTTGGACTAGTTTATGGAGCAATTCTGGAAACAAAGGAAACCAATGGAATTCTGAAAGTGTAAATTTAAGCGCTTATTTGGGTCAGAGTGAGGTTAGATTACGTTTTGTGGGAACTACAGGAACAAGCTGGTCTAGTGACATCGCTATCGATAATTTATCATTGACTTCTGGTGGTGGAAACCCAACACCATCATGTCCAACAATTAATTTTAATGATTTTAGTATTACATCTTTCTCTAACCAAGATGCGGCTGGTAATTTCTCAATAGGAAGTGGAGGAAATTCTTTAACATTAACTAATAATACTTGGAAGTATATTGCAATGAATTATACAGTAACTGCTAATACTGTAATTGAATTTGAATTTAGTAGTACTTCTCAAGGTGAAATTCATGGTGTTGGTTTTGAAAATGATAACAGTTTAACTTCAAGTAGATATTTTAAAGTTCATGGAACTCAAAATTATGGAGTAACAAATTATGATAATTATACTAGTGGAACAATTAAATATACAATTCCAGTTGGAAGTTCATATACTGGAAGTATGGATAGATTGGTGTTTATTAATGATAATGACGCCGGTTCTGGAAATAATTCTACCTTCTCAAATGTTCGAATTTATGAAGGTTCTTGTGAGAGTTCTGATGTCGTAGTTACTGAAATTTTCGAAACGAGAGTAGATGTTTTAGGAGACGAGGATGAGGATGTATTAACAAGCATTCAAATTGCTCCGAACCCAATTAAAAAAGGAACTTTATTGAAGTTAGTTGGTCCTTCTGCTAATTTGAAAGAAGCTAATTATTCTATTGTGAATATGCTGGGACAAATAATGAAAAAAGGAAACATCAACGATGCTAGAACTATCAGTATTGATCAATTTGATTCTGGTATTTATATTTTAAAGATTGAAAATAAGTTTACAAGTGCTAGTAAACGATTTATTATCGAATAATTATAGTTGTATCATTTATTAGTTAAATGAATTAATTAGAAAACCCTCTTGATTTCAAGAGGGTTTATTTTTTATCTTTAGAAATATTTATTGCATTTAATGAATACGCTTACTGTTCTATTAGTACTTTTTTTATTCGTCGGAGCATTCCAGGGAATGGTCTTTGGAGTAATCCTTTTAAGAAGTAAAAATAATCGTATATCAAATAAAATACTTGCAACCATTTTGTTTTTACTTTCCTACAGATTGTTAGTTCAAATAATGCGTTTATTTGGATTAGGATACTACGATACTTGGTACTACTTTATGTTAGATTTGAGTTGGGTTACGGGTCCTTTACTATATTTCTATGTTAAGGCTCAAATTGATTCAGATTATAAAATATCTAAAAAAGATTATTTTCATTTTTTACCATTAGTACTGCAAATAGCTATAAGTATTTTTGTTCGACTCCAAAATTTATATTGGGAAGGAACTAGAGAAAGTTTAAGTTGGTTAGGTTATTGGGGATATGTAGTATGGATGAATTATCCAACGATATATATTATTGCTAGTTTATTGATAATTTACTACGCAAATCTTTCTTTAAAATTACTTAAAAAGGAAGTAAATATTGATTCTCAAAAGTTACATTGGATTAAACGAATAATTTTTTCTTTCAAAATTTACTTTTCTTTAGTTTTATCAATTCTGCTTGTTGATTTATTGGTGTATAAAGTTGTACTGCAGCACGATTATTTTTATTTCATAAGATTTTTTTATTATCCTTTTTTCATTGGAATATCTGTGCTAATTTATTGGTTGGGAATTGAAGGTTTCTCTAGAAGAAATGAAAGAAAGCAACCTGTAAAGACTAGGCTCTCGGAAGAGGATAGAGTAAGACTTGAGGTGATTGCTAAAGATTTAAAGAAAATTGTTAAAGAAAATGAGCTTTTTAAAATTCAGAAGTTAAATCTGAACTCTCTAGCCGATGAACTAAAGATTAAACCTTATGTTATTACACAATGTTTAAACGAGGTTATCGGGAAAAAATTCAACGATTTTATAAATGAGTACCGTGTTAAAGAAGTGCAAAATTTGTTAGAAAATCCTGAAAATTCGAAATATACTTTACTGAGCCTTGCAATGGAAGCTGGGTTTAATTCTAAGTCTTCTTTTAATAGAGCAGTTCAAAAACACTTAGGGGTTTCTCCCAGAGAATTAAAGCGTGATGAATAAGGTGTCAAATATATATGTGATACTTATTTAGTTTAAGATATTGGTGTCAATTATCTAAATGAGGCGATATGTAGGAAGTTGAAATCTATGTTTGTATGGAATTTTAAAATCTAATACAATGAAGAAAGTTTATGTAATCATTTCGTTTTTGACTTTTTTAAATATTACAACATCATGCGCTCAGAGAGAAGCAAACCATAATGTTGATGCTTTATTAGGAAGTTGGAAAATTGATATGTCACCTTATGATAAAACGGATAATAATTTTGCTATAATGATTATCGACAAGGTGTCTAAAAACTTAATAGAGGGAACTTTTTATAGAAAAGGTGTCAAAATTAGAGAAGGTAGGATTAATGCTTTAAATAAGAACTTATATGGAGCATTAGTATCTGGCGATAATTCAGGAGATTATAATACTTCTTTTTACCTTAAAAATGGAAAGCTCTATGGTTCTACGCATTCACTGAAAAAAGATTTTTTAGCTGTTTGGGTAGCGACTAAAGAAAACTGAGAAATAAAAAAGCCACACAAATATGCGTGGCTTTTTTTTCTATATCTCAGTATAGGATAATTATAGATCGAAACCTATATCTACTCCTAATTTACTTGCAATAATTTTTGTGATTCTTTGCTTAACTTCAGGAATCTTAACACTTTCTAAAACGGTATTAGCAAAAGCATACATTAACAAAGCATTCGCTTCTTTTTTAGGAATACCTCTTTGTTGCATATAAAATAAAGCTTGCTGATCTAATTGACCAATAGTACAACCGTGTGAACATTTCACATCATCAGCAAAAATTTCTAATTGAGGCTTAGCGTTAATTGTTGCTTTATCGCTTATTAAAACATTATTGTTTTGCTGATAAGCATTCGTTTTTTGAGCTTCTTTCTCAACAATTACCTTTCCGTTAAATACTCCTGTAGAACGATCACCATAAATTCCTTTATAATCTTGGTGACTCTCACAATTTGGTTCAATATGATGAACTAAAGTATGATGATCTACGTGTTGTTTTCCTTCAAGAATTGTAACTCCTTTTAAAATAGAATCAATACGTTCACCTTTTTGGAAGAAGTTTAAGTTGTTCCTTGTAATATTTCCTCCGAAAGAGAAAGTATGAACAGAACAAACACTTTCTTTTTGTTGCTCAATGTAAGTATTGTCAACTAAAGACGCGTTGGTGTTGTCGTTCTGAATTTTATAGTAATCTACATTCGCGTGTGTGTCTACAAAAATTTCAGTTACAGAATTGGTAAGAATAGCGTTCTCAGTTAAACTCTGATGACGTTCAATAATTTGAACATGCGCATTACGCTCAGCAACAATTAAATTACGTGGTTGAATCATTGTTGCGCTTTCCGTTCCTGTTGTGAAGTTGATAATCTGAATTGGTTTTTCAACTTCTACATTTTTTGGAATGTAAATATAAGCTCCTTCACTTGCAAAAGCAGTGTTTAAAGAAGTTAAGTTATCTTGTTTTGCTACTTTATTGAAGTAGTTTTCGATAACCGCTTTATATTTTGGTTTGCTCAATGCAGATGATAACAAGCAAATATCCATGTTATCATGCGTTGTATTCGATAAAAACGAACTGTATTTTCCGTCAATAAAAACAATCTTATAAGTGTCAATATCGTGAATAAAATACTTTTTTACATCAGCTAATTCCACTGCAGTTTCTGCCTTAGGAAAAATGCTATAATCCTCTTTTAAAACCGAATTTAAAGAAGTGTATTTCCAAGCTTCTAATTTCTTAGAAGGGAAACCTAATTTTTCGAAATTTTGTAGTGCTTTCGATCTAATTTCATGAACATCACTATTAATGTCCTTTCCATTTTCAAAAGCTAAATATGATGATAATATTTTATCTTTTAATTCCATTCTTTTCTCTTCTGTCATTCCGCACTTGATGCGGAATCTTATTATTGAAATCTCGAATTTTATGAGATTCCCGTCTTCACGGGAATGACAATTGAATTATACTAATTCGTTTTTAATCCAATCGTAACCTTTAGCTTCTAATTCAAGAGCTAAAGAAGCGTCTCCAGTTTTTACAATTTTACCATCGTGTAAAACGTGAACAAAATCTGGAACGATATAATCTAATAAACGTTGGTAGTGTGTAATTACAATAACAGCGTTGTCTTCAGATTTTAATTTATTTACTCCATTTGCAACGATACGAAGTGCATCGATATCTAAACCAGAATCAGTTTCATCTAAGATGGCTAATTTTGGCTCTAACATTGCCATTTGGAATATTTCATTACGTTTCTTTTCTCCTCCTGAAAACCCTTCATTTAAAGAACGAGATAAGAATTTACGATCGATTTCAAGTAACTCTGACTTTTCACGAATCTTCTGTAGCATTTCTTTCGCAGGCATTTCTTCTAAACCTTGTGCCTTGCGAGATTCATTAATCGCAGTTTTGATAAAGTTTGTTACGGTTACACCTGGAATTTCAACCGGATATTGGAATGATAAAAATACACCAGCATGTGCTCTTTCTTCTGGAGCTAATTCGCTAATGTCTTCACCATCTAATTCTACAGAACCTGAAGTTACTTCATATTCTTCTTTCCCTGCGATTACAGAAGCTAAAGTACTTTTTCCAGCTCCATTAGGTCCCATAATTGCATGTACTTCTCCTGCTTTAACTTCTAAATTCAATCCTTTTAAGATTGACTTTTCTTCTACTTCTGCGTGTAAGTTTTGAATCTTTAACATTGTAAACTTAGTTTAAAGTCATAAGACTAAAGTTAAAAGTATAACGAATAGTCTAAATCTACTTTTTTAAATATTTTATTAATCCACTTATAATCTTCGAAACTTCAATGATTTTGAATTTCAAATCACTAAAACTTTCATTTGATAAATAATTTAAATCATGACTTAAATATAATTGCGATCTAACTTCACCTGCTGATGCCTTCGCTACATATAAAAAATGAATAAATTCTTTATCCGTGTTTCTTTCAAAACCTTCGGCAATATTTGAACTTATAGAAACCGAGGCTCTTCTTAACTGTCTTTTTAAGTCAAAATCGTTATCAAAACTTGAAGAGTTAGTTGCTAGATAAATTAATTTATTAAATTCTCTAGCTTTTTTCCAACCATCAAGGTTTTCAAAAGATTTATAACGTTCCATTTCTTTTTCATTTTATTTTTCTCTTTTTCAACTTAAGTTTAAACATTAGCATTGTTTAAACTGTTTATCTTTAGACCTTAGTCTTTGAACTTAAAAATCTATCCTACACTTCCTTCTAAGGAAATTTCTAATAATTTTTGTGCTTCAACGGCAAATTCCATAGGTAATTTGTTTAATACTTCTTTGCTAAATCCATTAACGATTAATGCAATAGCTTTTTCAGTATCAATACCTCTTTGGTTACAATAGAATAATTGATCTTCACCAATTTTACTTGTTGTAGCCTCGTGCTCTACTTGTGCAGATTTATTTTTAGTTTCAATGTATGGGAAAGTATGAGCTCCACATTCATTGCCCATTAATAAACTATCACACTGAGAGAAGTTACGAGCATTTTCTGCTCTTGAACCAATTTGTACTAAACCACGATAACTGTTTTGTGATTTACCAGCTGAAATACCTTTTGAAATAATAGTTGACTTAGTGTTTTTACCTAAGTGAATCATTTTAGTTCCAGTATCTGCTTGTTGGAAATTGTTAGTAACAGCAATTGAATAGAATTCTCCTACTGAATTATTTCCTTTTAAAACGCAACTCGGGTATTTCCAAGTTACTGCAGAACCAGTTTCAACCTGCGTCCAAGAAATTTTTGCGTTTGTTTCACATAAACCACGTTTAGTTACGAAGTTGAAAACACCACCTTTTCCTTCAGCATCACCAGGGAACCAGTTTTGTACTGTTGAATATTTTATTTCTGCATCATCAAGAGCGATTAATTCAACTACAGCTGCGTGTAATTGATTTTCATCACGTTGAGGCGCAGTACATCCTTCTAAATAAGAAACGTAACTACCTTCATCGGCAATCACTAAAGTTCTTTCGAATTGTCCTGTTCCCCCTTCATTAATTCTGAAGTAAGTAGATAATTCCATTGGACAACGAACTCCTTTTGGAATATAACAGAAAGAACCATCTGAGAATACAGCAGAATTTAATGCTGCATAAAAGTTATCAGTTGTAGGAACTACAGAACCGATATATTTCTTAACTAATTCAGGATGTTCTTGAATAGCTTCCGAAATTGGCATGAATATAATTCCTTTTTCAGCTAATGTTTCTTTAAATGTAGTAGCAACAGAAACAGAATCCATTACAATATCTACAGCAACATTTGCTAATCTTTTTTGTTCTTCTAAAGAAATACCTAGTTTCTCGAAAGTAGCCAACATTTCTGGATCTACTTCGTCTAAACTATTTAATTTAGGTTTCTTTTTTGGTGCAGAATAATAGGAAATATCCTGAAAGTTTGGCTTAGGATAGGTAACGTTTGCCCACTCAGGCTCTTCCATTTGTTTCCAAACTTTAAAAGCTTCTAATCTCCATTCCGTCATCCATTCTGGTTCGTTTTTCTTTTTAGAAATTGCACGAACGATGTCTTCATTTAGTCCTTTTGGAAACTTTTCACTTTCAATATCTGTATAAAAACCGTACTCGTATTCTTTGGTTTTTAACTCTTCTCTTAAATCGTCTTCAGTATACTTGCTCATTGAAGCTGTTTTCAGTTAATGATATTAATTACAGAGAAAAACTCTCTCCGCATCCACATGTTCTATTGGCATTAGGATTATTGAAAACAAATCCTTTACCATTTAAACCACCAGAATATTCTAGTGTTGTACCAACCAAATACAGGAAACTTTTTTTGTCAACAATAATTTTTACACCATTGTCTTCAAAAATTTTATCAGTTTCCCCTTGTGAATTGTCAAAATTTAAATCGTAAGAAAGTCCTGAACAACCACCACTTTTAACACCTACACGAACAAAATCAGTAGTTGCATCGAAGCCATCATCGGTCATTAACTCAATAACTTTCTTTTTAGCTGTGTCTGAAACTTTTATCATATAACTAGATTAAATCTAAATTGGACTGCAAATATACGACATAACAATGATTCTCCAAGGTTTTGTTTACTGTTTAAAATGATACGATAATCAAAAAAACTTATGGAAGCTGAAAAGCAGGATTATTTATAAAATCGGAATCGGTGAGTGTGAGTAAAAAAACTTTTAAATCGGACTTATCTTGTGGTGATAATTGAACACCACCTTGACTCACTTTTTTCATTAATGGAGAGATGGTTGGTGAGTTTTTTAATCCTTCTGAATAATGATTAATAACTTCTTCTAAAGTCGCAAATCGCCCGTCATGCATATACGGAGCAGTAAACTCTAAATTTCTCAATGATGGAGTTTTAAACTTACCGTTGTCGCTAGCATCACCAGTAACTGCCCCTAAACCTAAATCGGTAAAGGTGGCATCTAGTCCGTTATTATGGAATTTGTTGTCTGTCCAAAGTGGATTATTGTTGCTTCCATGACAATGAAAACAATCACCTCTATTTTCATCCATAAAAATATCAAAACCATTTTGTTCTTCTGGAGTTAAACTAACTTCATTCCTAAGAAATTTATCGAACTTTGAGTTCCCCGATATTAATGTTCTTTCAAATTGAGCGATTGCTTTTACAACTAAGTTTGAATCAATAGGAATATTGCCAAAAGCTTTTTTAAATAACTCAGGATATTCAGCATGATTAATTAGTTTTACTGCTATTTGTTCCCAGTCATTATTCATTTCAACATGATTAGTAACAGGTTCAAAAGCTTGTCTTTCTAAACTTAATTCTTTTCCATCCCAAGCAAATTTGTCGTCAAAATTCCAAGCTAAATTAAAAAGAGGCATAGAATTTCGAGTACCAATAGCATCGTTGACACCTTTACTGAATTGGAGGTTATCTGCAAATGATTTTTGAGGATTGTGACAACTAGCACAAGAAATAGATTCGTCTGAGGATAAAATAGGGTCAAAAAACAATTTTTTTCCTAAGTCAATTCCTTCTTGAGTTTGAGGATTATTATTTGGAATTAGTGGCGCTAAAAGCTTGTCTTGAAATAGTTGCGGGATTTCTAAATCAATTTGTACAGGAGTATAACCACCGTTATCAAAAGGCTCATTAGATTCCTCAGAAGAGCAAGAAATTAAAAAGAAAGTTACAAAACAATATATCCACCAATATCTCATTTATAAGCTAAAAACTGATTTTCCGTTTCCATTCATTAAAATTTGCGCATCAAAATTAGGCATGAGTCCCTGGTTTAACTCGTCTAATTTCCAAATGTTTGGATTTTTAAACCACTCAGCAATATTCACTTTAACATTGATGATTTCATTAGTGGAGTTTAACCAAATATCAGTCAAACTAACTGTAAAAGAAGTATCTTGAAATACCAAGTTAGCGGGATCTGTATTATCAACAGCTCGAATAGCATGATAGTTAAAACCTGACGGAGTAGTGGTGGTCTCTGTTTTATATTTACCGTCAAACTGCATGTAATGATAGCCGCCTCCTAATCCTTCGGAAACATTAAAATTAGCAGAATTTAAATCCAAGTAAACTCCATCTTGATTATCATCATCGGTAAAACCAAACGTAAACCTTAAGGAATATGTTCTATCTAAAATTAAATCTTCTAACGAGTAAGATAAATTTTGTTCCTCACCTAAGTCTATGAATAAGTAATCTTTTAGAGGAGTTTCAAAACCAGAAGGGTCAACTAACTTAATATCCGATATTACATAACGATATTTTTCAATACTTAGAGAGTCGCCATTTTCATTTTTGAACTTAATGTCGTTAAAATCATCTTTCGTAACAGGCGTTCCATCCCATTCATGAATAAAATTAATCGTGATTTTTTTATTTTGAATAGTTTCATCACTATCGCTAGAACAAGACCAGGTTAGGATTAATATAACGAAAATGTATGTCAGTTTTTTAATCATTACTGAATTTTAATCATTAATAAATCAGAAAAGCCCTTGTTTTCTTCTATGTCTTCATCGTTACTGGTAGATTCTCCAACTGCAATAAATGATCCGTTACTTGTTTCTACAACATCATATAAAATATCAATTTCGGTTCCTCCCACAAATTGTTGCCATTCAGTTGAACCCGAAGCCGAAATTTTTATTACCCACGCATCATTTTGTCCTTTGTTTATAAAGTCTCTATCAGAACTTCTCGAACTACCGCAAATAACAAAACCACCATCAGCAGTATTCTTTACAGCTCTTCCCGCATCAAAATTACTTCCTCCAAAATTCTTTTGCCAAACTAAATCTCCATCAGGTGTGATTTTAATAACCCACAAATCTGCTCCTCCGTTATTTCTAGAAACATCTTTATCAGAACTTCTAGTATCACCAACAAGTATTAGATTACCATCTGGAGTTTTCTTGATATCATAAGATTCATCAATTTCAGTTCCTCCAAAATTCTTTCTCCAAATTAGTGTTCCCGTGCTATTAATCTTGATAATCCAAAAGTCATAAGAACCTTTATTATCCGTAATATCTACATCACTACTATCAGAAAATCCGGAAAAGATATAACTACCATCGTCTAATTGCACCACTCCTTGTGGAGTGTCAGAAAAAGATCCTCCATAATATTTACTCCATTCTTTTGTTCCATTAGCATCTAACTTAATCGCCCAAAAATCACCACCAGCATGTTGTCTTGCAGCTGCTGAATTTCCTTGTCCACCAGAAGCGGTAACATCTAGTTCACCAACCAGTAAAAAACCACCATCTGAAGTTAACGTAAGAGAGGTTCCATAATCTCTTCCTGAAAAGCCAAATGATTTTTCCCATTGGATAGTACCCGATGCATCCAATTTAGAAACCCAAAAGTCTGAATTTCCATTATTTTCGGTAACGTCATTATCGTTGCTGTTACTAAATCCAAATACTACAAATCCATTATCTAGGGTCGTTAATATTTGATTTCCTCTATCGTCGTTTGACCCACCATACAATTTGTACCATTGTAACTCATCTTGACTATCATATTTCAAGAGTAGAAAATCGGTATCATCTGAAGTTTTAGAGGTGATATCTCCATCCGTACTACTGGTGTAACCTAGAATAGCGTATCCACCGTCATTGGTGGCTATTACAGAATTTCCTATGTCGTTACCATTTCCACCAAAAGTTTTTACAAAGTCAACTTTAATACCAGTATTGGGGTTTAATGCGTCGTTTAAGTTGATATCTCCTTCACCGCATCCAATGACAGCCAATAAGATTAAAAGTAAAGTAAAGTGTTTCACGAATTAATTTGAGATTATTTAATGATTAACTTTTTACCAATAGTACCATTTATTTTCACTAGATAAATTCCTTTGGCGAGGTTGTTTATTGGTAAAACGAAATCGTTACGATTAATATTTTCTTTTTGATAGACTTTTTTACCAAGAATAGTAAATGCTTCAATAGATTCAATAATTGTGTTTGAAGAAATTATAGGAGCTCTATCCGCAGGATTTGGGTAAATGGTGATTTTCTTTGAGCTTATTTGTTGGTCAGGTACAGATAATGTTCTACTTTTTCGAACAATAAATAAGCCTTGTTCAATATCATTAATAATAATGTTTTCGCTTGCAAAATAAGGATAGATACTCCAAACTCCATTGAAGCCTACATTATTATTTGCTGGATATGTATCAAAATAACCAACTTCTGTCATAGGATTCGTTGTGCTGGAAATATTTGTGATGTCTAATACTCTCATTCCAGCCCTGTAATTTGCCAGGAAATATTCGCTTCCTTTAACATACCCGTTATGGTCAATTGCTTCATGCGGTGCCGTGTAGGTTGATGATAATACTGGTAAATCTAAATCAGAAAGATCGAAAATAATAGCTCGAGTATTAGTTCCTGTCCGTTGTTCATCTAGTTCGTCTCCTAAAATAAAATATCGATGATCTTCAGTAAACCATCCTTGATGCGTATATTCTGCATTTGGATACGAAATTTTTGAAATAAATTGAGGACTCGATTTATCGGTAACATCAAGTATTAATATATCATTTGAACCTCCATTATTTCCATTACTAGCGATTAAAATTTCTTTGCCTGTATATGATGCATCAGGTCCGTTGTATGTAATTACCTGAGCATCATGAGTGTATCCTTCGGTAGCATAACCGCCAGCGGCAACAGGGTTTTTTGGATCAGAAATATCAACAAAAGTAGGTCCACCACTAAAGGTATTACAGCCAACCAAGTAGGCATAACTCGAACTTTCATTAATAACAATATTGTGGCAACTGGTTACACCATTATATATCGCATCGGCAGTAAAAATTTGTGGAGGAGAAGTAACATTTCTTAGTCTGGTTAAATCAAAAACCTGCATACCATGAGCGCCAACATTATCTCCGACAATAAAAGCATGATTATCATAGACTTTTACATCACGCCACGCATTATTTGAAGTATTCGTATTTAAACGCCCTAAAAATATTGGATTTACTGGGTCGGTTATATCTACAAAAGCTGTTCCATTGGTCATCGCTACCAACGCATATTCTTTATTTGTTGTGGAATCTGTCCATCCCCAAATATCACTACCTTCGGCAGCACTAGAACCAGAGAGTGTTGCAATATCAATAGTTGACATTAAGTCGTAGTTACTGCAAGGGTAAGAACCTGCAAAACCAGTTCCATCACAAGGTGTTTGTGAGCTGATATTCATATTTGGGTAGAATATAAATACTGCAACTATTTGTAATAATTTCTTCATGAGGAAATTTTAAAAGGCCTTAACAACAAAAGTATGAAATTAATAGCTTTGTTTAAGTCTATAACAGTTCTAACAATAAAAACCCTAATTTTAAGAAATTTACACATAAGTATATCTATAATTCTGTTAATTTTTACAATCTAATAGTATCTTTGCAGCATGTTAGAAGATAAAAATAGACAAAGAACCTCATTAGCTGAGTTGGGTGAGTTTGGTTTAATTGAACATTTGACCAAAAATTTTAAAATTCATCATGCTTCAACCAAAAAAGCAGTTGGTGATGACTGTGCAGTACTGTCAAGTTCAGAAAAGCAAACTTTAATTACTACTGATTTGTTAATAGAAGGAGTACATTTTGATTTAAGTTATATGCCCTTGAAACACTTGGGATATAAGTCAGTCATGGTAAATCTTTCTGATGTATATGCAATGAATGCCGAGGCTGAACAAATAACGGTTTCTATTGCTGTGTCTAATAGGTTTCCACTAGAAGCTATTGAAGAATTGTATGCTGGTATCCAATTAGCTTGTGAAACTTATAATGTGGATTTAATTGGAGGAGATACCACGTCATCAACAAAAGGAATGTTGATTTCTATCACTGCTATTGGTAAAGCAATTGAGGAAGATGTAGTTTACAGAAACGGAGCTAAGCCGAATGATTTAATTGTTGTTTCTGGAGATGTAGGTGCGGCATATTTAGGACTACAAGTTTTAGAAAGAGAGAAAGAAGTTTTCAAAGTAAACCCTCAAAGTCAACCTGATCTGGAAAATTATTCTTATTTAATAGAACGACAATTAAAGCCAGAAGCCAGAAAAGATATTCCAAGAATATTAAAAGAATTAGAGGTTAAACCAACGGCGATGATTGATATTTCGGATGGATTATCATCTGAAATTATGCATATCTGTACACAAAGTAAAGTTGGGTGTAATATTTTTGAGGATAAATTACCGTTAGACCCTCAAGTAATTTCAACTTGTGAAGAATTTAACATCGATTCAACTATGGTGGCTTTAAGTGGAGGAGAAGATTACGAATTGTTATTCACCATTTCTATTAATGATTTCGATAAAATCAAAGCAAATCCTAATTTAACAGTTATTGGACATATCACTGAGGAGAATCAAGGTATGAATTTGGTTACTCGTGCGAATCAGTCTATAAAGTTAAAAGCACAAGGTTGGAATTCATTCAACGAAGAAAATGATTAATAATTATGGTATAAAATTTGTATATTGCTGATACGAATAAATAATTATTAATAACAAAAAATTAAAAGAAATGGGTTTATTTTCATTTATTAAAAATGCTGGAGCAAAAGTTTTTGGAATCGGAAAAACAACTGAAGAAGAGGCTGCTGAAAAAGCTGGTAAATTAGTTGATGCTGTAAATGCGTTAGAATTATCTGTTGCTGACTTAAACGTTAGTGTTGATGATGATAAAGCAACAATTACAGGAGAAGCTGCAGATTTAGCAACTAAAGAAAAAGTTGTTTTAGTAGTTGGTAATACTGAAGGTATTGCTACTGTTGAAGATAATATGACTGTTGCTGAAGTTGAAGAGATAGCTGAAGAAGAAATGGCACAATTTCACACCGTTGTTAGTGGTGATACTTTAGGTAAAATTGCTAAAGAATTTTACGGTGATGCTATGAAGTATCCAGTTATTTTTGAAGCTAACAAACCAATGTTAAAGCACCCAGACAAAATTTATCCAGGACAGGTTTTAAGAATTCCACCATTAGTAGATTAAGGTAAATGATATAAAAACTTACTATATACTATCATAAAGCATCACGAAAGTGGTGCTTTATCTTTTTAAATAACTTCTTTAATTTTTTTAATTACCATGTTAGGAGAAATTGACCTCATTACATTTTCGTAACCTGGAGTTGTTTCATTGCCATAAATAGAAGTCGGTAGTAAAGGATATTTTTCTAAATTAGGAAGTATACAATAATCATTAGGTTGATTAAAAGGAGCGAAACCGGCATAAGGATGTGTACTACCCCAAAGCGTAATTGTTTTAATTCCTAGCATAGCGGCAAAATGAGCATTTCCACTATCCATAGAAAGCATTGCATCAAGATTGGCAATTAAGTTTAATTCATTAGTTAAACCACCCAGCTTTCCTGCTACAGAAGTTACATTGCTAAACTTACTTTCAATTGGTTGGAGTTTATCTATATCGGCTTTTCCACCAAATAAAAATAAGCGCACATTTTCTTTTGATAGTCCTTCAATTACTTCGAGCATCAAATCCGCTGGATACGTTTTAGAGGGAAATGCTGCAAAAGGAGCAATTCCGATCCACTTCTTTTTCTTTTCGCCAAATAGCTCAATATTCTTTTTACTAAGCCCTTGGTTGCTTTGAAGAATGTCTTTTTCGATTTTAGTTGTAAAACCTAGTTCGTTTAAAACATCAGCATAACGTTGGTGGCTTGTTTTTAGCTGTTTGAAAACTTTATTTTTCTCTCTTGTTAAAGCCTTCTTGTCTTTTCTTCCCTTATCAATTTTAGCAATTCTGACTTTGGAAAAAAGAGAGAATAAAACACGGATAATCTTAGATCGAAGTACATTATGGAAATCAGCAAAATGAGTCGGTTGTAAAGATTTTAGTTCTTTAAACAAGCTAATCAACCCAAGAAAACCTTTATGATTATTCTTAGTGTCAACAGCAAAGAAGGATACGTTATCAATATCGCTAAAAAGAGGTTGTAAAAAACTTCTTGAAACAAAAGTAATTTTAACTTCAGGATATTGCTGTACAAAAGATTTTATAACTGGTACTGTCATAGCAACATCTCCCATTGCAGATAACCTAAAAATTATAATATGTTGCTGATTTTTCAATACAAAATATTTAACGCTTCAAAAGTAAGCATAAAAAAATCCACTCTTAGAGCGGATTTAGTTTTTTCATTTTAATACAATCTAGCAGAACTCTTCGTATGCTTGAGATAAATTTTCTGCAATCATTTGAGCCGAACGCCCCTCAATATGATGTCTTTCTAACATGTGTACTAACTTACCATCTTTAAACAAAGCAACTGCTGGAGAAGATGGAGGAAAAGGAATCATATATTCACGAGCTTTTGCCGTAGATTCTTTTTCAACACCAGCAAAAACTGTTGTTAAATGATCAGGCTTTTTATCTCCTTGAATAGAAGCAATCGTTCCTGGTCTTGCAGTACCTGCAGCACAACCACAAACAGAGTTTACCATTACTAAAGTAGTTCCTTCTTTTGCCAAAGCACTATCTACATCTTCGGCACTATATAACGCTTCAAAACCAGCGTCAATTAATTGATCACGCATTGGTTTTACTAATTCTTCTGGATACATATGAATTATCTTTTTTTAGACTGCAAAGATACTTATAATCTCATTATATTTGAAATTATTAAAAAATTAGAAATGGGAAGTTTTACGAAATGGTTAGGAGCAGGATTAGGTTTCACATTAGGTGGTCCTATTGGAGCGCTTATTGGTTATGCAATAGGAAGTGTTATTGATAGTGGAGTAAGTGAACAAGAATACAAAAAAGAACAAGACAGTTATAGAAGGAAAATTAAAACAAAATCGAAAGCTAAATCTTCAACTTCTGGCGATTTTGAAATTAGTTTGTTGGTGCTAGCATCGGTTGTAATAAAATCTGATGGAAATGTAGATAAAAGAGAATTAGATTTTGTAAGAACTCATTTTACAGATTTATATGGAAAAGAAAGAGCTAATAGAGCTTTTAAATTGTTTAATGGAGTTATAAAGAAAGAGGTATCAACGAGACAAGTTTGTATTCAAATTCGCGAGCACATGTCTCATTCTTCAAGATTGCAGTTAATTCATTTTCTATTTGGAATAGCGCAGGCAGATGAAATTGTGGAAGCTTCTGAAGAAGAAGTAATCCGAAAAATTGCTGGATACTTATATATAAATGATAGAGATTATGAATCTATCAAGGCAATGTTCTATAATGAAGCAGATGCTGCTTACAAAATATTGGAAATAGAAAAAGAAGCATCAGTTGATGAAATCAAAAAGGCATACCGAAGAATGGCTAAGAAATATCATCCTGACAGATTACAGGATATTGGTGAGGAGCACATGAAGGTTGCTAAACAAAAATTTCAGAATATTCAAAATGCTTATGAGAGGTTAAAAGAAGAAAGAAATTTCTAATTTTTTTCTTGATGTGACTTTTTCATAAAATGTCCAATTAACAAATGTTAATATTCGTTTAAAGTTCGTTTTTTTCAATTCGTCTAAAAAAACTGTTAACATTTGTTAATAAATTTTTATATTAGAGTCGTTATAAGGTATTACGTAGGTTTAAAATGTAATTATTATAATGACCAAACAACTACTATCTATTATAGTGATATTACTCATATTTAAAATTGAGATTATGGTTATAGTAGGATTACAAAATAGAATTTGTTTTCATTGGCTTGAATCTTTTAGTACGACTCAAACTAATTGGAATAAAATAAAATTGGCTAAACTAAATTCCCCCGAATTAATGAGTGTCAAAGAGAAAGTATACCAAACTCTCAGTTTTTTCTAAAGAATTTATTTTGTCAGATGCTGAAATTGGCATGTTGATAACGTTTATAATACACCAGTTTTGAAGGGTGTAAAACTATATAAAATAAACCCCGCAATTGTAACACTTTGGCGAGCGGCTACAAAAGCAGGGTAGTGTATAACAATCAATATAATACTGATTATTATGTTTAAATATCTTAATGTTCTCATGTCAAAAAATCAAAAAAGATTCTTTGATATATTAAAAAAGATGCTCTTTGTAATTCGCAGCCTTTTTCTAAATCCATATAGGAAAGCGAGCAAAAGTATTAATAAAAAAGGAGATTTCATTATTTTATTGTATCAGTGCTATAATAAATTGACAATAAAGAATATAACAGTGATGTTGTTTTTCTCTTTATTATTTGGTCAATATGCTTATTCGCTAGATAAAACGAATCCGAAAAGGTTAAGTAAGAAAACATTAGTAAAAAGTAGTACCTCTTATAACGATCATTACATTTATAATAATACTTTCACTAAACAAAATAGTAATAACAGTACTTCGTTTTTAAAAAGATTGATTTCTAATCCTTTTGCGGTTACCAGTGTAGATTTAAATGGCGATGGGGCTGGAGTAGATGCTAATATTACATCTGAACCAACTTCCGGTTCGGTCGGGCCAATTATTGAATTCGGAACGACAATAACAACGGACACAGGAAACATTATTAGTGCGAGTTTAACTTTTTCGGGTGTTGCAGATGGAAGTAATGAGTTAATTGGTCTTTTTGATGGAGGTGGTGCTTTTGTTGGAGTATTTGATCTTTCTACTACAAATGCAACACTTAATGCTACTTACGGAGGAAATACTTTAGTCATTTCAAATCCCTCACCAGGGGTTTTTAATATCGTAGATTCAGTAGGAGGTGTCATCCCAACTGCAAACTTTATTTCATTTCTTTCTTTTTTTCAATATGGAAATCAATTAGGAGCTGGTGGGGCCACTGAAGGAATTAGAACTGTTGCTGTTTCCGTTACTGAAGACGGAACAGGTGCAACTGGTTCAGCAAATTCCTTTATTAATGTGCAATATTTTCCAAACGCTGTTGATGATTCAAATTCAATTATTGCTAATTCTGTTACTCCAGTTACAGGAGATTTGGAGGCTAATGATACAGATTTAACAGTTGGAGATGTACTGAGCATTTCAGAAGTTAACGGTTTTTCAGGCGCAGTAGGAAGTGCTTTTGTTACTACGTATGGTACTATAACAGTGCAGTCTAACGGTAATTATAGCTATACCGTAGATACGAATAATATAACTGTTAGAGGATTGCAATCTGGATCTTCTTTAACTGATATTATTTCTTACGCTGTACAAGATATTAATGGAAATACTGATTATGGATTTATCGTGATAACTATTAATGGTGTTGATGAATTGCCCGTAGCAACAGATAATACAAATGAAGTAACAGTATCAACTTCTCCCTCAGCTTCGGGAAATGTAATTTTTGACGATGATGGATTTGGACAGGATTCAGGAGATAGATTACTGTCACAATTAATTTGGGAAAATGAATTTACTAATGGTCAGGTTGTTAATGGACTTTCAAGAACAATTTCAGGAGTTACTTTAGATTTTACCTCTGCAGATCCTGATGGAATAGGAACTGCTTTAAATCAAATTGCTTTAACAACATCTACAAATGGAGGTCATACAGGTTATTTATTGTTTAATACTGATCCTTCTACAAATCCTAATACTGCTACAACACTAACAGTTGATTTTAGTGAGCCAGTAGTTGGTTTGTCATTTACTATAACAGATATAGATTATTCACAAGGAGATACATGGCAAGATCAAATGACAGTAACAGGGAACCTTGGAGGTACAAATATAGTTTACACTCCTCAGGTTCCTGGTTCAGTTGTTCAGGTCGGTGCTGATACATTTTATGGTACTGGCTCTGTTCCGCCAGAGGATGCTCATGGAAATGTTAATTTTTTCTTTGATCAACCTGTAGATCAGGTTGTCTTATCATATAATTACGGACCTGATGCTACAATCTTAGATTTAGGAAATCAAATTGCTGGTGTGACTGATTTTAATTGGCAGTCTACAGCAGTTCCTAGAATATATCAAGTTAACGGAAGTACTTTGAATGTTGGAGTTCTTACTCCCACAACATATGGGTTTATAACTCTAAATGGAGATGGTACTTACACTTATACTTTAGACCCTGCGAATCTTGATGTTATAAACTTATTAGTTGGTAACACATTAACAGATACGATACCTTACGTTCTTATAGATTCTTTAGATGCTTCAGGAAACACGGATTCTGCAAATTTAATCATCACTATTAATGGTTCTGCGGTAGACGATACGGCAACTGTTGCTGAGGATGATTCTGTAGTAATAGATATTTTAGCAAATGATCCAAATGTTCCCACTGATGGTTCACTAACAATTATTAGTGCACCTAGCAACGGTACAGTCACAATTAATGATGGGGGAAATGCTGACCCAAATGATGATATTGTTACTTATATACCTAATCTAGAATTTAATGGGACAGATACCTTCTCATATGAAGTATGTGATAACGCGACTCCAGCAAACTGTTCAAGTGCTACGGTTACCATTACAGTTACGCCAGTAAACGATACACCAACGGCAAATGATGACACGGCTACGGTAACTGAAAATGGAACAGTTTCTATTACAGTTAGCGGTAATGATAGTGTTGGAGGAGACGGAGGAGATGGAGATGATTTTAGTTTAACTACGAGCCCATCAAATGGTACAGTGACTGAAACATCGGATGGAGTATTTTTGTACACACCTAATACTAGTTTTAATGGAACAGACAGTTTCACGTACACTATTACAGATGTAGATGGTGATACAGATACGGCAACTGTAAGTATAACAATAAATGCTTGTCTTATTGAAGCGGGTCTAATTGTTAACGAAGCTTCTAATGGTAGCTCAGGCTCTGAGGATTGGGTTGAATTATTAGTTGTTGGCGACCCTTCGAACCCAACAACCAATGTTGATTTAACTGGTTGGATTTTTGATGATAATAATGGTGATTTTGAAGGAAGTACTACAGGAGTTGGTATTGCTTCAGGATATATTGTTTTTGGTAGTGCTTTTAACAGTGTACCACCTGGTTCTTTAATTGTTATTTATAATAATGCTTCAGGTGCTAAAGACCCAAATATAGGACCAGATGACCCTACAGATAGTAATGGTGATGGTGTCTATATCTTACCAGGAAATCATAGTTCTTTAAGCGGGTGTAGTTCTAATCCAACATCAAGCGATCCTTCATATGTGCCATGTACTACACCTACGACTTCCACATGGTCAAGAACAGCCTTTAGAAATGGGGGAGATGCTGCGCAAACAAGAAAGCCTGATGGTACTTTTTATCATGGTTTTGCTTATGGTGATGTAACCGCGCCTTTCCCTACTTTCCCTTGTGGAGGTTCTAGTTTTAATTTAGGAGCAGGAGGAACTGGTAGTACTTTTGCTTTTCAATGTGGTGATTGGGAAGATTCGGGAAATTTTGTTAGATCTGGCTCTTCAGGTAGAACACCAGGATACGCCAATTCGGATGAAAACCAGTCTTTTATTGATAGATTATCAGACGGTTCAGTTGATTATTCGAACTTAAATGATGCCTCAAATTGCTTATTGGTAAGCACTCCAACAGCAAATGATGATTATGCTTCATTGGATGAGGATACTAACGTTTCAATTACTGTAAGCGCGAATGATTATTTAGGTGGAGATGGCGGCGATGGAGAGGACTATAGTTTAACTACTGGTCCTACAAACGGAAGCGTTACAGAGACATCAGAT